>NZ_JAQVZX010000095.1 GCF_028707975.1 Syntrophomonas sp.
TCTAATAGACATCATAATATCGCACCGCCTTTCTATATATTTCCATAATTGAAATTTAATCTTGCAGTTCCATGTCTATTATACTTTATTTTCAATCATTTGTTCGTTAATCCAATTTCCTGATATAAGAACAAAACTATTTAATCCCGCTTGACTTTTAATGTACTCGAATTCGGCTACATTAAAATTGTGTTTATTAAGTCTGATCTTCTAAATGTTGCATAGATGCATTAGGTGTATCAAGACTATTAGACATAGCCAGTTCTGCATTTTTCTTTGTAATATTGGATTTCAAGCTCTTGACGCTTTTATGCTACATATTGATTATTCTTGGGTTCATCAGTTCACCCCGTTCATTAGCTTCTATATATACATTGGCGCACCTTAAATCAGGGATTCCAACTCATCGAAAAATTCGAGTAGTTGGGTAAATCTACATCTTGCTTCATCTACCCTCCCTGCTGGACCTTCGAGATCGCCCATGGTCTCCAACCTACTCCTCACTTCTCCACAACAGCAAGGTTTTTTCTTTTTCGAATTTATCTCGAAGTTTTTTGAATTCTTCCTGGTCCAGCACCAGGGTTCGTATTTTCCGGTTTATCAGTTCTTCTGCTTTTTCTACCAGCTGCTGGAGATAGGGTTTGTCTATGTCCCCTACCAGTACCAGGTCTATGAGCCCGGAGTCGTTGCCCTGGGCGTAGTCGCCGGTAATAAGGGCTATTTCGACATTGCCCAGTTCTTTGATAATGGATTCCACTATTTCATCTATGCCCAGGTACTTCTTGACTATGTTCTGGATATCTGGGAATAGGGTGTGCTTCTTATTTACTCTATAATTAATGCTGCGGCCTTTCTGCTTGCTTTCCAGGAGACCGGCTTCGGTCAAGCGGTTCAATTCCACGCGGACGCCATTGGTGGATTCGCCGAATTCTGTGGCCAGCCCGCGCAGGTGGGCCGTGGTTTCAGGGTTCAGAAAGAATTTCAGTATTAGTTTTAGACGGGTCTTGGAAGTAATAAGTGATTCAAGCAATATTAGTGAGGGGTGAGGGGTGAGGAGTGAGGAGACAGTCAGTCTAGGGTTCCTCATTCTTCAGCCGTCTCTTCCTCTTTATCTTCCTTTCGGTTTATTTTATTAAAAGCTTTTTGGGTGAGAAATGAGGACGGTTCCATCGTCTTTCCTATCGCTGCTTGGTGGTGTTCACGGGGACAGGACCGCTTTCGGCCCTGGTGGGCCTCAAGTCGGGTCTGTCCCCATGATCGCCGGCTCCGTCCCCGTTATCCTACCCTCTTGTGCATTTCATAGTATTATGTCTTTATGAGTATTATTTTTACTCATAATGATGAATTTGGCAAGTATTATTTAGTTGCTTTTATTAAAAATATTGCTTCTTTTTTTGTCGCGGGGTTCGAGGTAGATTATCTCCGCGCTTTGAGGGGGAAGATTGAGAGCGGTTCTGGTATATTCGGGCAAAATGATGCTCAGCAATTGCCGGGCTTCCCCGGAATCCTGGGAAGCCTTCTGACCCAGAATTTTTATGCTGTGAAATATCCCGCTGTAGTTTTTATCCAGTTCCTTCTGGGAGATAAAGATGCGTTTGTGGCGGGTGGCAGCCATTTCTTCCCGGGAAGAAAACAGTTCTTCATATAATTTTTCCCCGGGGCGAATGCCCGAGTAAACCACTGCTATGTCCTTGTCGGGCTCGTAGCCGGCCAGCCTGATCAGATCCCGGGCCAAATCGTCGATCTTCACCGGATCTCCCATGTCGAGGACAAAGATCTCACCGCCCTGGGCAATGGCTCCGGCCTGAATCACCAGCTCGACTGCTTCGGGAATGGTCATGAAATAACGCTGCATTTCTGGATGGGTGACCGTTACCGGTCCGCCCTGCTCTATCTGCTTGATGAAGGTGGGGATTACGCTGCCCCGGCTGCCCAGTACATTGCCAAAACGGACGGCGGCAAAGCGAGTATGGCTGCTCAAGTTCAGGTCTTTGACCAGCAGTTCGGCTACTCGCTTGCTGGCCCCCATTACACTGGTCGGGTTTACGGCTTTGTCGGTGGAAATCAAAATGAAAACTTCAGCTCTGTATTTATCTGCCATATCCGCTACATTGCGTGTCCCCAGCACATTATTGTCAATGGCCAGTTCGGGGTGTCGTTCCATCATAGGAACATGTTTAAAAGCGGCTGCATGAAACACCACCTGGGGATTATATTTCTGGAAACAGGCTTCCAGCCGTTTTTCCCTTCGAGTATCCAAAAGTTCCGGGCATATTTCACAATGGCCGGCCAAACTTTTTAATTCCATTTCTATGTCAAAGAGGTTGTTTTCGCAGGAATCAATGATTACCAGGCGGAGAGGTTTAAAGCGCACTATTTGCCGGCAGAGTTCGGAGCCGATGGAGCCCCCGCCGCCCGTCACCAGCACGGTCTTGTCATGCAGGTAGGAGGTGATTTCCACCAGGTCGATTTCCACGGCCTCCCGTCCCAACAAGTCTTCCATCTGCACTTCCCGGAGGTTGGAAATGATATTTCCTTCCTGGCTGCTGCGGTAAATGCTGGGGAGAATCTTCAAGCTTACCGAGGTCTGGCGGCATATATCCACTATTTCCCGCAGTGTGTTGCCGCATACGGAAGGCATGGCAATAATAATTTCATCAATAGCCATGTTTTCCACCAGGACGGGAATCTGCTGCCGTCCACCTTTTACCGGAAGTCCCATCAGCATCTTTTGTTTTTTGCCGGGATCATCATCGACAAAGGCCACTGCTTCAATTCCCAGCTGGTGGTTGTTCTGAATTTCCCGGGCCAGCAAGGCTCCGGCATCTCCGGCCCCTACAATCAAGACCCGGCGCCGATTGCTCTCCGGTTTCAAGATAAAATCTCGGAAAAGCCTCCACCATAGGCGGGAAACGCCGATGAACAGGCTGATAAAAACCCAGGCCAGAACATAAATTGAACGCGAGAACGGAGCCTGGAAAAGATAGTGCAAGACCGCATATATACATAACATGCTGCTGCTAGCGGCCAGGGCAATAGACCACATTTCATTGATGCTGGCATACTCCCAGATACGGCTGTAAAGGCGAAAAACCAGCAAAAATAGCAGGGTTATTCCAGTAATAAGCGGAATAAGGGAAATATAGGATTGGATATACTGCTGTGGTATGTTGGCATCAAAGCGCAGCAGCATAGCGCTGTAGAAGGCCATGTTTACCAAAATGGCATCAATAATAATCATTAAGCAGGCTCGGGCTTTTTGCACCGGCATTCTAATAAGTCTCCTTTTTTCGCTTTTATTCCCGGCTATTTTTTATTCTGCATTCTCTTCAGCAGTTCCTGCCTTTTGCTGGATTTGGCTTTTTCATATTCCTTCTTAATATCGTCAACAATTGCGGTCGAATGCTTATTTTCTTCCAGCTCGGCTTTCATTTGCTCTACTGTAGAGTAAAAGCTCTTGTCTATATTGCTTTCCAGCCGCTCGGCCGCTGCCATATATTTCTGGGCCAAGGCCACTCTATTGACTGAACCGCTTTTCCTCTGTTCCTGGTATTCCTGGTAAGCCGTAGCTACCAGGGTTTCCAGGCGGCTGGTGGAAAGTTGCTGCAGGGCATCCAAACGAGGAAGGTACTTCTCCACTATCTCTTTTTCCGATGGGGGAACCGAGCTTGTCCCTACGCTGCTATCGCCGCTTGATTTGTTCGGAGCTGGCTCCGTTTCATCCAGCTTCTCCCTTATGATATTGCTTATGGCAGCAGAGTTCTTGTCGCTGTCGGCCGGCTCATTGGTATCAAAGCTAGTAAAAAAATCAGAACCCAGTTTTTCTTCCAATTCTTTGTCGACTTTTGGTTCCGGACTGAAAGGGGTTCTGATAAATTTGCCTAATAGCAAAATAGCTGCGGCAACCAGTACTATCAAAATAATAATCGCTAGCTTTTTTTTCATCTTGGTCTGCTTTCCTTCCTGCAAAATCTGCTTCCGCTGCCAGGGAACACTTGCATAAATATTCCTGTATCTGGATATGCGCAAGCGATAGATTATGAATATACCGGAGAACACTTGCATAAATATTCCTTTGTATCTAAGTTAAAACTTGATTAGAATAAAGTTTAGGACTTGGTATTAATTCTACAACAAAAACCCTATTTCCTCTATTAGTTTTTTCTGCCAGCTGAAAATAGCGATCAGGGGAAGGCAGGAAGATTTATAATGCTGTCGAATAATATCTAGATAGTGCATGGCTGGGATAAATTGTGTTCCATTTAACAGCGCAATTTTACAGCGCAATTTTGGGAGAAAGGGAGAGGAAAGTTGGACAACATTCAATTGAAAGACAAGCTGGAAATAACCCTGAAAAATGAAGCCCCGGCAATTGAAGAGGCTGAAATAGATCTCCGGGATATTATCAGCAGCCTCATCAAGGGCAAGAAATTAATACTCAAAGTTGTAGTGGTGACATTGCTGGCAGCACTGCTATTTACTATGGTTTCTAATCCCAATTGGAAGGTAAAAAGCAAAGCGGAAGTTATCGTCTCTTTCAACTTCGATGGGGTGGAAAAGGGATTGGACCCGGATGGCAAGCGCTTTGATTTGGGAAAGATTAAAGCGCCGGTGGTGCTTGACCCGGTAATCGAGGATTTGCAGCTGGACAAAAAGAAAATAACGGTAGACGACCTGAGGGATAACCTGGAGATAACCCCGATAGTGCCGGCGGCAATCATAGAAAAGATACAACACATGATCGAAGCTGTACCTGAGAAGAATGCTGATGCCAAAGAATCCACCGCGATTCAAACCCTGGAGGATTACCAGTATTATCCGACCCGGTTCATTATAACGCTTAATATCCCCAAAAGCATGGATGCAGATAGTGAGCTGGGTGAGCAAATCCTACAGGAGATTTTCAATTCATATACCAAATATTTTTATGATACATACTCGGACCGCACAGTGCTGGCTGATGCCATAACCAAGATCAATTATGCGGAGTATGATTACCCGGAAATTCCCCTCATTATCCGCAATCAACTGGATATCATGCGCAGTTACCTGGCCGGCAAGAGCCGGGAGCCGCAGGGCGGCAATTTCCGTTCCCCCACAACCGGGCTGTCTTTTAATGATATTAGGGAGAGCTTGCTGCTCATAGACAATATTGACCTTAACAATCTTAGCTCTACAATAAGCGCCTACCGGATTACCAAGGACAAAGACCAGCTAATCCGTGCCTTCGAATACCGGATTAAGAGCTATGAATTGAGAATGGCGAAGAACATAGATGAATCGCGGCAAACAGCTGAAGTAAGAGATAGATACCAGAAAGAGAAGAGTATCATGTTTATGGGCGGGGTAGGTTCGCCGCAGGGAACCCTGGAATCGGAGAAAACTAGTCCGGTTTACGATGAACTGGCCCGGCGCTCGCTGGAAGCCGGTGTGACCGCTACCGATACCCAGCATGATATAGAGTATATTAAAAGAGAGATCGTTTTGTTCCAAACGGATGTGGATATCCCGCCTGAAGTAAAGAAGCAAAAAGAGGAACAGGTGGTGGTCATGATAGCGCAGCTGGATGCCAAGCTGAAAACCTGGATAGGCCTGACCAACAAGACCCTGGATGATTATTTTGAGAAGGTTTATTTTGACCGGGCAATTATGCAAACAACGCCGGTGCAGAGTTCCCATCCCGGTATGAGCAAGCTGGGGCTGAACCTGGCTATTGCCCTGGTGCTGGGATTGATGATAGGAGTATTTGTCGCCCTGTTCAAGGACTACTGGGAGAACAGCGGAAAGGCAACCGATTCTGCGGCTGAGCCAGAGCAGGTTCAAGAAGAAAGTGTTACTGAAAGTATTTAAGCTGTCATATAGTATTAGGGGTGAGGAGTGAGGGCCCTATTTTTCATCAGTGCTTGTGCCCCCGATGAATTGGGAATATGAGCTTCGAGCACAGGAAAGGACAGTTTAGAAAAGGGGGATGGGTGAATTGAGGAAAAAAAAGAAGTACCTGGTCATATCTTTTTTGCTAGCTGTTCCCCTTTTTCTGGGACTTTACTTGAATTATCTGCTCAATAACCTGGTAAACGGTCTCTATATTCCACTCATCCCTATACCAATTGTCAGCCCCGTAGTACCACCCGCTGCGGAGCCAGGGCCTTCGCCGGATACAGTTGGGGAGCATGACAATGCCGCCGGAACCGGGGAGGTTAGCGGGAAAATCGCCAACGGTCAAGGCAAAACAACCCCGGAAGACAGCTCCGGTTTGCCGAGTCTTCTTGAAGAAGGCAAAACAGGTTCGGATTTGTTTTTAGCCGGTTCGGATTTGACGACAACAGAAAATAAAACTACAGCTTCCAACAACAGCAATACTTCTAAGCGGACTCAGCCTTCGCCTTCGAAGCCGGGAGATAATAGCGGCGGCAACAGTCATGATAATGATAGCAGTTCACCACCTCCATCAAATAATACGCAGCAAATCATTTCCGATGTGCAGGAACAGATCGAGAAGCCGCTGGAAAAGAAGGATCTGCTTAAAGCCGGAATGCTTATTTTGCAGAAATTGAGCTGGGAGGAAATCAATTTCCTCTACAGTGTAGGCACCAAAGAGCAGCGCTCGGTTGAGGAACAGAAGCAGACCCGAGAAATCTTGCTCAAGAAGCTGGATGCGGAAGAGATCGCTGTTTTGCGGGAACTGGGCACGAAATACGGCAAGAAGTTGAATATCCTCGATCCCAATGTACCCATCCGGTAATAAGGTCATTAGAAAGGGAAACCTGCCAAGGGGAATCTCGTGGCAGGTTTTTTCTATTCAAAATCGTTAAAAAACTCTGTTCCCCTACTCATGGAGGCCTTTCACCCCACCCATCGTCACCGCTACCCCGAATAAAATCCAGAATACCGGCGAGGTGCCGACGATAGAATCATTGAATAGCCATTGGATGATGAAGGCCAG
>NZ_JAQVZX010000096.1 GCF_028707975.1 Syntrophomonas sp.
GCAGGCTGGGGAGGAGCATCTTTGCTCATACTGGCATTGGCTACCTCGCAAACCCAGTTGCGACCAGGAAAAATGGGATTGGCCCCTTCATTAACTTCATTCACTGCCGGGCCTCCCAGCTTTATTTGAACATCTCCATCGGGAAGCATGTTGTTCAGGTCGTATGCAATATCCTTAATATTCAGCTTAGCCGGTTTGGAGCTGGAATTCTGTACTGGTATGACCAGTCTTTCACTGTTACCGTCCTGTTTTAGAAAAGAGCTGGATAGTATTATATCGCCGCTTGTAACTTTCACCTGCGGATTACGCGCCAGCTTAATCCCAGCAGGAAACTCTATCCACAGCTCGCGGGCCAGGAATACCCGCCCGGCACTTTCCGTTATTTCCAATTCCCCGGCCACCTGCCCCTGCTTCCCAATAAGCAGAGCAGGTTTGGAGGATGCACTTACTGTAAAGGCAGGCTTGACCCGAGCGACAGTACTGGACCCGGAAACCCCGGCGGAACCAGCAACCTCGACCACCAGCTCACCTTGAAAGTCGGTGGCCAGATCTACCTTACCCTCCTCCAGAATTATCTTCCCGGGACGTTCCCGGCTGCTATCCTCAATTTCAAAACTAAGCTGATTTTTTTCAGAATTAATAACCATATCGCCTATATCCAGATATTTGTCCCCTTCCAATTTAACCGAGGGAAGGCCAGCCCATTTCGCCCCTTCAGGAAGGGAAAGTGTAACCCGACGGTTACTTGCCAGGGTTGTGGGAGCATTTTCGCTAATAATGATGTTGCCGATTTTTTGAGCGCAAAGCCCTCCATAAACATCTTTTACATTCTGTACGCTCAAGTCTATCTTTTGCTGGCTATAGCTGGCTACTTTGAGGCTACTCACGTTAAGCTCCGCATTGCTTTTTAGCTGCAAACTGAGATCACCATAAGAGCTATGCTCATCCTTAAACTGAACCTTGCACTCTATTTCCATTTTACCCACAGTTTTTGTTTTTCCCAATGCCTCTATATGCAGAATAGATTGACCGTACTTGTCGCCTTCTACGCTTATTATGAAATCATCCTTATCATAGCGGCCATCACCGTTAAAATCATGTCGAAATCCCAGCATGGGGTCTATGTAGCAGCTATCTTGATTCCATTGGTAACCGCCAGGCAAAGTCATTTCGATATAATCAAAGGTACCCGGCATGTTCTCCGTGACTCTGATAGGCCCCAGAGCCTGCTCACTGCCGACCAGGAACTGGACTTCACTGGCTTCCACCGTCAGGCGAGCGGCCATAATATTAGCTATGGTAAGACTGCCTGATGAAAAACCAGCTCCAGCACTATCAATACTAAGCTCTACATTGCCCTTGTAGCCACGGGGTACTACCACCTGGTGGAAATACAACTGCAGTTCAGGATAATCATCGGGGCGTTCTATATTTTCCACCATGATTTCAAACCCCCGGTAATAGCCGGGCTTGTTCCTCTCCTCAGCAATAAGTTTAATCTCCACCGCCCGATTCTGGTCTTCAAAACACCTTCCCCGGGCCAATTCCACATCCTTCTGCTGGCCATCGCCATAGATGCCCGCTGAGCATATATAGAAATTTCGGGGTAGGCGAAACTCGGCCCAGTAGGATTCACCGGCAGCCGTGAAGGCATCTTTGGTGCTGGCAACGATTTTAACATTGGCCAGGGCGCGAACCTGCTCTTCTTCTTTAAAATCACTGGCCGGGTATTTGGGAAGATCGCCTTGTATCCGGTAGCTTGTGGCCCCGTAAGCCGAGCCTGAGGGTAGAAGTAGTAATAAAGTAAAAACCAGTAATAAGTATAAACCCTTTAATCTTTTCCATAAATATGTATCCATGCTTTATCCTCCAGTATTTTTTGGGTCTTTATTTCAGCCCTGACCCTCTAATAATACTATATTTTATCTTAATCTTCCAATTCAAGCAAGCTACTGACATAGTCACGCCAGCGAGACGGCTTTATCATTAAACTCTAGTAGTTCATCAGCTTTCTTTCCCCCTGCTAATCAATTTCGTACACCCATCAACCCTCCCTTTTTATTTACAGTATAGCATAGAAATAACCAGACCTTACAGGCAATTGACCTTTTTTAGGTCCTTTTAGTTCATGACAGACTACCAGCCGCAAGAAACATCCCCTTGGCTAGCTGGCAAATAGTCATCATCTAAGAATATTTAGTATAATAGTTTACACGGAAATATGTGGGCGGCTTGTCTCAAAACAAAGGCAATTCCGAAAGGATAAAACCGGATGAAATAGTGAAATCGCTATTTAGCGTATCCGGTAAAGTGCTAATAAACATGATGAACAGCCTGTTTAAAGAAAACTATGCAATGGAGACCCTTGAAAGGTAAGTAGCCCTGGGGAGTTTCACCCCAAGGCCCTCTCAGAACCGGACGTGAACCTCTCGGCTCATCCGGCTCCCATTATTCAGTCGCTTATTATACCCATTTGCCAGTGTTTAAATAAACCTGGCTTCTTCTGCGCTACTTGCTTAAGCCATTTTCTAGCTCGTTCTTTGCTTTTAGATATATTTTTGTATTTCCTTCTAACCCATTTTTGCAGGGCTTTATTTATGTGCTTTAGTACCGGGTATAGTGCTGATTTTCTAAACAGGACACAAAGGGACTGTCCCCTTGTGCTCTTCGTGTGCTCCCTCGTCCCACTGTTACCCTTATGCGTAGGCCAGCTTCTTCCCTTTGGGTTTGGGAATTTTAATACCTAATTCCTCTGCTGTTTCAATCCATTCGGAAATAATCACTTCAGCATTGCTAATAGCATCTTGATATGTTAAGCCATCGGCCATACATCCAGACAGCTCCGGAACCTCTGCTATATAGGACTGATCTTCCTCACTCCAATAAACAATAATCTCATATTTAAACACCGCGCTTCCCTCCCAGTTTATATTTTATAATAATTTCTCTGATTTGTTTGACTTGATAGGCTTTTGCTTCTGAACCCTTAGCCTGGATATTTATGATTTCTTCGACACCTTTCTTAAAAAATATATGATGGCTACCTCTAACCCGTTCTCGAGAACCAAGGCTGGTTAATAGCTTGCACAAATCAGGAAAAGAAATATTCTGATCAGATAAGCCCGATAGTATATTAAGCAATACCTTCTCAAATTGACTCATGTTCCCTCGATAGTCCTTGTTTTGATTTTATTATAACACATTTGTTTTATTCCCATATGAATGACTGGCATGAATCATTTATTAAGAAATGACTATCTGTTCACAATAACAAAGACATTTAGCAATAAACTTCATCAATAAAAAAACCGCCTTTAGTTACTATTGTAACCAAGGACACAAAGGGACTGTCCCCTTGTGCTCCTTTGTGTGCTCCTTTGTGCTCCTTTACTCACCGAATACCCAGGCCAAATCAATTTCCAGGTCAGGAAAGATGCCGACCTCAACCTTGTCATTATCCGGGTATTGGTACAACCCGCTTCGTTCATACTTGTTATTTTCGTTAAGCATATAAACATCTATGGCCTTATCCAGGGGAAACACCAGCCAGTATTCTTTAACTCCACTACGCTCGTATAATAGGAATTTCTCCTGCATATCTTTTTTGGCAGTAGCGTGTGATATTATTTCCACCACCAGATCCGGAGCACCTTTGCAACCCCTTTTGTCCAGCTTGTTCTTATCACAAATTATTACTATATCAGGCTGAACTACTGTTTTAATCTCTTCGTCATTCTCATTACCCTGGGACAATCTAACATCAAACGGCGCATCAAAAACTTCACAGCTTTTACCTCGTAAATAATTGGCAAATTGCACTTCGATATCCCGTGAGATTCTTTGATGCTCTGTAGAAGGAGCCGGGCTCATATTATAGGGTATCCCATCAATAAGCTCCCACCTTTCCTCGTCCGGCCATTTAAGATAATCGGCATAGCTATATTTCTCATCTGATTTTTTGGATGGTATTCCCATAAATTAACTCCCCCCATCTTAAAGCTACTAACAGCACTATGGTTTACTCAGTTATTATTTAAATTATATGCTATCTTAAGAATAGCTTACAAGTTTCCCAACAAGGGGTTTTCCAATTATGATATATTAATACCAGATTACTCAACACAAGGGGATCAACACAAGGGGACAGTCCTCTTGTGCTCGTACCCATCAACAGAAAACGGAACAGATGTTTTTTGTTTGTCGGGTGGTGGTTTGGTTTTATTTTAACCTATGCGGGACGCAGGGAAAAGAAGTAAAGAATTGCAATGTAGGCTGGTATAATTAGTCAGGCGCAGATAGGTGGGGTAAGAATAAGCGGGGTGACAGGCATCTATTGCATATTGTACTTATATTGTTCGTATCACCCCAAAACTAACACCGGTTAGCCGCTCGATTTGTCTTATAGACAGACCCTTGGTTTTACACTTCTTAATAACTTCATTACGTTTATCTTTTTCAAACCCTTGAATTTCCGTTGGGCTTTGGACAGCGGAGATACTCCTGATAAAATTGCTAGCCTCGGTATCATTTAGTCTGACATCTTGATTATAGTCTAAGCATCGATCCTCGTTCTCCGCCAAATTGAACTCCTTAAACAATTTTACCGAATTCACCCTGTTGGTCGAAAACAGATTGAGACCGAATTCTACATCACAAATCCTTGGCTCCCCAACATATTCACCAAACACAAAGGGACTGTCCCCCTGTGTCTGATGGAAATGCTGGCAACAAAAAATGAGTCAGACACAGGGGGACAGTCCCTTTGTGTCACGACCTGGCTCGGTCGCTCCCGTTCCCGTGGCAGGCCGTGGCAGGCCCTAATAGTGTTAAATGTGCTTTTTTATGTCTTCCAGGCTTTCATAATCTAAAATGCCATCAATCATAATATCCAAAGTTGGTGGGTTTAATTTTGATATCCCCGTCTTAATTTCCTCTGGTAACAATCCAAATTTTTTAGTCAGTAATTTTATAGCAGTTCTTGCAAGAGCATTTACTTCTCCTTCTTCCATACCTTCTTCACGGGCTGATTCAATTCTGGTTATCTGGTCGCGGATTTCCGCTTCCCTGGCTTCATAAATCATTCTGGCCTTTTCGTCCTGACTTACTATTTCCAGGATGCTCAAGGCTTTTTTTATCTCCTCATTTTTTGTGGCCAGCATTTCCATCACTCCTTTGGATCTTCCGTCAATGAACTCCATCCACTGGGTTACGGGTTCGCTTTCATCCTTTTCTACAGCTTCATCAAAAAGCTTGGGCAGTTCTAAAAAATGTATCTCCAGGATGTCCGTCAGTTGGTAGCCGGTTTCATCTTCAGTCAAGTGGTAGCAGCTGTGCAGTTTATTAAGGGGAATGCATTTGAAGTCTAATATGTTGATGGTTACGCATTTTTTTAGTACCGCATAACTATCTCCGGCCCGGGCCTGGGAACTATACATTTTACTCCAATAGAACAAGGTTCTGGCTGGCATGAATTGGGTGGGCAGTATCTGGGACACAAAGGGACTGTCCCCTTGTGCTTGTGCTCCTGCGACCTGGCTCGGTCGCTCCCGTCCCCGTGGCAGGCCCTAATAGTGTTAAATGTTCTTTTTTATATCTTCCAGGCTTTCGTAATCTAAAATGCCATCAATCATAATATCCAAAGTTGGTGGGTCTAATTCTGATATCCCCGTCTTAAGTTCCTCTGGTAACAATCCAAATTTTTTAGTCAGTAACTTTATAGCAGTTCTTGCAAGAGCGTTTGCTTCTCCTTCTTCTATGCCCTTCTCTATGCCTTCTTTAAGACCTTCTTCACGAGCTGACTCAATCCTGGTTATCTGGTCGCGGATTTCCGCTTCCCTGGCTTCATAAATCATTCTGGCCTTTTCGTCCTGGCTTACTATTTCCAGGATGCTCAAAGCCTTTTTTATCTCCTCATTTTTAGTGGCCAGCATTTCCATCACTCCTTTGGATCTTCCGTCAATGAACTCCATCCACTGGGTTACGGGTTCGCTTTCATCCTTTTCCACAGCTTCATCAAAAAGCTTGGGCAGTTCTAAAAAATGTATCTCCAGGATGTCCGTCAGTTGGTAGCCGGTCTCATCCTCAGTCAAGTGGTAGCTGCTGTGCAGTTTATTAAGGGAAATGCATTTGAAGTCTAATATGTTGATGGTTACGCACTTTTTTAGTACCGCATAACTATCCCCGGCCCGGGCCTGGGAACTATACATTTTACTCCAATAGAACAAGGTCCTGGCCGGCATGAATTGGGTAGGCAGTATCTGGGACACAAAGGGACTGTCCCCTTGTGCTCTTCGGTCGCTACCGTCCCCTTGGCAAGCGCCCCGTGGCAGGCCTTATTGAATATACTTTTTTATGTCTTCCAGGCTTTCGTAATCTAAAATGCCATCAATCATAATATCCAAAGTTGGTGGGTCTAATTCTGATATCCCCGTCTTAAGTTCCTCTGGTAACAATCCAAATTTTTTAGTCAGTAACTTTATCGCAGTTCTTGCAAGAGCATTTACTTCTCCTTCTTCTATACCTTCTTCACGGGCTGAATCAATCCTAGTTATCTGATCACGAATTTCCGCTTCCCTGGCTTCATAAAGCATTCTGGCCTTTTCATCCTGGCTTACTATTTCCAGAATACTTAGGGCCTTTTTTATTTCTTCATTTTTTGTGGCCAGCATTTCCATCACTCCTTTGGATTTACCGTCAATAAACTCCATCCACTGAATCAGGGGTTCGCTTTCATCCTTTTCCACAGCTTCATCAAAAAGCTTGGGCAGTTCTAAAAAATGTATCTCCAGGATGTCCGTCAGTTGGTAGCCGGTTTCATCTTCAGTCAAGTGGTAGCAGCTGTGCAGTTTATTAAGGGGAATGCATTTGAAGTCTAATATGTTGATGGTTACGCATTTTTTTAGTA
>NZ_JAQVZX010000025.1 GCF_028707975.1 Syntrophomonas sp.
GCTATGTGCTCAACGGAATCAAAACCTTTACTTCCAACGGCCCGGTTGCTGATACTTTTGTGGTTTTTGCCTTTACTGACAAATCCCTGGGAGGCAAAGGATTGAGCGCCTTTATTATCTCCAAGGACAATCCCGGTCTTAAAGTGGGACAACATTTTTATAAAATGGGCATAAGAGCTTCCCAGACTTCGGAGATTATTTTGAAAGACTGCCGGGTTCCCCGGGAAGACCTGCTGGGCAAAGAAGGGCAGGGGTTGCAGATAGCTATGTCCTCTTTTGACCATGGCCGTATCGGCATTGCCGCCCAGGCCGTTGGTATTACCCAGGCTGCTCTGGACGAGTCCATAAGCTATTCCAAGCAGCGCATCCAGTTTGGCAAACCCATATCCAAAAACCAGGCCATTCAGTGGATGATTGCCGATATGGCTACCGATATTGCCGCCGCGCGTTTCCTCTATTCCTATGCCGCTTTCTTAAAAGACCAGAAACAACCTTTCACCAAGGAAGCTGCCATGGCCAAGGTTTTCGCTGCGGAAATGTCTACTCGTCATACTTCCAAAGCGGTGCAGATCCACGGGGGCTACGGTTATATTAAAGGTCAGAAAGTTGAGCGCCTGATGCGCGATGCCAAAATTACCGAAATATACGAGGGTACCTCAGAAGCCCAGCGTATGGTTATAGCAGGAAATCTTTTGCGCTAAGCCTTAGATTATGGCCTGGGATTAAGAAACGAGGTGTTTTTATGCCCCGAATTATTGCTTGTTATAAATGGGTGGTTGACGAAGCTTATATAAGAACTGACAGCTCGCCGGAGCTGGATTTGGAATATGCCGATAAGAAAATGAGCGACTATGACCGCAATGCCATTGAAGAAGCGATCCAGCTCTATGAAAAATATGGCGGCAGCGTGGCAGCCATTACCGTAGGTCATCCTTACGATACCAAGGGGGTTAAGGATGCCCTCTCCCGCGGCCCGGAAAAAGCTTATTTTATTAATGATCCCTCTTTTGAGAATTTGGAGCCGGCGCAAACCGCAGCTATTTTGGCTGATGTCATAACTGCCAAAACAGAATATGACCTGATCATCTGCGGCGAGGGATCAAGCGACCTTTATGCCCAACAAGTAGGCCCGCGGCTGGCTGAACTTCTCGATATTCCATGCGTTACCATGGTAAGCAAGATAGATTTGGCAGGAGAGCAGCTCATTGCCGAACGAAAAGCAGATGACGGTATCGAAACTGTTTCGCTAAGCCTTCCGGCTCTTTTAACGGTATTGCCCGATATTAATTCTCCGCGAATACCCGGACTTAGAGATACCCTGGCGGCTTCCAAAAAACCAGTAATCGAAATCGTTAAAGATGAACTATCCGGAAATTTTGCCCCATGCCTGCAAGTCCTGGCTAGCTTCAAAGCCAATATGGAGCGTAACGGGCAGAAACTCAGCGATGAGGCCGCAGATATCGCGTTTCTGCTGGATACTCTTCAAAGCAAGGGAATAATTGCTCGGGGGGTGAAATAGATGGCGGGAATTTGGGTTTTTGCTGAAGACTACGAACATAATCTCGAACTAATACAGGGGGGAACGGAACTGGCCCAAAAGCTGGCCAGTAAAATCGTGGTTATCCTTCCCCATAATGCTGGGAATGATGAAAAAGCCCATGACTGTATTGCCCGTGGTGCCGATGAGATACTCTATCTCCCTCCCCTGGCCGAAGATGAGGATTTTATGGCTTGTATTCCGCTAATAGTTGCCGAAGTTTTACAGGAAAAACCTGATGTTTTCCTTATCGGTTCTTCTTTACGTGGAAAAGAGCTGGCAGCCCGTATTGCCGCCCGTTTAAACACCGGTTTGTGCAGTGACTGTATTTCTCTAGAACTAAGTGCTGACGACCAGAGTTTGATAATGGAGCGGCTTATTTTTGGTGGTGCAGCGGTGCAAAGGGTTTCGATACCCACCCGCCCCCAGATGGCCACCATTCCTCCCCGTCTCTTTAGCCCTGCTGCTGTGCAGGAGGGAAGAACAGGCAATATACGGGAACTGCCGCCTGCACCTCCGTCAAAAGTAAAGATTCTGGGGAAAAAGACCCGAACCCATGAAGCTGCTGCTCTTACTGAGGCTAGAATCCTGCTCTGCGTGGGCCGGGGAGTGGAAAAGGAAGAAGACCTCACCCTCGTGCGGGAACTGGCTGATTTACTGGGAGCAGAAATAGGCTGTACCCGTCCTATTTCTGATGAAATGCATTGGCTGCCGGAAGAATGTTGTATAGGCCTTTCGGGAATACAGGTTAAACCAGAGCTTTATATCGGCATCGGTGTTTCTGGTCAGATTCAGCATATTACCGGTATCCGTGACGCTCGCATCATCTGTTCCATAAACAATGATGAAAACGCTCCCATATTTGCCGTCTCCGACTATGCTATTCAAGGAGACCTTTATAAGGTTCTTCCCCTGATTATTGAAGGGCTGAAGAAATAATACTCTACTGCAAAACTCCTTTCGTTGCATAAGAGTGCATAAGCATAAAAGCATAATATTATTACTTTTTGCAAGCGAAAAAAAGAGTGTTTCCTGTCCCCTTTCGGGGCAAGAAGCACTCTTTTTCTCTCTGTAAGCAACGAAGAACTCCTCACTTTCCAACTAAAACCTTTTGCGTGAGGTGGTCGCGGGTATGCCCATTTCCTGGCGATATTTGGTAACAGTTCTTCGGGAAATACGATAACCCCGTTTCTTCAGAAGCTGGGCAATAGCCTCGTCACTCAAAGGCTTGAGGCTATTTTCCTCGGCAATAATCTCCTCTACCTTGCGTTTGATGCTCTTGCTGGAAACCTTCTCCCGGCCATAACCAGATTCCAGACCAACCCCAAAGAAATACTTCAATTCAAATAAACCCTGCGGGGTTTGAATATACTTATTGGTGGTGGCCCGGCTAACCGTTGATTCATGCACATCAACTATTGTCGCCACTTGACGGAGATTAAGCGGTTTTAAAAACTCGATCCCTTTGTCCAGGAATTCGCTTTGTATGTCAACAATACAACGGGCCACTTTGTACAGAGTCATTCGCCTCTGTTCTATACTGCGAATAAGCCATATCGCTGAACCCATTTTATCCTCCAGGTATTTTTTGGTATCCTGAGGAAAGGAGTCAGGCTGACGCAGGATATTTCCATAAAGTTGATTAACCATCAAGCGTGGAAAATGGAAATCGTTTACAATTACTATGTATTCACCTTCCACTTTCTCGACAAATACATCGGGAATTATATATTTGATTTCATTAATATTGCTATACTGCAAGCCAGGCCGGGGATCCAGGGTTCGGATTAAGTCGGATATTTCCTGAACCTGGTGAACCGGGACCGAAAGAGCCTGAGCTATTTTATTTAACCTGCAGCGGGCCAGGTCATCCATGTGCTGTTCTATCATTACCCGGGCCAAAAAACTCTCTTTGCCGTAATGCTTGAGTTGCAACAAAAGGCATTCCGGCAGATCCCGGGCCCCAACACCATGAGGATGAAAAGAATGAACTATCTCCAAAACTTCCTCTACCTGTTCCAGGTTCACCTCCAAATGAGATGCAATCTCCTTCAAATCCATACCCAGGTAGCCATTGTTATCAATACTGCCAATTAAATAATTGCCTATTACCAGCTCATCTCGGTTCTTGCAGCTCAAACGCAGTTGAAATTCAAGGTGTTCATAAAGACTCGGTCGCCGAGCAAAAAAATTCTCAAAGGATTTCTCTGTTTCCGCTTCTCTATTTAAAAAGCCAATATCACGATCGTTGTAATAATCAAGCCAATCTTCCAGTTTGCTGTTATCACTGTTGTCAGCAGCCTCCTTTTCATAGTCCACGTTTTCCTCAGCCTCTTTTTCCTCCAAAAAAGGATTCTCTTCCAATTCTCTTTGAATATACTCATTCAATTCAAGGGTGGACATCTGTAAAATGGCTATAGCCTGACGCAATTCAGGCGTCATCAACAGCTTTTGCTGCTGCTGAATAGAAATATCCTGAACTAATTTCATATCTTGTCTCCCCTTATATCTCTATCTAAATAAATATAATTCGCCTGCGAAAACCCCATTTTTTCCAGTTTTTATTCCTATCAGCGTTAACTCATAATGAATCAGCGCAAATTACCCTCCGGGAACTACTAAAATTTATCTGCGTGCCAGGTCGTAATTCAGATTATTCGTCCAAGTGTTTCTTGTTCTCGTATTATCTTCTACGCCCCGAGCGTTGATTATCAAAGGGTAAACAGAAGAGGAATACAAGCTGAGTATAGACACAAGCAAGTATAAAAAACTATTCTCCACCAGCCAGATAATATCCTGCCTTGGCTTGTAGTTAATAGCATGACAAAAATGGTTTAATCTTCCTGCAGTATCTCCTTTATCGTTTCCTCTAGTTTTCGCATACGATAAGCCACCCCTGACTTGCTCAAAGGCGGATCCAGCATAACCCCCAGTTCCTTTAAACTAGCATCCGGATAGACCATTCTCATTTCAGCCAAATTCCGCAAGTTCCCGGGAAGAAGCTCTAAACCTTGTTCTTTAAACAGCCTCCCAATAAGTTCAAGCTGTCGTACCGAAGCATCAATGGTCTTGCTCAGGTTAGCCGTTTCACAATTGACCTGCCGGTTGACATCATTGCGTACAGATTTGATTATACGAACATTTTCAAAGTTCAATAAGGCTCGGCTTGCTTCCACCACTCGTAAAAAATCTACGATTTTTTCACTTTCTTTGAGATAAACAACCCAATGGTTTTTCCTCTCCACCAGGCCAGGTTCCAGTTCAAATTTATCCAGCATTTTTTGAACCGCAAAAGCCAGTCGATTATCATTCAAAACCAATTCTAAATGATATTCTCCTTCCGGACGATTAATTGAGCCGCGACTTAAAAATATGCCCCGCAGATAAGCCCGCTTGCAGCATGTCCGCACAAGCAGCGAACGATTTAGAGCTGTAAATTTTTCCTTTTCCAGGAGCAGGAGAATCTCTTCCAGGTCTTTATTCAGGGCTTCATCTCCTCCGTCCAGGAGTACATTAACCTCATATATCCGTTTCTTTTTAAATCTCCTTTGTTCAACTGCCTTGACCGTTGATTGTATTTGGTGGTAATTCTCCTTGAGCAGAGTGATGATTTTCCTGGCAGTAGCCGCGTTATCTGCTTGCACTCTTAGGACCCGCCGGCCGTCTTCGTCCGCAGCAAGATCTCCGCTGACAGCCAGCAGGGCGGCCAGTTCTGCCTCGCGGCAACATTCCTTTTCCGGAATAATCCGGGCCAGTTCGTTCCTAACATCACTGGAAAAACTCATAGCTGCTCCTCTTCCCAACTATGACTCCACCGCAAAACTCATTTTGTTGCATAAGGTTTGTATAAATATACAAGCGAGCCTTGGCAAAGCATGAATGCAACACCTAAACGAAGGCGTATTTATTACTTCTTGCAGTGACATCAATTATTAACAATAATCCAGCCAGGGGAAGTGATAAGCTTCACTGCATCATAGGTTCATAATAACCCGGGCCAATTTGTCGGAGTCATGCCAGGCCAGGTCACAATGAGAAAGCATATCCGCCTCAATAAGCTTAATACCCATAGCTTCGATTTCCGAGCGGTTAAACAACACCGGAAGCGCTTGCTCTCCACGATATCTTTTCAATATCCATTCATCAATAATGCCATTATTTACAATTATATATTCAATAGCGGGCCTCTCCAGATATCTCATTATCACCCGCAGGTGGTCAACAGCAGTAAAACTATCCGTCTCTCCATGCTCGGTCATAATATTGCTAACATAGACCTTCCGGGCTTTGGATTCTGCCAGGGCCGCACCTATCCCATCCACCAGGAGGTTAGGAATAATACTGGTATAGAGACTGCCTGGACCCAGCACAATTATGTCCGCCTCCATAATGGCCTCCAAAGTATCTGGCACTGGCAGGCATTTTTCTGGTACCAGAAATAAATTCTCGATTTCTTCCCCATAGTTCCTGATGGATGTCTCACCATATATTAATATCCCGTCTCTCATACGGGCTCCCAGAGCCACATGTTCCAGGGTGGCAGGTAATACCCGACCACGAACCTTCAATACTTTACTTACTTCTTGAATAGCGGAAACGAAATCCCCCGCAATTTCGGTCATGGCAACCAACAATAAATTACCAAGATTATGGCCTTTCAAGCTACCCTGATGGTCAAAGCGGTGCTGAAACACCTTATCCATCAGGGTCTCCGTCTCCGCCAAGGCCACCAGGCAGTTGCGAATATCCCCCGGTGGCAAAACCCCCATTTCCGCTCGCAAACGACCGGAACTTCCTCCATCATCGCTAACCGTTACTATTGCCGTCAGGTGGGAAGTGTATTTTTTTAATCCTTTTAACAGAACGGACAGTCCCGTCCCCCCACCAATAACCACAACTTTCGCTTCCTTTACAACTGCTGCCATTTACTCCTCCATTTTGTGTTTTGCAATATCTCTATGCCGAACAATTACATTATATCCCATCTTCTCCAGCTGTTTTCCGGTATAATCGGCTAAAACCACCGAGCGGTGCTGTCCTCCAGTGCAGCCAATAGCAATGGCCAAATTGGTTTTGCCTTCTTTAATATAATATGGAATAAGGTATTTTAGAAGGTTTAAAAATCGCCGCATAAAGGATTTGGTGACCGATGAATCCAGTACATAATCTATTACCATGGAGTCTTTACCCGTCATAGTCCGCATCATCGGGTCATAAAAGGGATTGGGCAAAAATCGGACATCGAATACCAGGTCAGAATCCATAGGCAGTCCCAGCTTGTAACCAAAAGAGACTATGCTGGCGGAAAAGCGCACGGACTCATCCTCGCTAAAACGGCAATCCAGTTTTTCCTTCAGTTCCCGGGGACTAAGATTGGAAGTGTCAATCAAAAGGTGGGCCTTCCCTCTCAGTTCCTGCAGTATTCTTCTTTCCTCCTGAATGGCCTCCAGCAGTCGCGAGGAGCTGGCCAAGGGATGGCGGCGGCGGGACTCTTTAAAACGGCGAACCAGAACCTCATCCGAGGCTTCCAGGAAAATAATCTGGTAATTAATCTGGCTGTCCTCCAATTCCTCCAGAATCAGGGACAGATCCGGGAAGAAATCCCCTCCCCGGACATCAATGACCAAGGCCACCTTTTTTATGCCTGCGGATTGCATGCTTAGTTCGACAAATTTGAACAGCAAGGCGGGAGGAAGATTATCTACACAATAAAAACCGATATCTTCCAGACAGTTTATTGCCTGGGTTTTTCCGGCTCCCGATAAACCGGTAATTATGAGTATCTGCAGTTCTTCATTTTTTTCCCCCATTGCGAATAACCTCCCCCCGTTTCCAGGTTGACCACTCTTTCCGGGTCAATCTTCAGATGTTTAACTACCTGAACACCATAATCCAGTTTTCCTACACTTTCTTCAAAATGGGAATCGCTGTTGACTATAAAATCAACCCCCACCAGCTCTGCCTCCATTATATCAGATATATCGGGGTGCTCGTGACCGCAATTTATTTCAAACAAAACCTCTTTCTGCACACAAGCCTGTGCTATTTCCTGGACATCCACCGTAAAAAAAAGACCGGGATGAGCCAATATGTCCAGATCCGGGTTTTGGTAAATAGCCTCTTTGCAAGCCTTGGTATTGGCACTGACAGCCTTTTCCCGCTGCGCTGCCCCCAGATGACGCAGCGAATTGCGGGCAAATAAGTCCCAGGCGTCCTTGAGCGTAGTAGGCAAAGTGTAGGGATGCATACCGGCAATGAGGAGGTCTAAACCCTCAATTACGCTCTGAGGGATATCCAGAGTTCCATTTAAATCCCGGATATTGGCCTCGGCACCGACCAGAACCCGCAGTCCCTCCTCATTCCATCCGACCTCGTCTATCCTCTCTCTTATCAGAGAATATTCGCTAGCACTCTCCACCCCGATAACAGCTGCCAGGGGTCCGTGGTCAGTTATAGCCACCTCTTTGAGCCCCCTCCTTCTCGCCGCTGCAATAATATCCACCTCACTCTGTCTGCCATCACTATGCCGGGAATGGGTATGGTAATCACCATAAAACTTCATCACAAAACTCCTTGGATCATATATCAAGGGGACTCCCTGTTTATCAAAAGCGTGGTTCCCCCATCAGCTTCATCATTTAGCCAGTTCCGCCTTCAGGTAGTCGATTAATGCTACCGGAGTTGGGTTTATTCCGTATTCCAAAGCCAGATAAAAACTGACATAATCTCCCGTATAACAGAGCGAATATAGTCTTGCCAGGAATGATTCACCCCGGCTTTCCACCTCAACAAAACCCTTAACTTTCTGTTTGATTATATCCCGGCTTATTTCCATACGCTGCTTTACCCGCTCATGATCAAAACGGTCTTTCAATATGACTACGGATAGCCGGGATACAAGTTCGGCCGGAACTTCAAAACCGACAATCTCATTGTGGTTGAGCTCAGGAAAAACGTGGTAATAGGCCGGGGATTTGGCATTCTCGTTAATCTGGGCTTTCCAGCGCAGAGCTGCCACCTCAGAAATACCGGTACTACCCCAGATTATAGGGATACTGTCCTTAAGCTCTCGGGCTATTTGTTTGGCGGGGTTTTTCTCCAACTCGATATCCGAATGAAAACTATCGCGGGTATCCCGCAAAACCCGAACACATTCCTCCAATTCTATCCTTACACCGGGTATTATCTCTAACTTTTCCAGCAATAAAGCCAGCGGAGCGAAAAGATAGCCGGTAGCCGCTCGCGGTACCAGACCTGCCAGTACTTTTACCACCGGTTTGCCATCCAGTCGAGCCATCTTTTCCAGTTCCCCCCCGCTGCTAAAGCAGACGATATCTGCCCCCCGTTCCCGCGCTTGCTTGTAAGCACTCAAGGTCTCTTCGGTATTCCCTGAATAGCTGACCGCACAGAAAAGGGTCTTCTCGCCCACAAAAGCGGGAATATCATAATCGCGGTTTACCAATACCGGTATCCTTGCTTTCTGGAGAGCAAAAGTACGCAGTATATCTCCGCCAATGGCTGAACCTCCCAGACCGGCAACCACAATATTTTCATAGTCAGAACAATAGTCCTCGATAAAGTCAAATTCCATCTTCAAGCTTTCGGCAAACTGCTCCGGCAGGTTATACAGGTAATCCCTCATTTTCTCAACTGTCATATCAGCTTTAACCTTCCTTTCCCAAGTACTCCCTACGGCAATACTTTTATTTATGCAACCTTGATGTCACTGCAAAAAATAATAAATATGCATTAGTGTGCATAAATATACCGCTCAGCAACCTTAAAAGCGACCGAAGGGATTAGAGCCTCCTAGTTCAGGTAAAATTGCTGTCAGTTTATCTTCCCCGGCTTTCCATCCTTCTATTACGGCAGGTGTAAGCTCACACCTTACCCTTTACGCCTCACTTTTCTTATTAATCAATCCTTATATATCAGAAGATAGGTTCCCCGTGATATATTTTATTAAGTACTAATTCATGCAAGACCTGAGCCACCCCTTCATCCTCATTGGAGGGAGCCAGATAATCAGCGGCTTCTTTTACCACTTCCGGAGCATTGCCCATGGCTACGCCGATTCCAGCCCACTTTATCATGGCCAGGTCATTATAACTGTCGCCCATTGCCAGAACTTTTTCCCGTGGGATGCTATAGTGTTGGGCCAGCATCTTTAAAGCCTGCCCTTTATCTGCGTAACGGCTCATCACCTCCAGGAATACTGGTTTGGAACGGGTAATATATAATTCCTCCCCAAAACGCCGATTCAATTCCTCTTCCATTGACAGTATGAGCCTTTCATCAAAGACGGTGGCTAAGATTTTGGGTGTATCTTGTTCCCGGGAAACAGCAATGAGGTCTTCATAGAACAAGGGCTTTATTCCTGATAATTCCGCATAATATTCTGCTTCCGGGCTCCAGCTCTCAATACAAAAGCAATCATTAAAATAGCTCTGAAAAAATATTCCCTGCTCCTTGAAAAGCTTCATAACCTCAGTCGCCAGCTTGCGCGGCAGCGGTTCATAGTAAAGAACCTCCTCAGAAAGCGAGTTTTTTACCAGGGCTCCCTGATAGGTTATTAATGGAATATCTACCTTTAACTGTCGGGCGTAGGGTAAGGCCGAACGAAACATGCGCCCGGTAGCCAGAGTTACCATTATTCCTTTTTCTTGCACCTGCCTGATGGCTTCGAGGCTTGATTCCGCTATCTTCCACTCGGAATCAAGCAGGGTATCATCCAGGTCAATCGCCACTAATTCTATGGACATCTTTTTCCCCCAGTCCTAATTCTATGCAGTTCATTTTACCCGATTAAAATTACTTATTCCCATGACCGCAGTTTATCAGTCATAATCAAACCGGTGACATCGCCTCACAAGAATCGCCCTCTTGACACAAAAGCCGAGCACAGGCCCGGCTCCTTGTCCAATTATACAATGATAATACTGCAGATATCCTATTTCTTGCATAAGGGTTGTATAAATATGCAAGAAACATTGTTGAAACACAAATGAAACATCGGATAAAGCCTAATTCCTAAATCTAAAGGTTCTATCATCAATAAAGAAGCTGATGACAAAACTAATGATACTAATAAGCAAAGCGCTGACAATAGCCCAGCCAAATCCGTGAATGTCAAATCCCTTGACCGTAGCCGAGGTTATCCACAGCATTACACCGTTAATAACAAAGGTGAAAAGCCCCAACGAAATAATATTCAAAGGTAAAGTCAAGATAATCAATAGCGGCCTTATTACAGCATTTACTATTCCTAGAAATATGGATCCGACAATGGCCCCCCAGAGTGTAAGTTGGAAATTTTCCAATAAAGCTGCGGTAATAACAATGGCCAGGATATTTAAAAACCACCTGAGCACCCAACCCTGCAAATGAGCCCCCTCCTTTCTCGCCAAGAATTCCCGATAGTCATAAATCCCTTACTTTAATCATACGGAATTTTGCAGCTTATTCCAACAGCTTTTTTCCCACTTCGACTTATTTCCCGGGAAATATTCTGACAAGTGGAGTTTTCCTGGCTAATGAGGGCGGATTATAGAGCCGCCATAGTTGCCAGAAGCAGCATAAAGAATAATGGACCCGGATTTTCAGCTATTTTGGTAGATTTCATTTCTTTTATCTCCCAATTTTCGCTGATAGTGGAGAGAAACAAAGCTAACACGGCAACGGATTTTTCATTTGACTCCTAGCCCTGATTCTTTGAAGAAATCCAGCACCGCCCCGGCTGCTTTCCGGTTCATACCCGGTACTGCCGCTATTTCATCCAGCGAAGCCTCCTTAATCCTGGCTACCGACCCGAAGTGAGCCAGCAGGCTCTTTTTCCTCTGCTCCCCTATTCCCGGTATTCCATCCAGAGCCGAGGCCCTGACTTTACGGCTCCTTCTTTTCCGGTTATATTCAATGGCAAAGCGATGAGCTTCATCCCGCAGCCTCTGCAGCAGCTGCAGTCCATTATCCCGGGCCGCTAGCAGTAAAGGTTCAGCACTGCCGGGGCGATATATCGCCTCATTCTTTTCGGCCAGCCCGAAGAGGGGAATATCAATGTCCATTACCTTTAATACTGCGGCCACGGCATTAACCTGCCCCCGGCCACCATCTACCAATATCAAATCCGGCTCAGGCAAAAAAGCCGGATTAGCCTGGCGGGCATTCTGGAAACGCCTTTCCACCGCTTCAGCCAATGACGCGGTATCATTATTCTGCTCTGTCTTGATTTTAAAATGCCGGTATGCCTTTTTCTGCGGCTGACCTCCGCGGAAAACCACCATGGAAGCCACTGTTTCCTCCCCGCCCAGGTGAGATACATCAAAACATTCCAGACGATCAGGCACTGCTTCCAAGTCCAAGACCTGGCTCAAATGCAGCAGAGCAGCATTTTGGGTGTTTTCCTCCCGCTGTTTCTCCTCCAAGAGCAGACGAGCATTTTCCAGCAGCATATCCAGAACCTGCTTCTTTTCTCCTCTCTGCGGAACCCGAAGTTCTACCCGGCGGGCTATTCTGGATTTCAGCCAGGCCTCCAGCAATTTGAAATCGGAAGGCAGGTGGCTCAAGAGTATCTGCGGCGGAATATCCAGGTTTTCATCATAATATTGTTTAATAAAGAATTCCATGGCCTCATTCTCATCCTCCTGAATCGGTCGGTTTAACCAGAAGGTGTCTTTGCCCACTATCTTCCCCGAACGGATTTTAAAAAGCAGAACCAGATTCTCCCTTTCCCCGCTCAATATCCCCACCAAATCAAATTCACAGGGTGAAGCCAGCTCAATCTTCTGTTTTTCACCCAGCTGGCGTATAGATTGGATTTGATCCCGCAGGCGGGCGGCTTTTTCGAACTCCAGATTCCTGGCCGCCATAGTCATTTCTTTTTCTTTTTCCTGCACTATCTCCTGGAAATTGCCCTCCAGGAAAGTGATTAAAGCTTCAACCCTCCGCCCATATTCTTCTTCTGAAATCTCGCCGCTGCAAGGGGAGAGGCATTTGCCCATGTCCCGGTTGAGACAGGGTCGGCGCCGGGATTTCATCGTCCGGCAGCTGCGTAATCCAAAAACAGCATTAAGCAGCTTAAGCGTATCGCGCAGGGAAGTAACATTGGTATAGGGTCCAAAGTAGCGTGACATTCCGTCTTTTTTCTCCCGGGCCAAATAAACTCGCGGAAATCTATCAGCCATACTCACTTTGATGTAAGGATAGCTCTTGTCATCGCGCAAATCGATATTATAGCGTGGTTTATAAGCCTTTATAAGGTTGTTTTCCAGGATCAGCGCTTCCATTTCCGTATGGGTAACAATAAAATCAAAGTCACTCACCCGAGCCATCATGGCCTTCACCTTGGGATGCATTTTCTCCGGGGCTTGAAAATAGGAGCGCATCCGCTGGCGCAGAACTCGGGCTTTGCCTACATAAAGCACCTGGCCCTCCCGGTTCTTGAACAAATAGACCCCAGACTGCAGCGGTACCTTTTTCAATCTTTCCTTCAGCATCTCATCACCCATTCTTCCCTCACCCCATGCCCCCAAGCTTGCATCAACAGGGGTTTATACAGTAGAGTCATAACTAAACCCCCTCCGTCCTCCACCATCCGTCCTCCGATGCCTAGCGTCCCAAGACAAGCTGCAAATACCTGCCGGTATAAGACAAGGGGTGCCGGGCTAATTCCTCCGGGGTTCCTTCAGCTACTATATAGCCGCCTTTTTCTCCGCCTTCCGGCCCCAGATCGATTATATGGTCAGCGGATTTGATTATATCCAGGTTATGCTCGATAACCAGGACGGTATTGCCATTATCTACCAATTTGTTTAGCACCGTAAGCAAATGTTTAACATCTTCTTTATGCAAGCCAGTGGTGGGCTCATCCAGTATATACAGGGTCTTGCCGGTGGAGCGCTTGGAGAGTTCGGTGGCCAGTTTCACCCGCTGAGCCTCCCCTCCGGAAAGACTGGGTGCTGCCTGTCCCAATTGAATATAACCCAGGCCCACATCCTGCAAGACCTTGAGTTTTCGATAAACCCGGGGGATATTCTCGAAAATTTCCACCGCTTCATCCACCGTCATTGCCAAGACATCAGCTATGCTTTTACCCCGATACTTGACCTCCAGGGTCTCCCGGTTATAGCGTTTACCCTTGCAGACCTCGCAAGGGATGTAGACATCGGGCAGAAAATGCATTTCTATTTTTATTATCCCATCTCCGGAACAAGCCTCGCAGCGTCCCCCCCGTACATTGAAACTGAAGCGCCCCGGCCGGTAACCGCGCAAGCGGGCTTCTCCAGTATTGGAATACAGCTCCCGGATACCATCGAAAGCTCCGGTATAGGTAGCGGGATTGGATCGTGGAGTACGCCCGATGGGGGACTGGTCAATATTTATTATTTTATCAATATTTTCCATTCCTTCCATCTGCTTATAAGTACCGGGACGATGACGACCCCCATGTAGCTCCTTCATCAAGGCCGGGTAGATAATATCTTCCACCAAAGTGCTTTTGCCCGAACCTGAGACACCAGTAATAAGCACCAATCGGCCCAGGGGTATGGCCACATCAATCTCTTTCAGGTTATGCTCCACCGCCCCTTGCAGCAAGAGTTTCTGCCCATTTCCCTTACGCCGCTGAGAGGGTATTTCTATTTCCATTTTACCGGCCAGGTATTTACCAGTAAGCGAATCTTCGGCAGCCATTATATCTTCCAGGCGACCTGCTGCCACCACCTTACCCCCGTGAATACCGGCCCGGGGGCCAATATCCACAATATAATCCGCCGTTTTGATGGTATCTTCATCGTGTTCTACCACAATTACCGTATTTCCCAAATCCCGCAGCCTCTTCAAGGTGGCCAGCAGGCGGTCATTATCGCGGGGATGCAGTCCGATACTCGGTTCATCCAGTACATAGAGCACCCCCACCAGGCTGGATCCCACCTGGGTGGCCAGGCGAATGCGCTGGGCTTCTCCCCCGGATAAACTTCCCGCCGCCCGATCCAGGCTCAAGTAATCCAAGCCCACATCCACCAGAAAGTTCAATCTCTCCCGGATTTCTTTTATAACCTGCCGGGCAATGATAAAGTCCCTCTCGTTCAGCTCCAGGCAAGTGAAAAATTCCAGGGCCTCCCTTACGGACAGAGCGCTTAGCTGGGTAATGTTTTTCCCCCCCAGTAATACCCAGAGTATTTCGGAGCGCAGCCGCTTTCCCTGGCAAGCCGGGCAGAGAGTGGTACTCATGTATTTCTCGATATCCTCCCGAGCCGCCTCAGATTTGGTCTCTTGGTAACGACGCCGGAGATTGTTGACCACTCCCTCGAAACTGGAGCGAAAACTGCCGGTTTCTCCGTAAGAATTGGTGTAGACTATCTTAAAGCGCTCCCCGCCGTTTCCGTATAGGATGGTATCTATCTGCTTCTGGCTCAATTCCTGTAAAACTTTATCCAGCGGGATTTTATTCCTCGCCGCCATGGCCGCCAGTATTTGATTATAATAGGTATGGAAATTGCTGGACCAGGGAATTACCGCCCCCTGCTCCAAGCTCTTGTTCCTGTCCAAGACCAGATCCGGGTCAATTTCCCTTTTCTCCCCCAATCCACCACATTCCGGGCAAGCCCCGAAGGGACTGTTGAAAGAAAACATCCGCGGACTGAGCTCCGGCAGGCTGAAACCGCATTCCGGGCAGGCAAAATCCCGGCTGAAAAGAATCTCTTCCTCACTGCCGTCTTCCTGGAGCAGCTGCACTTTCACCATGCCTTCTCCCAGCTCGAAAGCCAGTTCCAACGATTCCGCCAGGCGGCTCCTGATACCCTCTTTTACCACCAGGCGATCCACTACCGCAGAGATATCGTGCTTCTGGTTTTTGGCCAGGACGATCTCCTCATCGGCCGTGTACTCGTAGCCATCTACCAGCACCCTTACATAGCCATCGCGGAAAAGATTCTCCAGCACTTTTTTGTGCTCCCCCTTCTGCCCTTTGATAATAGGGGCCAGTACTTTGAGCCGCCTCCCGGCGGGCAAAGCGAGCAGGCTATCCACCACCTGATCCACACTCTGTTTCTTGATGGGCTGCTGGCAATGCGGACAGTGCGGTTTCCCCACCCGGGCGAAGAGCAAGCGCAAGTAGTCATAGATTTCGGTCACCGTCCCTACCGTGGAACGGGGATTATTGGAGGTCGATTTCTGGTCGATGGAAATGGAAGGAGAAAGACCCTCGATATGATCAATATCCGGTTTGTCCATTTGCCCCAGAAACTGCCGGGCATAGGTGGAGAGCGACTCCACATAGCGCCTCTGTCCCTCGCTGTATATAGTATCAAAAGCCAGGCTGGACTTGCCCGAGCCCGACACCCCGGTGAATACCACCAGTTGATCCCGGGGTATCTCCAGGTCAATGTTTTTCAAATTATGCTCCCGCGCACCTTTTATTACAATACGGTTTTTCATCTTTTCCCCCGTCTCCTGGCTTTCTTGACTGGCTGCTGCAATTCCCGAATACTGTCCCGCAAGCGGGCTGCCCTTTCAAATTCCAGGTTTTCTGCCGCCTGGTACATATCGCTCTCCATCTCACGCAAGAGCCGTTCCCTCTCCTCCCGCGCCATTTTTTGAAAATTACGGATATCGTATTCTACCGCCTCTTCGGCAATGGTGGCTTCTACTGGAGCATGAATGTCCTTCCTGATGCTTTCTGGAGTAATATGGTGTTCCCGGTTATACTCCAATTGTTTCAAGCGGCGGCGGTTGGTTTCATCAATGGCTGATTTCATCGATGGAGTTATTTCGTCCGCATACATTATTACCTTACCCTCAACATTGCGCGCAGCCCGACCAATAGTCTGAACCAGCGAACGGGCGGAGCGTAAAAAGCCCTCTTTATCAGCATCAAGTATAGCTACCAGGGCTACCTCCGGTAAATCCAGCCCCTCCCGCAGCAGGTTTATCCCTACCAGAACATCAAAAACCCCGCTGCGTAACTCTCTTAAAATCTCCAGCCTTTGCAGAGCATCTATATCCGAATGCATGTAGCGAACCTTCAAACCCGTATCAGCCAGATAATCGCTCAGGTCTTCCGCCATCCTCTTGGTCAGTGTAGTTACCAGAACCCGGAAGCCCTTATCCACCATAGCCCGGGCCTCAGCCATAAGGTCATCAATCTGGTTCCTGGTAGGTCTGACCTCTACTTCCGGATCGACCAGCCCGGTCGGTCGTATGATCTGCTCACTCACCTGACGGCTCTGCTCTAATTCATAATTGGCCGGGGTGGCGCTAACATAAATTACCTGTTTTACCTTCTCCTGAAATTCTGCAAACTTCAAGGGGCGATTGTCCAGCGCCGAAGGCAGTCGAAAACCGAAATCCACCAGATTCTGTTTTCGCGAACGATCCCCTTCATACATACCCCGAATCTGGGGCACGCCAATATGGGACTCATCTATAAAGAGCAAGAAATCATCGGGGAAAAAATCCAGCAAGGTATAGGGTGCTTCGCCGGGAGCTCGTCCCGTTATATAACGCGAATAATTTTCAATCCCCTTGCAATAGCCTATCTCTCTTATCATTTCCAAATCATAGCGGGTTCTCTGCTCCAGCCTCTGCGCCTCCAAAAGCTTGCCTTCCATTTTGAAGCGGGCCAACTGCTGTGCCAATTCCTCCTCGATTTGCCCGGCGGCCTCCAACATGCGTTCCCGGCTGGTAACGAAGTGGGAAGCAGGAAATATCATGCTGTGCAAACGGCCGCCTATGATTTCCCCACTCAAGGGGTTAAACTCAATAATGCGTTCGATTTCATCGCCGAAAAATTCCACCCGCAGAGCCTGCTCGTTGGAGGAGGCGGGAAATATCTCCACCATATCCCCACGCGCCCTGAAGTTCCCCCGAAAAAAAGAATAGTCATTGCGTTCATAGTGATTGTCCACCAGGCGGCGCAAAAGATCATCCCGGGCTATTTCCATCCCCGGGCGTAGTGATACCGCCAGAGAATAATAATCCTCCGGCGCACCCAAGCCATAAATACAGGAAACACTAGCCACAATTATCACATCGCGCCTCTCTAATACCGCAGCAGTGGCGGAATGACGCAGCTTGTCTATCTCATCATTAATGGAGGAATCCTTTTCAATATAGGTATCAGTCTGCGGAACATAAGCCTCAGGCTGGTAATAATCATAGTAGCTTATAAAATACTCCACCGCGTTTTCCGGGAAGAACTGTTTAAACTCGGAATAGAGCTGCCCAGCCAGGGTTTTATTGGGAGCCATAACCAGGGCCGGTCGTTGCAGCTCTTCAATGATCCGGGCCATAGTAAAAGTCTTGCCAGAACCGGTTACTCCCAGGAGGGTCTGATCATGAAATCCTGCCGCCACTCCCTGCAAAAGTTGTTTTATGGCCTGGGGCTGGTCTCCAGTAGCCTTATAGGATGAATGTAATTTGAATTCCGGCATAGCTAAATTCACCTTCCAAACAAGGGACATTCTTTTTATTTTGCTCACAGCAAACCAGGGGATGCTTCTCCTGTTCACTCCCCAGAACACTTCACAGGCAGCTTCTTCCGCGCCTTCCCCCCAGCAGCGTGAGGAAAGTCAGAGCTCAATTCTTCCTCTATTTCTATTCTTTTCTTATCGAGCGCCTCATAATCCATCGCAGCTGAATAGATTTTTTTAATTTTCTTTACGGTCAAATAAGCATTTTCAAGTTCTTCTTGAACCTGCAAGAGCATGGCCTCATGGTTTCGGTAAGCCTGGCTGTTTTTCATCCCCAAGAGACTGGGATCACAATCTTTTAGGCACTTTCCCAGGTCAACTATAATATCCCAGGGTTTTAAACTTATCTCCAGTTCTCCGGCATCTATCAAAGCAGTCTGCGAACTGCTTATAATAACCATCACTAAGCTTTCCGGCTCCAATCCACAGTGGTAATACTCCAGGAAATGACCCTTTTCTGCTGCCTTAAGCGCTAGTTTTGCAATCATGGTCGATTTCCCACAACCCTCCGGCCCCTTGAAAACATACCTTTTCCGGCAGGCAGCACTAAGTTCTTCAATATAGTTGATAATACCATCAGCAGTCACCGCACTGGCAAAATAATGTCTTTCCCGGGCTTGTTCCTCCGCCAGCCTGGCTTCAATCTCCCCACAAAGCTGATTGATTCTCCCATGGTCCAGATGACGGGCAGTTAGCTGCCGGAGCTCTTCCCTGGTTTGGATAATGCTCTTTAAAATATTATAGGCTTTGCTATGGTGCTTTTCTACTTTTTGCACCAATTCCATAATATCCCGGCTTCTTAAGGCCACCGCTTTTCTATCCTGGTAATCCCCCAGGTTGATTATTTCCGCCCTCCCGGCCGGGTACCCGGGGTCGATCGCCTGAGGCAGGCTGCCATTAACTACTGCTATCTCCAATTGGGGTAAATATAAACCCTCAGGATTAACCGGATCCAGAGCTGATAACCACATTTCCACTTCATAGCCCTTTTCCGCCATAGATTGACCCAGAAGCCGCAAAAAGCTAGACTTCCCAGTACCAGAAGGTCCTTTCAAAATAAAGATTTTTTGCAGACCTTCCAACAATTTTGGCATAAAGCTGCAGTAGCCCCCGTCGGTATTACTGCTGGTAAAAACATATCGGATCATCCCTTGCTTACCCAGCATAAAATCTCTCCCCATATCAGTTTTTTTAGTCTATTCATTTTGCATCCAAAGTGTGAATAAGCATGGCAGCGGCAGGCAAGGGGACGGTTCTCTTGCCTGCCCATCATTAAAAAAGCCTTTTTAATTTTTCCCAAAATCTCCGCAAAAGCTCAAATATATTATCTTCTTGCAGCAACAGGTACCTGCGGCTATAGTGGTCAGGTACAGCAATGATGCCCAGCTCTTTTCCACGACTTTCGTCTAGCTGGCATACAATTCTTTTCCCTCCACGCAATATCTCCAAGTGAACCGGGCCCCGCGACTGCCCCCATTCTTCTTCCAAGTCATATAGATTCCGCACTTTCCGGGCATTCATGCTCAATATAATATCCTGAGATTTTATTCCTACCCGGGCAGCTGCCCTTCCCGGGAGCAGATCCAGAACCATAACCCCAGATTCATTTTGCCGGTACAAAGGCTGCTTCCGCCTCTCTTCCTGCTGCCCCAAGAAAATTACCAGCTCGTGCCCCAGGGGGCTGAACAATGCAGCCGCCAAAGTCAAATTTTCCCAGCGGGACGCCCCCAGGGCCAGCAAGAGCAAAATCAGACTGAATGCAAAGAGCTTTCCCGCCGAATGGCGGATTCGTTGCGCCGGGGTTGTGGTAGTGGTTATTTCCCCGTAACCCAGAATAGCTAAAACCGGAAGCAAAGCATAAGTCTGATCCGGTGTAACTGCAGGATAATCTTTAAGCAAAGGCCACCAGTCCGGCATATTGACCCCGGTGCCTGGTTCAAGCACGCCAACACCCATTAAGGCTATAAGAGGAATTGGCCAGAATTTTTGCAGGTTGAAACCACCCTGAACTATTCCACTTTTTTTAACATAAACAGGGGTAGGCTGAAATTTCCCATCCAGCAGGATGAGCAAGCTTTCAACCATATGCAGTACGGCAATCAAAGCCATCAAGTGAGGAATATTTATTTGCGGATAACCAGTAAGCAGACTGAACAGGGAAAGTATTCCGCCAGCATAAGCAAAGCACAAAAAGCGGGGACTTATAAACATCAAGAGTATAGCCAGGAGCCATAACTGCGAAATACCTATGTTGTTCAGGTTGATTCCCAGCAGAACCAACAGAATACTTCCCAGTCCCCCTCCCAGAAGACCCAGGAAGCTTGATAGCAAGGCCGCCTGCCAGTAGCTATTGCGTCTATTATCCAGAATCCTCCCAGAAAGCTTATCCAGTCGTCTATACTGCCAGGCTACAATCATAAAAAGACCCAGGTATATTAAAATAAAAAGAGGCGAAGTAAATGTAGTTACAAAAACTCGCCCCATCATCTCTAAAACAGCTAATGTCTGTTCCAATGAGCCACCTCCTTAAACTAAGAAGTGGAAACTGCAATCTTGTTTAAAGGTCTGAGCCAAGCTTTGCTCCCTTTTAGCGAAAAACCCGGCGCCCCTTACTCCTATACGATGGGCAGACACGGGAGCCTGCCCCTGCAAACCGCTACACTCCTCACTTTAACCCAGGTTCAAGACGCTTTGCTCACTGATCCGCTCAGCTGCTTTTTCAAGATTTCCAGCGCCTTTTGCAACTGCTGATCCTCTGCACTATTAACCTCATTTTTTACCTGGTAGTCCGGGTTTATGCCGATTTCATTTATATCAGTACCATCAGGGGTAAAGTACTTCTGAGTCGTTAGCTTCAAGGCTCCCCCATTGCTTAGGGGAAAAACCGTCTGCACCAGACCTTTGCCATAAGTTTTTTCCCCCACCAGCAAAGCCCGTTTGTTATCCTGCAGAGCTCCGGCCAGGATTTCCGAAGCACTGGCGCTATCACCATTTACCAGTACCACCAGCGGTATATCCAACTTGCCATGACCGGCTTTGTGTACGGTTTTGTTGCCTTTGCGGTCGACTATACTTACAACCTCCTGCCCATCCAGAAAAATTGAGGCGATGGCAATGGACGCATCAAAATCGCCGCCCCCATTGTTGCGCAGGTCCAAGAGCAAACCCTCAATTTTTTCCTCCTCCAGCAGCTCATCTATACTCTCTTTCATCTCTTCGGCAGAACGAGAGTGGAACTGGTTAAGTCCTATATAACCGATACGGGGTTTTTCGCTTATTATCTTGTCTTCCACTGAAGGAACATTGATTATCTCCCGGATTATCCGAAAATCGTATTCTTTCTTATCTGATTCCCGGTATACCCCCAAGAGCAATTGCGTTCCGGGTTCACCCCGCATCAAGTGTACGGCATCATCAGTACTCATATTCAACGCGTTTTTGTTGTTGATACGCAAAATAATATCCCCGTGCTTAACCCCCTCCCTAAAGGCCGGAGTATCCTTTATGGGTGATATTATTTTCAGGCGGCCTTCATTATCCTGTAGAACATAAACCCCGATTCCCCCGAATTCCGCTTCCAGCCTCTCTCTGAGATCCTTCCAGGTTTGCTTATCCAGGTACTTGGAATATGGGTCCCGCATGGAGTCAACTATCCCCGCCGTTGCCCCTTGAATAAGCTGGCTGCTGTTAACTTCATAGAGAGCCTGGCTCTTCACCAGTCCTAATACACTGATAAGAGTGCTTATACCAGCGGCATTGGTAATGCAAACAAACAAAAGGCCAACCACAACCAGCATTCCCACCAAAGAAAAAAAGTTCTTAAAACTATTTGACAATCGGATCTTCCTCAATTCTCCACCACCATATGAAATTATATTTTAAAATTACATTTAATATGTTACTCGATTAGCCGGCACAACACAATCTTGCAAACTGTTGATGGGGTTGAAGGGTGGAAGTAGTTAGGAACATCAGATGGGAGTTTTTCGGTAACTTAATGAAATATTGCTTAGCTCCATCGAATCACAAGTAAGCGTAGAAGCAAGAGCGGCGGGTGCTCTGCTCCCGCCGTTCCCAATAAAACTTGTCCATCATACCTTCCCTATTTTACATAGCCCGTGGGGTTAACCGGACTGCCATTGACCCGAACCTCAAAGTGCAGGTGGGGTCCGGTGCTCCAACCGGTGCTGCCTACCTTGCCTATAGCCTGGCCTTTACTTACCTGTGCCCCTTTCTTTACCAGGAAAGCAGACTGGTGGGCATACAAAGTGGACATCCCATTTCCGTGTTCCAGAACCGTTACCTGCCCATAACCCGACATCCAACCAGCATAAATCACTTCTCCACTGTCAGCGGCTACAATGGTACTGCCCTGCGAAGCGCCTATATCCATCCCGGTATGCAGTTTTCTGGTCTTAAGTGTCGGATGATATCTCATTCCATAAGACGAAGTTATAGTCTTGCATGAAGGAGTTGGCCAGGTATAGGTTCCAGACCCAAGCTGAGACCCGCTACCACTGGATTGAAGCCTCTTGATCATGGTTTCTATTTCCTGGGAAGCTTTTTCCAGTTCCTCCAGGGCTTGCTTTAAAGCCTTCTTTTCTTTTTGGACACTGCTCAATACTACTGCCTTCTGCTCTTGTTCCTGGCCCAGTATCCCTTTCTTTTCCTCCTGGCTCTGCTGGGCATTTAGCAACTCTTTTCGGTTTGCTTCGAGCGAGTCCTTTTTTTCGTTCAGAGCTTTTCTCTGCTTATTTATGGAATCAATCAACTCCACATCCTGTTCCACAATAAGGTTTAACATATCATAGCGGGTTAGAAAGTCGTTGATGTCCGTTGCCGATAACAATACTTGCAAGTAGGTAAGGTCTCCCTCCTCATAAATAAAAACCATACGCTCGCTTAAGATATCACTCTGCTCTGCCAGTTTGGCCTCCATTTCCGCAATATCCTTTTCGGTTGTCGCTATACTACCCTCCAGAAAGTCTACCCGCTCCCGCAGAGTTTTGATTTCATTTTCGGTTCGGATTATGTTCTGCTCAATATTTTGCAGTTGCCCCATTATGGTCTTTTCTTTTTTCTGGGCCTGATCCAAATTGCTCTTTTGCCGGTTTATCTGCCAATCGACATCCTGCAGCTTTTTTTGCTGTTCTTCCAATTCGCCGGCCGAAACCGGAAAAATTAAAGCTAAACCCAGGAATAGTGTCAGGAACCAGACCAGCGTTTTCGTTGCTTTGCTCATTTTATTAAATCCTCCCCTATATATAGACCCGCATCCGCGTTTACTTTCTTACTAACCATCCAAGGGTTGACACGGGGACGGGGTTGTTGACAACTTCATCCTTCAGCATCAAAAAACTATTTTCTTACTAACCCCCCATGGCCTGGGGTCGCTACCACCCGCGGCCCGACACCCAGTGTCAATTATATCTATTTAAATATCTATTTAACTCGAAGTAGTTTTGCCTGAGTTCCGGTCCATTCCGCCCTCCAGCTTCCGCCTTCCGTCCTCCGTATGCTACACATCTAAAAAGCGATTTAGTGAAATAGAGGTTCCTGCCACTCCCAAAACCGTTCCGGCGGCCAACAAAGCGATATAAAGCCGACCCAATATGGGACCGCCGGTTACCAGCGGAATAAAATAGACACTCCCCATATTGCTGATCAGTGAGCTGTAGGCTCCAGCCAACAAAAGAATGGACAAAAGAGCCCCCAGGGTCCCCAGCAATATGCCTTCAATAAAGAAGGGCCAGCGTATAAACCAGTCAGTGGCTCCAATCAACTTCATCAGGTATATTTCCTTGCGCCGGGCATAAATAGCCAGGCGAATGGTAGTGGCTATCAAAAAAACAGCCCCCAGGGACAGCAGTACAATAAAGGCCAGGCTGATAGCCCGTACCCACTTGGTCACGGCGAACAGCCTTTCCACTACCCCCTGGCCGTAATTTACCTTGTAAACCCCATCGATCTTATCAACTTTGCTCGCAATACGCGGTACATCATGCGGGTTCCTGGCCTTGACTTCGAAGCTATGGGGCAAGGGGTTCTTGCCCAGGGTGGATTTAAGATCATATTCTTTATTGCCATAGCTTTTTCCCAGCCGGGCCAAGGCCGTATCCCGGGAAACGAACTTGACGCTCTTTACCCCATCCAGCTGGGAGATTTTCTCCTCAATCTGCGAAATCTGGGACCTGGTCAAAGCGTGCTCCAAAAAAGCCACCATTTCGACATCAGATTCCAGCTTTTTCATGACGCTTCCGGCGTTTACCGTCATTAACACGGCCATTCCCAGTATCAATATACAAATAGAAACGGTGGAAACACTGGCTATAGTCAAAACCTTGTTCCGGCGCAGGGATTTCCAGGCCTCGCGCCAGAAATACATAACATTTCTCAGAATCATACGATTGACTCCCCGTTCGGGTTATCAGCGACAACCCGTCCTTTATCCAGCAGAATGACGCGTTTACGGGCAGCCTTTACCAGTTCCCGGGCATGGGTTGCCATAATAACCGTAGTTCCCTTACGATTAATATCGAAAAGCAGTTCCATAATCTCCCGGGAGGTGTCTATATCCAAATTACCCGTGGGCTCATCGGCAATAAGCAAGAGAGGGCGATTGGCCAAAGCCCGGGCAATGCCTATCCGCTGTTGCTCTCCTCCTGATAATTCACCAGGGAAAGACTTTTCTCTGCCTTTTAATCCTACCATCTCAATGACTTCTGCGACCCGTTGGCGTATTTCTTTAGGATTAGCCCCTACAACTTCCATGGCAAAGGCGATATTTTCACTGGCGGTCTTGTTTTCCAGCAGTTTAAAATCTTGAAATACTATACCTATATTCCGCCGCAAGCGGGGTACTTCACTGCGCTTCATCCGCACAATACTGCGGGAAGCAATAAATATCTGCCCCCGGGTAGGTGCTTCCTCCCGGAAAAAAAGCTTTATCAGGGTTGATTTCCCGGCCCCGCTGGGCCCCATAAGAAAAAGAAATTCCCCCCGTTCTATTTTCAAAGAAACATCATCCAGGGCCTTAACCCCATTGCTATAAATTTTAGAAACATTATAAAACTGCACCAACATTTATTATCCTCCAAAGACAGAAAAAAACCACCTTCAAGGTGGTTCTACAAAAAGGCCGAAAAATCCTTTTTTCTTTTATTTCTTTTTAAGTAAATTTCGGGCTTTTTCCACTATTTGTTCTACTCCCAGCCCGTAATACTGCAGGAGTTCCTCCGGACTGCCCGACTGGCCAAAGAGGTCATTTATACCCAGGCAGCTTACCGGCACCGGGCAATACTCGCATACCACTTCACAAACGCCGCTTCCCAAACCACCTATTATACTGTGTTCTTCCAGGGTCAATAAAGCTCCGCTCTCTCTGGCCTTGCTGATAATCATTTCCTTATCCAGTGGTTTGATGCTCAGCATATCAACAACGGAAACCTCTATCCCCTCGCCGGCCAGAATTTCGGCCGCCTGCAAAGCCTTGCTCACCATTATGCCACAGGCCATCAGGCTGAGGTCTTTCCCGCTACGCAGTTCCACCGCCCGTCCAATGGCAAATTCCATCTCAGGGTGGTGAATCTGTGGAACGGCCGGACGCCCCAGGCGCAGATAGGCGGGGCCATCATGCTGGTAGAGTTGGAAAAGGGCTTTGCGGGTGCTTATCCCATCCGCAGGTACTATAACCGTCATATTAGGTACACTGCGCATCAAAGCGATGTCCTCCACCGACTGGTGCGAGCCCCCGTCTTCACCCACGGTAATCCCGGCATGAGTAGCGCAGATTTTTACATTAAGGTTAGCATAGGCAATGGAATTGCGGACCTGCTCGAAAGCCCGCCCGGTAGCAAAAATAGCGAAAGAACTGGCGAAGACCACCTTGCCGCAACTGGCCAGCCCGGCGGCCATACCCATCATATTCTGCTCTGCAATCCCGGCATTGATAAATCTTTCCGGATAGGCTCTGGCAAATTCCACCGTCTTGGTGGACTTGGACAGGTCGGCATCCAGAACTACTACATTATCATACAAGGCCCCCAGCTCTAGCAGAGCCTGGCCATAAGCATCTCTCGTTGCTTGCTTTTTCAAAAGTCTTTCCTCCCTAAGTTTCACTGCAAAATGTACTATTGATGTCACTGCAAAAAGTAATAAATATGCAAAAGGGTTTTGAAGTAAAGTGAACCTCCAATTATTTTGCTTTAGGCCAGTTCCGCTAAAGCTTTTTCCGTTTCCTCCCGGTTGGGAGCGGTACCATGCCATTCCACCCGGTTTTCCATAAAGGAGCAACCCTTGCCTTTGGTAGTATGGGCAATTACTGCGGTAGGACGACCCTTAAAAGAACGACCGCTATTTAAGGCCTCCATAATCTGGCGGTGGTCATGCCCGTCTATCTCCAGGGTATTCCAGTTAAAAGCAGCAAACTTCCGGGCTATGGGTTCAGGTGACATGACCTCGGCTATATTGCCATCTATCTGCAAACCATTATTGTCCACCAGGGCCAGCAGATTATCCAAGCGATAATGGGCTGCAGCCATGGCGGCCTCCCACACCATACCTTCTTCCAATTCGCCATCGCCCAGCAGGGCATAAACCCGGTAGTTCCTCTGATCCATTCTGCCAGCCAGGGCCATCCCCACCGCCCAGGAAATACCCTGTCCCAGCGAACCTGTACAGGCTTCGACCCCAACCAGTTGGCGCATATCCGGGTGGCCCTGCAGGGGACTGCCCAGCTTGCGAAGGGTTCGTAGGTATTCCCGGGGGAAAAATCCCTTCTCCGCCAGGGCGGCATAAAGAACCGGGGCGGCATGACCTTTGCTGAGGACAAAACGATCCCGCTCTTCCCAGTCCGGCTTTTTGGGGTCAAGCTTCATTTCCCAGAAATACAAGCAGGCCAGAATATCGGCAGCTGATAGGGAGCCTCCGGTATGTCCGGAACCGGCTTCACCCAGCATTTTTATTATTTCCTGCCTGATGATTCCTGCTTTTTCGCTGGTAATGACCAGCTCTTCTTCACCAATCTTTCTCACATTAATCTCCCTCATATATAGTATTTATAGTATTTACTTTATCTCTATTCCTTACAGCATTTTACTCTTCCAATGCAGGCAGGCGAAAATCAAATCATCCAGGTCCCCATCCAACACTGCTTGTACATTGCCTATCTCCATATTGGTTCGGTGGTCTTTGATGAGGTTGAAAGGATTCAAGGTATAGGTTCGGATCTGGCTTCCCCAGGCAATCTCTTTATAGTCTCCCTTGATACTCTGCAGCTTATCCTGGGCTTCTTTCTGCTTTAAAGCATAGAATTTGGCTTGCAATATCTTCATGGCTGCCAGCCGATTGGCATGCTGGGAACGCTCGTTTTGGCATTGTACCACAATTCCGCTGGGCAGGTGGGTTATGCGAACCGCCGAATCGGTTTTGTTGATATGCTGCCCCCCGGCCCCGCTGGAACGATAGGTGTCAATGCGCAAATCCTCGGCATTAATCAATACCTCTATATCCTCATTTATTTCGGGCAGTACGGAAAGGGAGGCAAATGATGTATGGCGGCGCCCGGAAGAATCAAAAGGAGATATGCGAATAAGGCGATGCACCCCTTCTTCACATTTTAGCTTGCCAAAAGCATAAGCGCCCTTAACTAGAAAAGTCACACTCTTGATACCGGCCTCATCGCCATCCAGAAAGTCAAAAATCTCCATGCTGTACCCGGTGCTTTCCACCCAGCGGGTATACATCCGGAACAGTATTTCCACCCAGTCCTGGGCTTCAGTTCCTCCAGCTCCGGCATGAAGAGAAACAATAGCATTGCTGTAATCATGCCGGCCAGAAAATAAAACCAACAGTTCAAATTCCCGAAATTTCTTCTGTAATACTAGCA
>NZ_JAQVZX010000097.1:0-1382 GCF_028707975.1 Syntrophomonas sp.
CCCGGATGCGGGGTTTGCATGGATTTACCGTAGATGAACTGGCGAGCCAGGCGGGAATAAGCAAAAGGACTATCTACCGTTACTTTCGCAGCAAGGATGAAATAATTGAGGCCGCTGTAAACCGCTTTCTGGTTGAAGTGGCGGCTGCCGCCGACCATATCCTGGCGGTGGAAAGCGACCCCATAAATATTTTTAATTATATTTTAAACTATCTCTTTAAGCACGGTCATTTTATAATCGGTCCCCGCGGGCTAAATGACCTGCGGCAATATTATCCCCATCTCTGGCAAAAAATCGACCGCTTTCGCCTGGAACGAGTACAGATGGTTATTAGCGCCATAAGCCAAAAGGAGGGTACCGAGTTCCTGCCGGATTGCGATCCGCTCATACTGGTTACCGTAATAAGCGCATCCATTCAAGCGGTTTTAAACCCGGACTTTCTGCTGGAAAACGGGCTAAGCTTCGAAAAAGCCGCTAAAGATTTAAGCCGGCTCTTTTTGTCAAGCATATCACAGGGACGGTCCTGTTGATATATTTTGCACCTCTTGTTTCTCTCATCCTTGGTTGCGACACGCGAGCCTGCGGAGTTAATATGAAGTCAGGCGCCGGGCGCGATCAGCCAGCAATCCCAGGTGGGAATAACTCTTTAATATACTACTATTGCGCTCACCGTTAATATTACTGGTATAAAGCATTCCATACCCGTTGCCATAGATATTATGCAGATCCACCATTACCCCTGCCAGCAAAAGCTCATTTTTTTCCACCAGATCGGCCACAGCATAATTAGCTAAAAGGTAATCAATCTGCATATCCACATTAACTTCGGCCAGCTTGGTGAACTTCAGCCCCGGCTCATCGTCAAAATTGAGCCCACTCTTACGCCGGGCCTCTTCCAGTGAATTCTTGACTATGGACAATTCATTCCGAATGCCCATAGGCTCATCTACAAAATTGGATTCCGCCGCCTTTATAGCTCCGCAATCGCTATGCCCGGCCACAATCATCAGCGGGGTATGCAGGTGCAGAAGGCCATAAAGAACGGAGCCTTCATTGGTTTTAACCTGGTTGCCGATGTTCTCCACGGAAAAAATGCGGTTAAAAATCTCCCCGAAAATATTGACCGGCATACGGGAATCCGCACAGGTTAAAAGGGTTATCAGCGGATGCTGCCCATAGTTACCCTTTTTAAAATCCTCCAGGGGAAATCCCTTTTCAAAAGCCAGGATACCTTGCTCCAGGCTCTTAAACAAAGCTGCCTTGTCCACTTCAATTGTTGTATGATGACTCAAAACCTACACCTCCATTGAATAATTTATTACGAGCTATTCTATACCTCATTATAAATCTAAAACGAAAGTAATGGGCATTTTTCTTGGGGA
>NZ_JAQVZX010000097.1:1482-6707 GCF_028707975.1 Syntrophomonas sp.
CTGCCTTGTCCACTTCAATTGTTGTATGATGACTCAAAACCTACACCTCCATTGAATAATTTATTACGAGCTATTCTATACCTCATTATAAATCTAAAACGAAAGTAATGGGCATTTTTCTTGGGGAGCATGACCAGAATCCATTAAATCAGTTTTTGACCTGGAGTCAAACATCAATATTGCTATCAAACCTTAACGCCAGAGATCATCACTTCCGGAGGGTACTATGTATGGATAATAAACTGCATTAAAGTAGCGGGGAGAGCAGGCGGGAAACAGCCTCCTTCATCCGCGCGTACACCGGCCGGGCCCGATATATTTGCATAGTAATCTCCTGAGAATTCTGGATATCCCGGAAGAAGGCCGCTTGCAGGTTGCGGCTTACCCTTTCGTCATAAATAAAAGCATTAACTTCAAAATTAAGGTGAAAGCTGCGTATATCCATGTTCGCTGATCCCACCGTGCTGACATAGCCATCAATCATCATGACCTTGCTGTGTAGGAATCTTTCCTCGGAGTAAGCATAACACCTGACCCCTGCTTCCAGCAGTTCCCCAACATATGAAAGATTAGCCCAGTGTACAATAAGGTGATCTGCTTTTCCCGGTATCATCAAACGCACATCCAGCCCGGATAATGCAGCAATCTTTAAGGCAGCGAGAATACTCTCATCAGGAATAAAATAGGGGGTTTGAATATAGATATTCTGCCGGGCACTGCTGATCATTTTCAGGAAGCCGTCTTTAATGGAACTCCATTTGGAATCCGGTCCACTGGATACAATCTGCACTCCGGTATTGCCCTGGGGGGCACGCTGGGGGAAAAAGTCTTCCCGCATCTGAAAGTCATGGTTGCAAGCATAACGCCAATCCAGGAGGAAGCGTAAGTGTAAGCCATCCAGAGCGGTCCCACGAATGCGCAGGTGGGTATCCCGCCAGTAGCCGAACTTTTTTGACAGACCCAGGTATTCATCACCTATATTAAAACCGCCGATATAGCCTTCTTCGCCGTCAATAATACATATTTTCCTGTGGTTGCGGTAGTTCATCCGTAGATTTACAAAAGGAAAGAATGGTGGTAAAAAGCTGGCGACTTCTCCCCCGGCTTGTAGGAGCGGCCGGAAAAAGCGGCGGGGCAGGTGAATACAGCCCATTCCATCATACAGCAACCTCACTTCTACTCCTTCAGCAGCTTTACGACTAAGAATATCTCGAAGGCTCCGGCCGGTAGCATCATTTTGAATAATATAGTATTCCAGGTGTATATATTTTTCTGCCCGTTGAATGCTTTCGGCCATAGCCCGAAAAAGTTCCTGACCATCGTTAAATATATCCACCTTATTATTCTGGCTGAAGAGGGATTGGTTGCTATTCAGGTGCAGGTGAATAATGTCCCGGTATTCGCTACTGCGAGGGTTTAAGAAAAGCATCTGATTGTTATGCAAATATTGATCCTGTTGCTCTAATTTAGGAAAAAAGCTCTCTTCTTCTTCTTTTTTAAGATAGAACAGCTTCTTCTTACGTAAGTCCTGGCCCAGGAAGAGATAGAGTATTAGTCCCAGAACCGGCATTAAAAACAAAACCAGAAGCCAGGTTAGGGTAACAGTAGGATTACGCCGCTCATAAAAAATTATCCCTATGGCAATGAGTATATTTAAGATATATAGATAATCCAATAACTGCCAGAGCAAATCAGCGTTAAGCATAAATCCTCCACCTGGCTTTTGCCAGTTATTAAACCGGAGCCTTCTATATTGAGTATTTCCACAAAGAAGTGGCCCTTCCTTCTGTCTGGGAATAATTAGAAAGAAAAAGCCCTGTCAGGACAGCGCTCTTAATTGCTTTTCACAAGAAAATTTTCTTAGATGTCTTTATAAATAATTGTACCGATATGCTCACCGTTTAAGGCCCGACTAAGATTGCCCTCTTTTAAACCATTGATTATCTGAATCTCTTTAACGCTTTGGGAGCGAACGAGCATCTCCAGTACCGCTCTTTCTACAACCAAATCCTCCAGATCTTTATTCAGTAATTCCTGGGCTCCTATACGAGGGATAAATTCGGCCTTCTTATTTACCTTGGGGTTGTCGCTAAACAGTCCTTCTTCATCCTTAATAAAAATGCACTGTCTGGCCCCAATGACCTCAGCTAAAAGATAGGCCCCCACATCGGTACGGTTTGGGGGGATACGCCCTTCCCGGGGCAGATGCTCCCAGTAGCCATAGGGGGGCATCCCGTGAATAACCGGAATGCAGCCTTGCATGAAAAAAGCCGCTAGCTTGGGAATGTCGTCATGACCTACTTTAATCCCCCCATAGGGGCTTAAGAGGGTGGAAATCATCAAGGCGTTTTGCTCGGATACGCTCTGTCCCAGCTTGGAGATTATCCCCGTAGGCATACCCAGTTCCATAGCAATGGCATAAACATGTCGCGAGCGGGTACCTCCACCGGTAGAAATAATCATCTTGTGCTTACGGGCATTTTCAACTATTTCCTTGATAAGCGGCAAAACCGCCCGTGCCCCCCGGTCAGTTATGCTCTGTCCTCCCATTTTTACCACATTGACATTGGGCAAAGCTCGAAATTGTTCCCCGTACTCCAGGCTCTTCAAAAAGCCCTTGCCTACCAGGGATTCTCCCATTAACTTGCTTTTAACATGCAGCCTTTTACTGTCTCTTTCTCTAATTAGAGGCATATTCTCTTTGCCCCCTCTTTAATCTTCTTCATCATCCAGCTCTTCATCTTTCCCTGCCTGAAGATAGACTACTTCACCGTCTATTTCCTGGGCGATATGCTCAATTTCCATTTTTCGGATATGATTGGAGTAAATCTTAAGGTCTGTCCCCGCCACACCTACCACATTAAAACGAGATTTCTTTTCGCCCTGTTCCACTTTTCTGCGTTCACGAACAAAGATTTTAGCTTTTCCCATCTTTTTCTCCCCTTTTTCTAATTATTTTATCTATAGTATATACATTATAGCTTCATTGTACGCTAACTCCAAAATATGAACAATGCCCATTATCTTCCGCGAGCCCCTTACGGCAGTTCACCCTTTCATTCATAATAATTTTTTAAATTGCAGGGTTTTTTCACATATTATCGTTATTATTAATGGATGGGAAGGGGGTGGTCAAGGTTTGCCCAGATGAACTGTGGATAGAAAGTTTCCAGGGCCAAGATTCACAAGCATTCGAAGAATTGATTAATCAATATAAAGCCTATGTTTTTGCCATCATCCTCCGAATTGTAAGTGATCCGGAGGAGGCCCAGGATATTGCCCAGGAGGTATTTTTGCAGCTTTACCGTTCTCTTCCCGAGCACCAACCTGACCATCTCAAAGCCTGGATAGGGCGAGTTACCACTAATAAGGCCATTGATTGGAAACGCCAGCGAACCCGACAGCTGGCAGTGGTAGAAAGTGATGTGGAAAAGCGAGCAGCACCCGCTGAAATGGAAATGAGTCCCGTGCAAATCCTGCTCCAAGAGGAAAGGGAATCAGCTGTAAAGGAGCTTTGCCGGGGCCTGCCTCCCCCCTACAGCCGGGTAGTATCCAAATACTATTTTGAGAACAAGTCCTATCAAGAGATTGCCCGGGAAGAAGGCATAAGTTTGAAAACCGTAGAGTCCCGCCTCTACCGGGCGCGAAGGCTCTTGCGTGAACGATGGGAGGAGGGAGCGGAATGAAGCATTTCAGCCCGGAGGAATGGCGAACTTATGGAAAAGGATCAGCCAAAGAAAAAGATGTTTTAATGGAAAAACATTTGCTGGATTGTGATGCTTGTTTGCAGTTGTTCCTGGATAGCATAGACGATCAGGCAGTAGAAGAAGCCAGGGCTCTCATCCCCCCTGACTTTACCGCACGAACCTGTGACTTGCTCAGAGCAAATACCCGGAAGGAAGAGCGCCGCCCGGTTCGCTCCCAAAGGAAGAGGCTGTTAGCCTGCTACGCAGTTGCCGCGGCCATTACTATCATGCTTAGCGGTAGCGGAGTATTTCAAACATGGAGCGATACGAGCAGAATGAATTTACATTATAATCCTACAGCACAAACTGTCGGTAAGTATGAAGATATCCTTTTTAACTGGCCGGCCCGCTTGCAGGAAATAAGCAACGGATGGCTCAACAATATGGAAATAGAAAAACATAAGGAGGTTAAATAGTGAAGAAAAAAAGCAAGTTCCTGGTATTTATACTATCGCCGCTTCCTGGCCTCAGCCATCTTTATTTGGGCTGGAGCAGACGGGCCCTGGTCTTTTTCAGCGTTTTCCTGGGGCTTGGTGTGGGAGCTTTGACAATGGAGAACATTAGCTATCGCAGCAGCAGTATGATTGGTCCTCTCATCTTTTTTGTTATAGCCTTGCTCTGGTTTGTAGCCCTGGCTGAAGCCCTGCACCTGGCCGGACGAAATGTTGAACCCGGCCCTGACAGCGATGAAGCCCGGATATTTAATAGCGAAGAGAAGGGTTTACTTTTTATCAGCGACCGTAAGCTGATAGCTTTGGCCTTTTCAGCTATCCCGGGAGCCGGGCATATGTACCTGGGATTAATAAAACAGGGAGCGCAATTGATGGCCGGATTTTTCTTTATACTGCTCCTGTCCAGCTGGTTGAATCTAAACATTTTAGGCTTTGTTATACCGGTTATTTGGTTTTACAGCGTTTTCGACATCTATCACCTGCTGGAAGACGAGGAAAAAGTACAGCTGGAATCCTCTACCCTTTTCGACTGGTTTTCCACCCATCCGGGCTGGCTGGGCTGGGGGTTGATTGCCCTGGGCTTGCTGGTTATTGTACAGCGCATTGCCAGCCCTGCTTTAGCGCAGTTATTAAGTGAAAGTCTGCGCAGTTACATCGAAACTAGCTTTATCGCCTTGATATTGATTGCCGGGGGAATCAAGCTATTGCTGGGCAGCAAAGCGGAAGAGCCCGGCGAGGGAGCAAATGCTATGCCCGCCATACGAATTGAGGCAAAAAAAGCAGACGAAAGTGCTTTCCCAGATAAAACTAATGAAGAGATAGTAACCGAAAATACTTCCAACGTTGAGCTTAATGAAGAAACAAAGGAGGAATTGTCATGAGACAATGGAGGGTAGGAACCTACGCTCTTGTACCCCCCAATCAACAGCTGAAAGGCAACATAAACTGGACTTCCCCGGAGGGAAAGCTTCTTAAAGTTGATGACCTTCAAAAAGAAAAGGATTGGCAAGAAGAGTACCGACCCGGT
>NZ_JAQVZX010000098.1 GCF_028707975.1 Syntrophomonas sp.
CTGTTTTTGAGCCAGGTGTATACCGCATCTTCGCCACAGCGGCAAACGGCGGTCAATTTGCTTACCGAATCAGCTATGGACATAAGCTGACCCATAAATCCAAATGGACGCCGATGAGCATCCATATCTAAACCGGATATTATTACGGTTTTGCCCTGGTCCTTGAGTGATTGTACATAAGTTATAATCCATTCTCCAAAAAACTGGGCTTCATCGATTGCCACCACAGCAGCTTCAATGCCGATTGGTTTATGCAGGATCAAAACCGGAATGCTGAATTGCTGCCTGACCGAGGCTGTGGCTATCTCTGTCTCGGTTCGGCTATCAATATGTGGTTTGAATAGAACAACACTGTTGCCTGCAAGGGTATAGCGTTCAAGTCTTCGCATCAATTCAGTTGTTTTACCCGCAAACATGGGACCGGTAATTATCTCAATCTTGCCCATGCAAACCTCCAAAATACTTTAGCTATACAGGCTATATTCGCTGCTTTCCGTAAAATCCCTCTTACCTCATTTAAATCATATTGTTGCGTAAATTCAATTACCTTATTTTTTGCCATAAAAAAGCACCCATATTTGCCTATTTTAAAAGCCGTTATCTAAAAGCTATTTTAGAGCAAATTGATTAAAAAATTGCCCCGGTGGCATATTAAGCACAGAATTATATTTTCGGGAAAGGGCGTATTTCTATATGAATAGTGCAAGGGTAAAAGAGATACTGGCTTCCAGTGATTCCATTGAGGTGAGATTCAAAGGCTCCCCCGTGTGGATTGAGTCTCTTGACGGCGATCAGGTTAAGGTACAAGCCATTGACAGCAAAAGGCGCTTCGAGGTCATGGTACATCAATTGGTGGAAGGTAAACAAATGTAACGCATTTATGTTTTTTGCTTTTGACAATACTTTTACTCTATATTATAATGATTTACGCACGGGTTAGAGCAACCCGTTTGCAGCCGGATGGTGTAGTGGTAGCACGACTGACTCTGGATCAGTTCGCCAGGGTTCGAATCCTTGTCCGGCTGCCATATTATGGCCCCATCGTCTAGAGGCCTAGGATGCCGCCCTCTCACGGCGGAGACAGGGGTTCGACTCCCCTTGGGGCTACCATAGAGAATAAAGACCACTCTTAGCGGGGTGGTCTTATTATTATATAGAAATGAGGGATAATGTTGCGCACCCTGATTGCCACTGTATTGACCAATAGCAAGGGCAAAGATATTTACTGTGCCGTAAAAAAGCTAAGCGAGGCTCAGCTTGATACTATACGCAAAACCAGCCGGCCTCAGCTGGAGGAAGCCGGCTTTACCTTCATTAGATTGCTTTCCCTGGAATACCCTGAGGTTAAGGGACATGCCATATTTTTTGAGGGTCATTTTGATGAAATGCTGCGGGTCTTAAAAAGTCTGGAGAAAGGCTACCTGCTATAAATATGAACCTACTGCACCTGGCACTCAATAATAATTTTCTCTTTAAACCAGGGTTGTAATCTACTTGAGTGCTTGCTTTTAAGGTTGCTACGCGCCCTCACTTTACTTACTAACCCTCCATGGCCGGAGGCCACAACCAGCGATGAAAAGTGATTTAGTAGGCGCTTGAATAGTAAGATGTAGTAGGAATCAATTAACCCCTCACTCCTCACTTTTCTTACTAAGTCCTTGGCGTTCTTTAGTTTAAGCGCAGGCGGCAAAATTTTCGTCTGCCTACTTGCAGAACCATGGCATCCTGGAGCTCCAGGTTTTCTTCCTGGTATTTTTCCCCATTCACTTTAACTGCTCCCTGTTTAATCATCCGGCGGCCATCGCTGGTGGAATTGACCATGGAATTATCGTGGAGAAACTTGGGCAGCCAAACTTCTCTTTCACTGCTATCTATTACTGGTATATCTTCTGGAATATCCCTCTGGGAAAAGACCAGCTTGAATTTCTCCTCAGCTTTCTCAGCTTCTTCTTCATTGTGATAGATCTTTATTATTTCTTTGGCCAGGCATATTTTGGCGTCCCGCGGGTTAAGCTTGCCGGATTTCATATCTTCCTGTAGTCTCATTATATTAGACATTGGCACCTGGGTTAAAAGCTCAAAATAGCGGGCTATTAGTTCATCCGGAATGGACATAGTCTTGCCAAACATTTCATAGGCTTCCTCATTGACCCCTATGTAATTACCCAGGCTTTTACTCATCTTTTGTACGCCATCAGTTCCTTCCAGTATTGGCATGGTAAGTGCCACCTGGGGTTCCAGGCCGTATTCCCGGAGCAGGTTGCGTCCTACCAGGAGATTGAATTTTTGATCGGTTCCCCCCAGTTCCACATCAGCCCGCAACTCCACTGAATCATAAGCCTGCATCAAGGGGTACATAAACTCATGTATTCCTATGGGTAAGCCTTCACGATAACGCTTGGAAAAGTCATCCCTTTCCAGCATGCGCGCTACGGTATATTTCCCGGCCAGGTTGAGTACATCGGCCAGCTTGAGTTGCATCAACCAGCTGCTGTTAAAATGGATAAAGGTCTTCTGCCGATCTAGGATTTTAAAGATCTGTTCCTGGTAAGTGGCAGCATTAGCCATTACTTCTTCTTCACTTAATTGTTTTCGGGTTTCGGATTTACCAGAAGGATCACCAATACGGCCGGTAAAGTCCCCAATAATAAGATGAACTTCATGGCCCAGATCCTGGAATTGGCGAAGCTTGTTAAGAACCACTGTATGCCCCAGGTGAATATCCGGAGCGGTAGGATCGAGGCCCAGCTTGGCTCTTAAGGGGCGCTTTTCCTTGATGGAGCGGAAAAGCTTCTGGGCAAGTTCTTCCTCCGGTATGATTTCGGCCACGCCCCGCCGGATTAGTTCCATTTGTCGATTTACCTCTGTCAGCAGTGTTTTCTCGTCCACCATACTACCTCCTTGCTCATAAAATATAGCATTGAATTTCTTGATGTGCAATAATTTGAACTCTGTAAGCGTATTTATATATAGGATTTCCTACAATGCTTACCATAAGTCACAAGCAGGAAAATCCTTGTCTTTGTCAAATATTAATTAGAAGTCTTAAGATGAAGACAAGACTTATAGCATAAGCATTCCCGGCCAAATACAGGAGGGTTTAAACTACTGATGACAAGCAAAGAGAAAAAAAACAAACGAGCAAAAAGACGCAGCTATAGCTGGTTGAGTACCCTTTTATTAATTTTTTTGGTTGCTGCCGGCGTGGGGGTAGGCGTTTTAGTTTATGCGGCGCAAAATCTTCCCGCCTGGGATCCGCAACAGCTTTCCGGTGCCAGCACTACTTTTTTATATGATGACCAGGGAAAAGTCCTGGCGGGATTGCATGCCGAACAAAACCGAACTGAAATCAGCCTGGATAATGTTCCTCCCGACTTGATTAATGCCTTTATCGCTACCGAGGATCAGGATTTCTACCGCCATCACGGGGTTAACTTTAAGGGAATAGTACGAGCGTTGCTGGTTAATCTTCAATCAGGTGATTTGACGGGACAGGGGGCCAGCACTATAACCCAGCAGTTGGCCCGCAACGCTTTTCTCACCTTTGACAAGCAATGGGAAAGGAAAATCAAGGAAGTTTTATTATCTTTCAAACTGGAAACCCATTATTCCAAAGATGAAATCTTGAGCATGTATCTTAATAAAATCTACTTTGGCGCCGGTGCCTACGGGGTACAGGCAGCAGCCAACACCTATTTCGGCAAAGATGTAAGCAAATTGAACCTGGCCGAGTCCTCATTGCTGGCAGGTTTGCCGCAAAGTCCCAACTCCTATAACCCGTTCCAGTATTATGACCGGGCTAAAGCCAGGCAGCAAATGGTTCTAAACTGTATGGTAGATTGCAACTATATTGACCAGGAAACTGCCCTGCAGGCTTTTGAAACTCCCCTGGTTTTTAAGAAATCATTTAATTCCGGAAGCAGGTATGGTTATTTTATTGACGCGGTAATTGATGAAACCCTGGATATCCTGGAAGCGCGCGAAATTTATGAAGATCCGAATAATGCCATTTATCGTTCGGGACTTAAAATTTATACTACCATGAATGCCCAGCTGGAAAGCCATGCTGAAGAGTTCTTTAAGAACCCGGCCAATTTCCCCTCGGAACAGAAAAAGGGTGAGCAGATTCAATGTGCCATGGCTCTAATCGATCATAGCAACGGGGAAGTAAAAGCTATTATGGGTGGTCGTTCCTATGAGCAGCGCAGGGGGTTTAACCGGGCCACCAATGCCTTGCGACAGCCAGGGTCTTCAATTAAACCCTTGACGGTATATGCTCCGGCATTGGAAGACGGCTATATGCCCTTCTTTACCCTTATAGATGAACCGATTTCCATTAAGGTAGGAAACACTATTTGGAGCCCGAAGAACTATGACCCCAACTATCGCGGTTTGATTAGCATGAGGACTGCAGTACAGTGGTCAGTCAATACCTTTGCGGTACAATTGTTGGAAAAAGTCGGGGTAAGAAAGTCTTTTGATTTTGGCAAATCCCTGGGGCTTGATCTGGTGGATACACCTGGTACCAATGATTTGAGCCTGGCTCCCCTTTCCCTGGGCGGTCTGACCCGTGGAGCCTCACCTGTACAGATGGCCGCCGCTTATGGAGCCTTTGGCAACGGAGGTTTATATGCCAAACCCCATTTTGTAACCCGTATTCTTGATGCCGATGGAGTGGAAATCTACCGCTTCAAACCGGAATATCACCGGGCCATGTCCGAAGAAACCGCCTGGTTGATGAACAGCATGCTACAAACCGTAGTCAGCTCTGGTACCGGCACCAATGCCCGGGTCCCTGGCGTACAAACCGGGGGTAAGACCGGCACCTCGGAAGAATATAAGGACTCGTGGTTTTGCGGTGTCAGTCCCGGCTATTCTGCTGCCATATGGATGGGCTATGACCGGGAGCATACTATGAACAAGGTATATGGCAGCAGTTACCCGGCCCGTATGTTCCGCTCCATGATGCAAAAGGCCCATGAAATTAAAAATCCCAAGCCGCGTTCTATGCCTGCGGGAATAGTATCGGTGTCGGTGTGCTCGAAATCGGGCAAGCTTCCCTCTGAACTCTGCTCGCAGGAGCAAATCTTTTCCGACTATTGTCTTAAAAATAAGGTTCCGACAGAAATCTGTGATGCTCACAATATGGTTTCCATTTGCCCGGAATCTGGAAAACTGGCTGGTCGCTACTGCCCCAATCCCGAAATGCGTTCCTTGAGCAAGGATGAAACTCCCACAGAAAAATGCGATATTCACAGCGATTTTTCCCTACCTGCTTTATTAAATAACGAAGTTTATGTCTGCCGTGACCCTCGACATAACGGGAAAATTTATCGAGCCAACATGCCCAATCCTTTACAATCAGGGGGTTGCCCTCCGGAGTACCTGGAAAGAGTCATAGTGGAGAACGGGGATAGTCTTCCATATTGCCCGCTGGAAGAGCACCAGCTAAAGAAAAAGAAAGCCCGTGAAGTATTCGATGATGTGATCGGGCTATAGCAGCAAAGCTTAATTGAACTCAACCACTGTAACCCCATGGCCGCCTTCTTCCCGCAGACCATCGCGATAACTTTTAACATAGCGGTGGTCTTTTAGGTAATGGCGAACTGCGGTTCTCAGGGCTCCAGTCCCCTTGCCATGGATAATACGCACCGAATCCAGGCCTAAGAGATTGGCATCCTCCAGGTATTTATCGATTATATACAGGGCATCTTCGGCCAATTGACCCCGCACATCAATCTCCTTGGAAATTGTTCGGGCCTTTTCCAGAAAACTCTGGTGGCGGCGATGACTTATTATTTCCTCTTTTTCCTGGCTAGGAATTAACTGTTCCTGATTTACATTAAGCTTTAGTATGCCTACCTGTACTACTACCTCACCTTGACTATTGGGACCTTCTACTACATAACCCTTTTGCTTAATATTCCTTATAGTAACATAATCCCCCGCTTTGATTTCCGGCGGATTAATCCCGTAGTCTTTTTCTATTTCTCCAGGGAAGTCCACCTTAATTTGCCGGATTTTTTGCCGGGCTTGCTCTACTTCGTGCCATTTAGGCGGTTTTTCTTTTTCCTTCATCAGTTCTTTGAATTCCTCAATGGCCGTATTGGCTTCCCTTTTTATTTCCCGGAGGTAGCGCGCCGCCTCCAAACGGGATTTTTCCATTACTTCCGTCTTTTCCTGTTCAAAGCTTTCCCTATCCTGTTCCAGGCTCTGTTTTTTCTCCCGGATTTCTGCCACCAGTTTTTCCACTTCTTGCTGGGATTTTTCCACCTGGCTCTGGCTTTCTTTCAAGTGGCGAATCATGTTCCCTATTTCCATTTCCCGGCGGGGTAACAACTGCCGTGCCTGCTGTACCAGTTCAGCCTTCAAACCCAAGCGGGAGGCGATTTCCAAGGCATTGCTTTGCCCGGGCATCCCTATACTCAACTTATAGGTGGGCTGCAAGCTTACCGGGTCAAACTCCACCGAGGCATTTTTCACCCGTTCTCTTTGATAGGCAAAATATTTTAGTTCGCTCTGGTGAGTGGTCAGAA
>NZ_JAQVZX010000099.1 GCF_028707975.1 Syntrophomonas sp.
GTGATTATGAAATCAGGCTTCTCTTGCTCATAGAGGTCATAAGCATCCCGGCCATTATTGGCCGTAATAAGTTCCGCTTCCGGAAGATACTTTATAAAAATCTTTTTCAAAAACCCTTGGAAGAACTGGGAATCATCAACTATGAGTATTTTCATAAGCAATCACTCCTCTCTGAAATTCCCTTTGTATATATATAGGCCATAACAGGTCATAAGACTGAGGTCATAGTTCAAATAATTTTATCATTATTTTCATCTTTATTCCACTACCAAAGCCAATGCCTATAGCCAATGCCTATACTAGTATAAGCAAATCATAGCAGAATTTACATATATTTATGCATATTAAAGCCTAAGAATAGAAAAATCATATTGTCGCCTATTGCCAAATAGTTTATAATTAACGATAGAATGTATGAATAGCGTTTATTCATTAAGCGCTCATGGACATATATTGAGTAGTGGGCAAAGGGAGTTGGATGAATCTCTCCCAGGCCTGGAAGTACGGTTAGGAACGCTTTTAAAAGAAATGGTAGGAAGGTTAGGACGGTAGGCAAAGAGGTGCGGCTTTGGCTTTTCCTGCGACATATGCCGGAGGTGAACATTGCTGGCACATCTTAAAGCTCCTACGGGAGTTTTTTTTATTGCCCAAAAAACAAAGGGGAGGAAAAGAAGTGAAAAAAACAAGATTTGTTGGGGGGAAAAGGAGCTGGCACCAGGGAAAAATACTGCTGTCGCTATTACTGGTAATTGCGCTGCTGGCTGTTGGCGGCTGCGGGAAAACAAGCCCAACAACCAGCACCTCCAAAGAGGATCCCAAGAAGGGCCAAAGTGAAACAGTAGAGCTGCGTCTGGCTCATTTCTGGCCCAGCACTCACCCCGCTGAAGTCGATCTGGTACAGCCCTGGGCCAAAGCCATCGAAGAAGCTACCGGGGGCCAGGTAAAGATCGTCAGCTATCCCAATCAAACCCTGTTGCAGGCTGATTCTATTTATGATGGCGTGGTAAATGGAATAGCCGACATCGGTATTTCCTGCTTTTCCTATACCCGCAATGGCTTCCCGGTTCTGGAGGTCTTTGAACTGCCCGGAATTACCTACGAGAGTTCCCGGGTGGCCAGCACCGTAGCCTGGGAAGGGATAAAGGAATTGAACCCCAGGGAAGTCCAGGATACCAAACTGATGATGGTTCTCACCACCGGCCCTGGCGATATCTACTCCAAAGTAGCGGTAAGAAATCTGCAGGATCTAAAAGGTTTGGAGATAAGGGCTACCGGTTTAAGCGCCAAAACTCTGCAGGCCCTGGGTGCAACCCCGGTCGCCATGCCGCAGTCAGATGCCTATGAATCCTTGTCCAAAGGAGTGGTAAAGGCCAACCTGGGTCCGGTGGAAGTATTGAAAGGCTGGAAACAGGCGGAAGTCACCCAATATTTGACCCAAACCCCTTTCCTTTATAATACTTTATTCTTTGTCACCATGAACCTGGACAAATGGAACTCTTTGGATCCGGAAACCCAGAAAGCCATAGAAAAAGTCAACGAGAAATTCTTTAAGGAAGTGGCTGCAGGACTCTGGGATAAACAAAACACCGAAGCCCTGAAATGGGCGGTGGATGAAAAAGGTATGGAATTAATCCAGCTGCCGGCGGATGAAGCCCAGCGCTGGATAGATTTGGTCAAACCTATTCAAGATGATTTCGTTAAGAGGATGGATAAACAGGGTTTTGAAGGTGCCAAGATTCTAGATACAGCCAGGACCCTGGCGGATAAATATAATAAGGAATTTAAGTAAAAGCCTGACTCTGCTGCAAAAGATTATTACAGACTTGTAGGGAGGAAGTACGGAATGGCCAAAAAATACAACGGCTTTGTCGCCAGCTTGAGCCAGTTTTTAGATCAAGTTGCCGGCTGGTGCCTGGTAGCAGTAATGCTGGTAGTGGTAGGCAATGTATTAATGCGGGTGCTATTTAAGCACCCCCTTCTGGGAACCTATGATTATGTCGGTTTTCTAACGGCAACGGCCATTGGACTGGCCCTGGCCCATTGTGCTCTGCAAAATGCTCACATAGCCGTTGATTTTGTAGTAGAGCGCCTCCCCCGTAAAACTTGCGCTCTCATAGATACTGCCACCAATTCGGTAGCTATAACTTTTTGGGGTTTTGCCTTATGGAACCTGGCTATTTACGCGGGAACCATGAAAGCCAACGGCATTGTCTCCGCCACCAGTCAGTTGCCGGTCTCGCCCTTCATATACCTGGTGGCCTTTGGTCTTTTCAGCCTTTGCCTGGTTTTGCTAAGCCATCTGGGTGAGTCTTTGAGAAGGGTAGTAAGATGAACCCTTTTGCTCTTGGAATGCTGGGGATAATTGTTTTTTTGGCCCTGCTCATGCTGCGTATGCCCATTGCTTACGCCATGGCCCTGGTGGGTTTTACCGGCTTCGCCCTGCTCACTTCGGCTTCAGCGTCATTCAGCATGGTGGCCAAGGAAATATTTAATACTTTCTCCTCTTATTCATTGAGCGTTATCGCCATGTTCGTGTGGATGGGTTTCCTGGCCTTTTATTCTGGAATAGGCACCCGTCTTTATGTCTTTGCCTATAAACTAATGGGGCATCTCCCCGGCGGGTTGGCTGTAGCCACCCAGCTGGCCTGTGGAATATTTGGAGCCATCTGCGGATCTAATACGGCCACTGCAGCTACCATGGGGGCCATTGCCTTGCCCGAGATGAGAAAGTACCAGTACGATACTTCGCTGGCCACAGCCAGTATTGCCGCCGGCGGGGTTCTGGGAGTTTTGATTCCCCCCAGTGTTATATTTATTGTTTATGGCATGGCTACGGAGCAATCCATAGGAGAACTCTTTATGGCCGGTATCATACCTGGAATCCTGCTTATGCTGGCCTATATAGCGACTATTTTATTTCTCACTCTGCGCAACCCCGCCCTGGGACCAGCAGGCCCCAAAGCGAGCTGGAAAGAGAGAGCCTCCTCCCTGCGGGGTGGATTATTTGAAGTACTGGTAGTCTTTGCCCTCTCCATCGGTGGCCTTTTTGCCGGCTGGTTTACACCTACTGAAGCCGGTGCCGTAGGAGCCGCCGGGGTGCTGGTGGTATCCCTGCTGGGAAGGCATCTAGACTGGACCGGATTTAAAAAATCCCTTTATGATACTACCCGAACCACCGCTATGATAATGTTGATGATTGCCGGAGCCATGATCTTTGGCCGCTTTATGGCCATCAGCCGGATTCCTTTTGAGCTGGCCAACTGGGCCGGTGGTTTGCCCCTGCCCCCTTTTGCCATCGTGGGGGTCATTCTGCTTATTTATCTGGTACTGGGTTGCTTTATTGACGCCCTGGCCTTGATTTTGCTGACCATTCCCATTTTTTATCCGGTGGTGGTAAAAACCCTGGGCTATGATCCTATCTGGTTCGGAGTAATAGTGGTTATGGTAGTGGCCATGGGGGTTATCACCCCTCCGATGGGGATGAATGTCTACATAATAAAAGGAGTAGCTCCTGATGTTCCTCTGGAAGTTATTTTTCGGGGAATATGGCCTTTTCTTCTGGCCATAATATTTTCTCTGATTATATTGATAGCCTTTCCCTCCATCGCTACCTTTTTGCCGCAGCTCTTGCATGGAGTTTAATCATATGCATAAGTTTTCTTGCTTCCGGAGATTATATAAAAAAACTCCGGGAGGCGAAAAGATGGAGGCTGGCGTTAGGAATAAGCTCCAGGGTCGTATTTGAAGAACCCGAATAGACGATGTTATGGCCCAGGTAAGTATGTGAATGGGCAACATCGAGATCACGTCCGTGATGACGAGAGAATCTTTTGAAGAAGCCGGTTTTAATGAAGGTGATGCGGTTACAGCCCTGGTAAAAGCTATCAATGTAGTTTTCGTAAAGTAAGAAGCCCGGCGCAAAGAGGTCATCTTCCTAAAAGATGGCCTTTTTTCATGTTTTAATTGCTTGTTAACCCTGGTCTACCCCAATGTAACAGATCCCTTTGCCTGTTCTCTCCGGGGTATCAGATTATAACTACCCCTCATCGCTTAATTCGCGGGTGTATTCCGCCATTTCCCCCAGTTTCAGAGGGCTTCGCATAAAGTTGCCTGTACCACAAGCGGCCAGTTTTCCTTCCGGGTCATAGAGATTGGCATCAGCCACCAAGCGATTCCTGGCCTGGTGCTTTACTATTCCTATCGACTTGATTATCCCAGCGCCAACCGGACGCAAAAGATTTACATTAAATGATACCGTGTATACCATATAATCTTTAATAATTGAATTTACCGCAAAAAAGGCGGCATCATCCAAGAGTTTGAAATAGACTGATCCATGCATGGCCCCAGCTCCATGAAAGTGTTTCTCCATTACCTCCGTAGTTATAATAGCCTGCTCCCGGCTAATCTTGATGGTATTATTATGATAAAGCTGTTGGTTGTAGGGAGCACTCAAATACATCCGTTCCAATCGCATGAAGTGCTGTTGATAATTCATAAACTCTGCCTCCTGCTATAATGTCATAATTTGTTCCTTTTATTATTCTATCATTAATGATGGAACAAATCGCTTGCTCTGATTCCAACTGCTTAACAACCCGGCAATAGATGAAAACCATCCCCGGACAAAAAGGTTCCGGCAACAAAACAGTACTTCCATTTTAAGAAAATCATCCCACGAACAGCCTTGACAATTTTCCGGCTTCTGTTTCATTATTTTGATAAACCGATGACGAGGGAGTAAAACCATAAACCAGCCTGACAGAGAGCCGGGGAGGGTGGAAGCCCGGTAGGACAGGAATGAACAAATGGGCCTTTGAGGGTGGGGTGATAATTGAAAGTTTAAGCAAAACCTTTAACCCGGGAAGCATTAATGAGAAACTGGCTCTGGATAATATCACTCTCTCCCTCCAGCCCGGAGAATTTTTAAGCATTATAGGTGGAAACGGTGCGGGAAAATCCACCCTTTTAAACTGTATTTCCGGTGTCTACCCCATAGACCAGGGTCGTATAATACTGGATTCCAAGGATATTTCCTTTCGCCCGGAATACCAGCGCTCCCGCTATATAGGCCGGGTGTTTCAGGATCCCATGCTGGGCACCGCCTTTGACATGAGCATTGAGGAAAACCTGGCCATTGCCTATGCCCGCGGCAAAACACGGGGACTTAAACCCGGTATACGCAAATCAGAGGCCAAGCTGTTCCGGAAGCACCTGGCTCGTTTGGAACTGGGCCTGGAAGACCGGATAAAGCAAAAGGTGGGTTTGCTTTCGGGTGGGCAGCGCCAGGCTCTGACCCTTTTAATGGCAACCATAGTGGAACCCAAATTGCTCCTGCTTGATGAACATACTGCCGCCCTGGACCCGGCTATAGCCCAGAGGGTTCTGCAACTAACGCGGGAAATCGTATCCCGGTACCACCTCACCACCATTATGGTAACCCATAATATGAAAGCCGCCCTGGAGTACGGCAACCGAACCATAATGATGCATGAAGGTAGGATCATCCTGGACCTGCAAGGAGCAGAAAGAAAAGAAATGACGGTGGAGAAACTGGTGCAGCTCTTTGGCACTAAAAGCGGAGCTGAACTGGACAACGACCGCCTCTTATTGATTTAGCGGGCATGGGGACGGTTCTGATGCCCGCTGATCAAATATTTTAATGTGGAAGACAGGGACATAAAGACCCTGCATGTGGACATCACGTGTTTTCCTCTTATGAAGCCTGATCACACTGTGAGCTGTTTCGTCGCCGTTTTTTTTCATAAAGAAAGTTTACCGGCTCCGTGAGGAGATCCAGAGGGGCAGGGAATACATCGAAGATCATTGGCGGGAGAAATATGATGCCGGGATGGTGGCGGAGGCAGCAAATCTAAGCAAGCATCATTTCTCGAAGCTTTTTAAAAAGCATGTGGGTACTACGCCCTACGATTACTATATTAACATCAAAATACGCGAAATACAGGAGCGGTTAAAACCCCTTCTCACCCTTGTTCCTGATATATTTATGGGTTATATGCGGACGGTTAGATTTTCTCGATTGAATTTCAAATTGCTTAAAAGACGATATAAGCGGGGTGAGCTTGGCGTGCCCATAGTTT
>NZ_JAQVZX010000100.1 GCF_028707975.1 Syntrophomonas sp.
CTGGCTCTGGCATATTTCCCCGGGCACCAACTTCATTACCGCCTTCTTCTGCGGCTTGGCCGGTATGCTAATTTTCGCCCTCTGGGGCAAGGATTTGAAGTCCGAAGTACAACAGGTTTAATTTTTCAGTTTTTCACTTAACCCCCCAAGCCCGCAACTTCAATAGCAACATCCGCAGGCTGGAGCAGCCTGATTAAACAGGCAGAAAAAATCACCGCCCGGCTAGTCTCCTTATTAGATACTAGCCGGGCAGCCACAAATTCCCCCGACTCTTTTCACTTTGTCCTGGCTCTACAGTGTCCCTGGATTTACAGCAACTTCGCCAGCAGTTCTGCCAGTTGGCGATGGCCTATTTCTTCTAAATCATAGCGCACTCTTACGGCCGGCTTATCTATGGACATGACCCGGCGCAGGTCAATAGGGGTTCCGATAACTACTACCTCCGCCGGTGAGTTATTAATGGTCTGTTCCAATTCTTCAATCTGTGTCTTCCCATAACCCATGGCCGGAAGCAATCGGGACAAATGCCCATACTTGGCAAAGGTTCCTTTGATGCTGCCCACTGCATAGGGACGGGGGTCTATCAATTCGCCCGCGCCCAATTTTTCCGCCGCAATTACCCCAGCACCATAAGCCATCTCCCCGTGAGTCAGGGTGGGGCCATCTTCCACCACCAGAACCTTCTTGCCTTTGACGGACTCGGGGTTTTCCACCGTAATCGGGGAGTTGGCCATGATGATTTTGGCCTGCGGGTTGTTCTTGATTATGGCTTCCTTGACCGCTTCTACCCTGGCGGGGTCGGCAGAATCAATCTTGTTAATAATAGCGATATCGGCCATGCGCAGGTTGGTTTCACCTGGATGGTAACTGGTCTCATGCCCGGGACGGTGGGGATCAACCACCACTATGTGCAAGTCGGAAGCATAAAAAGGAATATCGTTGTTGCCCCCATCCCAAAGAATCACATCCGCCTCTTCCTCCGCCTGGCGCAGAATAACTTCGTAATCTACCCCGGCATAGACCACCATACCATTATCAATGTGGGGTTCAAACTCTTCTCTTTCTTCTATGGTGCATTTGAACTTGTCCAGATCCTCATAACTGGCGAAACGCATGCACAGCTGCTCCTCCAGATTGCCATAGGGCATAGGATGCCTGATAATAGCCACCTTCTTGCCGGTGGCAGTAATAAGTTCCGCCACATACCTGGTGGTCTGGCTTTTCCCGCTGCCAGTCCTCACCGCAGTAACTGCTACTACCTTGCGTTTGGACTTGAGCATGGTCGTTTTAGGACCCATCAAGCGAAAATCCGCCCCTGCAGCCATAACCAGAGATGCCTGGTGCATTACATATTCGTGGGATACATCACTGTAAGCGAAGATTACCTGATCCACATCATATTTCTTTATTAATTCGGGCAGCTCAGCTTCCGCGTAAATGGGTATGCCTTGTGGATACTGTTTGCCGGCCAATCCAGGCGGATACTGCCGTCCTTCTATATCCGGAATCTGTGTAGCCGTAAAGGCTACCACCTCATAGGCCGGGTTATCTCGGAAATAGCTATTGAAATTGTGAAAATCTCTCCCGGCTGCACCCATAATGATTACTCGAATCGCTTTCATTAAAACCCACCTCTCTGGTTTTTCTATAGTAGCCCGGACAGCGATTACCACTCCACTGTAATCAGAAGTAGTAAAACTTAACCCGGATCTGCTCGGTTAGTAGTAAGAAAAGTGAGGAGTGAGGGGTAAGGGGGCAATGTTCCCCCCTACTGCAATTTACTATACGAGCGCCTACTCAATCACTTTTCATCTCGGTACTCAGCATCTTTATATTGGTTCACAGATTATCAGATACGCTGAGTGCTAGGCCACGGGGTTAGTAAGAAAATTTAGGTTTAGACGCAGAAGGACGCTGACCCTCCTTAATAGCGTTCCATGAAGAAAACTTTGTCAACAACCCCGTCCCCCTGTCATACTGTCATATCGTCTTCCGTCTTCCATTTACCCATATCCCAGGAAAATACTTGAATATCCTGGCGCCATTCCCAGCCCTGACTCTGATAAAAACTCGCCGCCAACTGGTTTTCATTGAAAGCGAAAAGATGTATTTTGGGGGCTCCCAGCTTACGCAATTCATGGAGCACCTCTTTAAGCAGCTCCCGGCCATAACCCTGGCCCTGGTAATCCGGATGCACCGCCAGGTGGTAAATATATCCCCGGCGCCCGTCAAAGCCCCCGAGCACGGTCCCCAGCAAACGCTCCCCATCCTTCAGTACCAGACAGGTAGAGGGGTTTCTTTCCATAAATAAGCGCAAGGATTCCTCTTCATCACCACTACCTACTCCCAGCCCGGGTATGCATCTCCATAATTTGAGCATTAAAGGCAAATCTTTTATGCCCGCCTTCTCTATCCGGCAAGGGCCAGTCACCATCTTCTCCCCTTCTCTATTATGCTTAAATATCGCCCGGCTCTCACTGTGCATAAGCATTATTGAAGCAAGTAAATATTTTACTATATGCCGGGTACAGCAGAGCCTATTCTGCTTAGTTTCCGGCATTATTACAACTCATAGCTTTAAACCATTAATTCTTGCAGCAGTTCCGGCGATGGCTTATTCACAATGGTAGCCACCTTCTGACCCTGGTAGCTAAAAACATTATAATCCTGATCGCTAATCTCACCGATTACGGCGGCAATACCATTTTTACTGCGAATTGCCTCCAGTACTTCATCTACATCTTTCGGCTGGACTTGAAGCAACATACGGGCTTGAGTCTCACAAATAAATATCTCTTCCGGAGTAATATTAGCCTCTCTTACCGGGACTTTATCCAATTCCACCCGGGCTCCCAATCCTCCAAAGCGGGCTGATTCACATACCGCCGCGCCAATTCCGGCGGCGCCCAGGTCTGAGCAAGCCTTGATTTTCCCGGTGGCGAAAGCGGCTAAAGTAGCCTCCATAGTGTTTTTCTCCTCCGCAAATAAAGCCAGGGCCGGCTGCATTACCGGCACCAAACCGGCTCTATACAGGGTATCGTTGCCATCGGTACCGGTCTCCCCGATTATGATGATCTTATCACCAGCAGATTTTGCCGGTTTGGTAAGGGGTTTTTCCGTAACTTGCTGGCCAATTACCGCTACTACCACAGCAGGAACTATATCGCTGAATGAGGTGGAAAAACCGCCCCCAACTACAAATACGCCCATGGTTTCACACATTTTGGCCATCCCTTCCAGCATCAGATTAATCCTGTCCTGGCTGCTCATTATTTCACATTGGCCACAGGTGCATTCTCCGGCAAATCCACAGGGGCCAACAATAACTTCTTGTTCCAGAGGACGGGTACCGATGAAATCCAGCAGGAATATAGGCCGGGCTCCCATGGCCACCACATCACGCATAGCCCCTCCGGCTCCGGTAGCAGCAGCGTCATAAGGCCGGGGAACACTGGGGGAACAATGGCTTTCCATTTTCGCAGTAATAAAGCAATCAGTACCAGGAATACGAAATACGGCAGCATCATCATTGGCATCAGGCCCTACCAATAAGGCTCCGGGCCAGATTTGTTCTACTTTTTGATTTAGCTGCTTGAACAGGCCAAAATTAATCGCCTTATCTGTGTTGTGATGCAGGTGTACAAACAAAGCATGCATAAGCGCCTTTTCCACTTTATTCATAAAACAACCTCCTTGTAAGAATAGTCATGGGATTTCTTCATTCACTAAGAGAGTTTTTTCTTTGCCTGAACCTAAGCGGGAGTAGAGGAATTCCTCACTTTTCTCCTTAATTGTATAGTATCCGTTCCTTCCTGATAAGGGCTTTCTCATGTATACTTTTAAAATCTAGCCTGGATTCACCCCTTTCGCCTGCTCGCCTTCGCCGGTGCAACCTTAATAGTGACATCCGAAGGATGGAACATCAGGAGTACCCGCAGGGTGTTGCATCCATGCTTCGCCAACGCTCGCTTTGAATATTTATGCAACCCTTATGCAACAAAAAGGGGTTTTTGTAGTAGAGTCACCTTTCTCTGCGTTTATTTTTCCCCGGAGGGTTAAGGATAATTCCCCACGTTAATACCGCTGTCTGCCAGATACTGAGATACTATTACGGCTTCCTCTCACTTATTTCTTTAGCCATTCCACCACAAAAGATGTATCTGCCCCCGAAGTGCTGGTAGCGTAAATCCTTCCCTGTTGTTGTTCTACGATTGATTTCGCAATAGCCAGTCCTAAACCATAACCCCTGTTTTCCCGGCTCCGGGATTTATCCACCTGGTAAAAGCGTTCGAATATTTTTTGCAGATCTTCAGCCGGAATCCCTTCACCCGTGTTGCTTATCCGCATTTCTATTTTATTTTTGTCACTGGCCAGCCGAACGGTAATGCTCCCGTTGGCCCCGGTATTTTTTATGGCGTTATCAATCAAGATACTGATGACTTTCTTTATGTTCTCCTTCTCCCCATTGAGAAAAACATCTTCCTGAATTTCTTGCTTAAGGCTTATATGCTTTTCATAAAAAATGGCTTCGAAAGCCAGGAGAGTGCTGCTTAAAGTCTGGCTTAAATCAAACCGGGTGAAAAGAGGTTTCGCTTCCATATAATCAATTCGGGCCAGGGCCAGCATATCATCGACCAGGCTAGCCATAGTATCTGTCTGGGAAGAGATATAGTCAATCCACCGGGACTGGCTTTTCACGCTTTCTTCGCTGTTAGCAGTTATCAAGGCCAGATTGGTTTTTATTACAGCCAGCGGGGTTCTGAGCTCGTGGGAAGCATCAGCAATAAATTGCCTTTGTTTTTCAAATGCCTCTTGAATGGGTTGGATGGATTTATCGGCCAAGTAGATGCTGATCAGGAAAAGCAGCAGTAGGCTGATACCACCCACCAGCAGAAAAGTCAGCAAAAGATTCATAAGCATCCGGTGCTGGGGAGTCCGATCCACAAAAACTATCCTGGTTCCGCTGCCAGTATTATGCTTCAGAAAAGCGTAATAGCTCTCCTCAATCCGGATTTTGCCTGACAAGTCCCGATTTTGCACCGCCTGCTCAACTGCCTGGCTAATTACCTGCTGACTCATATTTATGAAGGAAAAACTTTTCACTATATGACCCTTTTCATCCAATTCAGCCACCATACTGCTGGCCAGAACAGGATTATCTGGAAAAGGACGAGGGGGGGCAAACATTATAGTGTTCAAGGCAAACTCCGTTTGTCGTTCTCCGGACACCACGGTTAAGAGATAAATAACGCTGAAGATGACTAAAAAAACCACCGTCAGCAGCGACATATTAATGATAACAAATTTTCTTCTCAGCTTAGCAAACACTGCTTATACCTCCAGCTTGTAACCGATTCCCCTCAAGGTGCTTATAGCCGCTTGGGAGCCTATATGGGCCAGTTTTTTGCGCAGAAAAGAGATATATACTTCAATGTTATTGTAATCAGCCTCAGAATCAAAACCCCAAACCTTTTCGATCAGCTCATCCTTGTTTATTACCCGATTGGGACGATAAACGAAATATTTCATTATATCAAATTCTTTTCGAGTAAGCCTTACACTACTGTTCTTGCCTTCCAGTTCATAAGTCGATAGATTGAGGGTAAAATCAGCCATATCCAGGGTGTCATCCACGATCATTTCGCCTTTACGGCGGCTCAGCGCCCTGATTCGTGCCAGCAATTCTTCCGTTGCAAATGGCTTCACCAGATAGTCATCTGCCCCGCTATCAAGACCCTTCACTTTGTCCTCTAGTTCGCCTTTGGCCGTAAGCAACATAAGCGGGGTGGATATGCCGCTCAAGCGCAATTGCCGCAAGATTTCCAATCCATTCATCCGCGGCAGCATAATATCCAGGATAACAAGATCATATATTCCAGTCAACGCATAGTCGAGCCCGGCTTCTCCATCGCAAACTACATCAACCGCATATCTATTTTTAATAAGCAGCTCACTCAAGGCTTCAGCCAGCTGTCTTTCATCTTCCACCAGCAAAAGTCGCATATTAACCATCATTCCTTTCGCTTTGCGGGCATGCGCGGGCATGGGTGCGCGGGCATGGGGACGGTTCTT
>NZ_JAQVZX010000101.1 GCF_028707975.1 Syntrophomonas sp.
GCCGTCTTCCGGCCAGAGAACCCGATCCAGATTAGTAAGCTTAATCTCTCTTCCCGCCATAGCTATCGTTGCTGATTCGCCCATGTGTATAATCATTCCTTTCGCCTACGCCCCTACTCCTTACCCCACACGCCTCACTTTTCTTTTTAAACGCTGCAGTCAGCTCCCGCATTTTTCATAAAGGACTTTATCACCGGAAAGCGAAGGTGTAAAGAATCTGTCCACTCTAGATATTCAACCTGCACTGCCAATTGAGGGGTAATATAATGTGAACCTGCCGGGGTCGGCTCGAGAAAGGGAGAATCCTTCACTTCCAGTCGGGGCAAGGTCTCAGACAGTATTTGCAATTGCTCTGTATCCAGGCCATTGCCGGCTTTACCGGCAAAACTTAAGCTTCCGTCACGCATAACACCCAACAACAGAGCATTTACTTGCTTCCCTCGCAAAGTATAACCCCCGACCAGACAAGCCTGGCTACGTAGACATTTGATTTTAAACCAATCATCATGTTGTTTTCCTGGGCGGTAGTAGCTGTTTTTTCTTTTAGCTACTATCCCCTCCAGGCCCGCCCTTTGAACCGAATCGAAGAGGGTAGTTCCCTGAGAAAAACTCTCCACCAGGTAAAGGCAGCCTTGATTATCAAAGATTTCCGCCAGTTGAGAGAGGCGGTCTAGCAAGCTTGCTGACCTTAAATCTCTACCATTAAGATAAAGAAGATCGAAAACCATGTAGGAAATGGCCAAAGTTTTACTTAAATGTTGAATCTTCATTGGATTCCGGCAGTTATCTCTTTGCATCACCGCTGGAAAGCTGGGTTTGCCCTCACGGAGCACCACGATTTCTCCATCCAATACCGCAGTACTGGCCCTGATCAAATTGGGCAGATTCTGTAATTCAGGATACTGCCCGGTACGCAGGTTTCCCCTTTTGTTGAGCAGGCTAACTTGTTCTCCCGCAACAGCAACCAGCATCCGCACCCCATCCCATTTCACCTGATAGAGAAAATCATCGCTGTCAAAGGCTTGCTCGCAATTTATCGGGTCCATACTGCGGATTTCTCGCAAGAATATTTCCATCGCTAACTTCCGGTTTTAGCCGCTTTCTTCGGGCCGCCTTTTTTCTTCCCCTCATTCTTGTTCTCTTCGGCTAGCTTAACACTGGCCTTTAGAGCTTCCATTAGGTCCACTACATTACCGGCTTGCCGTTCCGGGACCGGGCTGACAAATTCCTCTCCGGCAATTTTAGCCTCAATCATCTCCCAGAGGGCTTGACGATAATCGTCCTGATATCTTGCCGGGTCGAAATCGATGGATAGATTCTCAATCAGGCTAACCGCCATTTTTATCTCTTTCTCATGCAGCTTCTCTACCCCAATCCCCTTCCCCAATGAAGCAGGAGATCTAATCTCATCCGGATAGAAGATGGTTTCCATAATCAAATGCTCATCCTTCACCCGCAGTGCCGCCAATGATTGTTTTGACCGTATCATAATTTTGGCCAGCGCAATTTTTCCTGTCTTTTTCATGGCTTCAACTATGAGTGTATACGCTTTGTCCCCACCTGAAGCAGGTTCCAGGTAATAGCTTTTATCAAAATAAACTGGGTCCAATTGTTCTAATTTTATAAAATCTAATATATCAATGGTTTTAGTGTTTTCTTGAGGGATGCGAGCCAGGTCTTCTTCGCTGATGATAACGTAATTTCCTTTCTGAAACTCGTAGCCCTTGACTATCTCTTCCGTTTTGATTTCCTTGCTGCATTTTGAGCAGACCTTTTTATAGTTAACCGGTGCCATACATTCTTGATGCAGGTAATGGAATTTCAGATCTTTGTTCTCCGTAGCCGTGTACATAGCTACCGGAATATTAACTAAACCGAAGCTGACCGCACCTTTCCAAAGCGTTTTCAAAAAACGACTCCCCTTTCCGGGCTTGTTTAGTTTTAGCTTCTATGCTTTAAGCGAAATTTATTCGTCGGGGGTAAAATGACTTGCTATTGGAGGATAAGAGTTTGAAGAAAATAAATGCTTTTCACTCCAGATATTCAATATTACTTTATTCTACGGGCTAATTGTTATATAACGGTAATTACCTCGATTTCTTTTAAAAAAGATGGGTGAAGGTAAATAATAATTGTTTTTTGATGTATTTGCCCTATACGCAATATGTATTATAATATTATTGATACGATATCTTATAGATTCATTAGATTCATGCCGAATCCAGTTAAATAACTGGAACGGGGGAACCAATTTTGGGGTGAATCCGGCTTTTGCTGGTAGGGCAATCCCCTTGCCCGAATCCGTCAGCTAACCTCGCAGGCTTTTTGGGGAGGGTATAGTATTTATAACCGAACAGGTAATACACCCTCTTCGTTTCCAAAAAAATGTAAACAAGGAGGGATTTTGTTGTTAAGAGAAGATTTGATAAATGAAGAAATCCAGGAGATAAAACGCGAAGTATCTTTATGCAGGGCAAGCGAGCTCAAACAGGAAATTGCTGACTATCTCGACATCGAATCTACTATTGAAACGGGAATGCGATTACATGAACGAAATCTGCACAATAAGGAACATATCCTTAAGTACTTTCAGGCCAGCGAGAATGATTGGGATAACTGGGCCTGGCAAATGAAGAATCGTATCAATGATGGAAATGTCCTGGCTTCCATTCTGGATTTAAATGAATTCGAAGTTCAGACAATTAAAAGGGTTTCCAAAAAAGTCCGCTGGGCTATTTCTCCCTATTATCTCAGTTTAATCGATTTTAAAAATTATGCGGCGTCACCCATTTACAAGCAGTCTGTCCCCAGTCTGCATGAAATAAATGAATATAAGGGTGAGGATGACCCCATGGGAGAAGAAATGAGTAATCCTGCTCCCCGTATTACACGTCGTTATCCCGACCGACTTATAATCAATGTTACCAATCAATGTGCTATGTACTGCCGCCATTGTCAGCGCCGTAGAAATTTTGGTGAAACTGATAACCATGCCACCCGTAAAGACCTGGAAGCTGCCCTCCAGTACATTAAAAACAATTCTGAAATACGGGATGTTCTTATTACCGGTGGGGATGCTCTAATGCTTAGTGATCGTACACTTGACTGGTTATTGGGAGAACTCGATGCCATCTCACATGTTGAAATTAAGCGTATTGGTACCAGGACACCAGTAACACTTCCGCAAAGAATAAGCGCCAATCTTTGTGCGGTACTAAAAAGGCATACACCCATTTATATTAATACCCAATTTAATTCACCACTGGAAGTTACTCCGGAAGCCAAACAGGCCTGTGATCGGCTCATCGAAGCAGGAGTAGTATTGGGTAACCAGGCTGTTCTGCTAAAGGGAATCAACGATAATGTCCATGTTATGAAAAAACTTAACCAGGAGTTGCTGAAAATCCGGGTTCGCCCCTACTATTTATTCCAGGCCAAAGAGGTAAAAGGAACTACCCATTTTGTTAGCCCGGTAAATACCGGCCTGGATATTATGAAGCATTTACGGGGTTATACTTCTGGCCTGGCCGTCCCCACTTATGTTATCAACGCACCAGGAGGTTACGGTAAAACCCCGATTAACCCGGAATATGTACTGGATATTAATGAAAATGAAGTTACCATTCGTACCTGGCAGGGTAAAACCTTTAACTATCCCAATCATAACAATTAGAATCTAGCTTTCCTTTGGATTTATTATTAGTTGAAGGATGAAATAGTATGAAAAAAAGATGGGCTATCATTTTACTAAATTTTTTAATATTTACTTTAATTCTGGCTCTGCTATTTCTCCTGTCAGGTCCGGTTTTATATTGGCTTCATAAAAGCCCAACCGTATTAAACACACGGATTATAGACCAGATAAAACTGGCTATAAACAAAAACCAGGCCACCCGGATTTACGCAAAAACCAATCAAACTACTCTGCAAGTTCTTGAAAATGGTAAATGGCAGCCTTTTTTTGTTAAAGGAGTAAATATCGGCACGGCCCTTCCTGGCAAGTGGTTTACCGAGTTTCCGAATGATGAAAAAATCTATTTGAACTGGTTGGAAAAAATCGGGCAGATGAATGCTAATTGTATCCGTATCTATACTCTGTTGCCCCCAGAATTCTATAATGCTTTAAAATCCTATAATGATAGTCACCCCGACACTCCTCTGTGGCTCCTACAGGAAATTTGGCCAGAAGAAAATCCCACGGGAGAGGATTATTTAGAAAAGGATTATGTAGAAGCTTACTTCCAGGAAATAGAGTACGGGGTAGATGCAATTCATGGTCAGGCTTATATAACCCCGCGAAAAGGCCGGGCCTACGGGATTTATACCAGTGATATTTCCAAATATCTTTTGGCTTATCTGGTAGGGAGAGAACTGGAGCCGGACGAAGTTACCACCACCAACCATAAAAATTCCGGTTTTTCTTATAAAGGAGAATATTTTTCTTCAACAGCTAGTGCCAGTCCCTGCGAGGCCTGGTTGGCCATGAATTGTGATTATCTAGCAAAATATGAGGAAGGACACTATGCCTCTTTGCACCCTGTGGCCATAGTAAGTTGGCCTACCCTGGATGTAAAAGAGCATGATTCGGAATGGAATCAACTAGGGAAAAAATCGCTGGAGTATAATGACAAGGTGTCAATAGATATTAATAATATTAGCTGTGAATCCAAAATGAAAGCAGGTTTTTTGGGAGCTTATCACATATATCCGAATTATCCTGATTTTATGAATAATGAGAGCAAATATAACGATTATCAGGACGAACAGGGAAGGTTAAGGTACGGGGGCTACTTGCAGGAATTTATGGAAGGACATAATAAGTATCCAGCTCTGGTAGCAGAATTCGGCCTGGCAACCGGTATGGGTACAGCACACCTTAGCCCGGATGGCTTAAACCATGGAGGACTTAGCGAAGAGCAACAGGGTAAGGGCATAGTAAGAATGATGCAGGCCATTAAAAGAGAAGGCTATGCTGGAGCTATAATATTCGAATGGCTCGATGAATGGGCCAAGAAAACCTGGACGACTGAGCCCTTTATGATACCCTACGAGCGACATGTTCTTTGGCATAACGCTATTGATCCTGAACAAAACTATGGCTTGCTGGCGATAGAACCTCAAAGCAGTAAAGCTCCACCCGTTATTAAAAGAGGTAATGGTCAAATTAAAAGCATTACACTAAACTATGATGCTCGTTTTCTCTACTTGAAGCTCGATTTATTTAAGAAACCGGATTTTAGTAAAGAAAAACTGCTAATTGCTCTGGATACCTGCGACCGTGAGAAAGGCGAATTCAGATTTGACCCTGCTATTAATATTTCTGCTCCCAGTGGTATGGAATTCCTTTTGGATTTCAGCGGGTCACAAAACGCCAGAATGCTGGTGCACCCGGGCTATAATGCTTCGCAAAATCGTTTTTCTTCCTACGCCAGTTCGCAGGGTTTATTTGAAGAGATAAGACCGCTAATAAACCAGGCTAGAGTCGATAAAAACGGTAATCCCATTGCTGCCCTCTATGAAAATGCCAGCCAGCTTAATTACGGTACTTTTGATACCAACTCCTATAATCACTGGTATTTTGCCGGTAGCACCCTGTATATTCGTTTACCCTGGGGCCGGTTAAACTTTAGCGATCCATCCAGTCTTATGGTGCTAAATGATAGCAACCCTGCCGAAGAAGCCAGTCGGGATACCCTGGGAACCCAAAAAACTGACGGTATAATTATATCGGCCCTGTATTATGATTTCGATAATCAGCAAGTTATAGATTTGCTTAGCAGCGATCTTTATAAATGGGAACAATGGCAGCTACCCGTATATAGCGAGCGCTTAAAAAAGAGCTACTTCATAATACAGGAATACTTTAAGACTATTTAAGAATTTTCCACGCTTTCTTTTCCATGCTATTTTATTATTGAATCTCAATCATCTTTATTCTTGCCCCTTAGTCCTCATTCTTTTTGGAATCCTTTATCAAGGTGACATCAGTAGAATTAAACATAGTAAAAACCTCATCACCTTTTTTTAAGCGTAAATCCTGGTAGGCTGAGGAGGTCAGTGACGCAGTAACA
>NZ_JAQVZX010000102.1 GCF_028707975.1 Syntrophomonas sp.
CATATAATAGATTCAAGTCTTTAACTGATAACTGTAAGGGACCACCTTCGATTCGCAGACCCAGCGCTAAAGCCAGGCAGTTGGCATAAGCTTCCCGGTAGCCGGGTGACCCCAATAACTGCAGCGAAACAAAACTTGCCGGTATTTCCCCACTGGCAGCAGCCAGCGGTTCCAGACCCTGCAGCCGCAACATCCGCTTTTCCATGTTCTCTAATTCCTGCAAAGCCGTGCGGCGCCGGGGAGTCAGTTCCAACTGCTGTTCTTCCTGGTGTAAACGATTTAATCGCTGCCGAATAAGCTGCAGCTGCCGTGACAACCAGCGGTGTTCCATAGTGTCCAGGGTACTGCGAGGACGGTCTTCATAAATATACTGGCGAACCGGTATGTTACTTCTGGTCTGAACAAAACCACCCCGGCCTAAACCTTTCCTTACTGCAGCCAAAACCCGTCCATTCACATGCTTTATCTTCTCTACCCTTACCGGCATCTGCTCTCTTTGCAATCCCCTTACCGGTTTACTGGCAATAAAGTTTAAGGCTCTTTCCAAATCGTCTATAAGGCCCCTTAAGAGAACAAACCATTCTAAATTAGTCGATGGTACAGGGGTAGTGGTACCCATTTGGTAGGTTGAGCGCAGGTACTCCATGGCCAAACCTGTCATCATATCCTGTATCGATGCCAGTATTTCCTCGTAATCATTGGCATAGTCCAACTTGCTGGGGAAAACCTCGACCTGAAATGAAAACTCCGGTTTATCATCAACCAGTATCGTAAATTCGCTATACCCTACCTGAGAACCGAAGTTAATATATCCATAAACAGTGGAATGAACATCATCGTAATCCAAATCTCTAATTATAACCGGATCACGGTGCACTATATCCAGTTTATGACCCGGCTGGGACCGAGCATACAGCTTATAGTTGGTTTCTTCGAAAAGACAGGGGCCGACATGCTGCTGCGGACAATCTGCCAGCTTTGGGGGTATACCCTGGCGCCATATTTTTTGCCAGGTAAGACCTGACCGGTGGGTGGTAATAACCAGACGTCCAAAGGTTTCTTGACCTGGAGGTTTTGTTGGTCCTTTGTTACTGGATAAACTAAATTTCAGGTGTACCAGATCACTAGACAATTCGAAAAGCTGCTCCATATCATCACATCCAATAAGATGTAAATCCTTCGCTAATTAAACGTTCCCACATCAGGCATAGTCTTGCCGCAGTGCGGGGATAGCGGGCATCTGCCAGGAAGGTAGGCCGCCCCGTTTTATCCCATTTATCAATCATTATCTGGGCATCCTCTTCGCTGATACTATTTGACCCTTTAACTGCCCAACCTAGTAACTGCAACACCACCTTGCGTACCGGGGTGCTGCCCCCGATAATTCGGGGTAATATTTTCATCTGTAAGGCTAAATCCAGGGGATTGAACTGTATCCCGTCCCTGTTAACGAATGAGCTTATAATTTCTTCTGCATGTAATGCAAATAAAGCTACTTCATCCCTTACTCGGTAGCCAACCTGCAACTGGGCCTGAATCAAAACGCTGTTAACTTCGGTAAGTATCGCGATAACCTCTTCTATCTTCTGCTTTTCTTCTGCCGTAATTTCCTGCAGCCCGTTCAGGTTAATGGCCCGGGGAAACCAGAGTTCAACCGGCCAAATATTAATATCAGGAGTCTCAGCACTCTCATTTTCCCAGGATTCTAAATGTATCTCAGAAAACTCCAGGGTAAAAGCACGGTCCAGTACCTTACGGCTGAATCCATAAGCACTTTCATCCATATTGACAGTCCCTACGATAGCCAGGTTAGGTGGCAATACTTGCTGCCCCCATTGGGCATCTTCCTCTTTTAAATCCTGGGAGATAAGCGGCCCGCTAATAAATCCGCCGGTACCATCATGGTGGCGGTTTTCCACCTGGCTCAAAACCTCGGCAAAGTAGTGTTCCACGCGAGCCAGATTCATCTCATCCAAAATGCAAACAAAATGTTTATCGGGATTTTTTGCGGCCTCCCGAACTATTGACAGCAAAGCACCTGGTTTAAATTGCCCCTGTAAATCACAGTAGCCAAGCACATCCGAACTATCAGTCCAATCAGGTCTTACCGGAATCAGATGACAATTTCCACCGGTTGCGTGACTGATTAAGGCCGGTAGTTTTGATTTTCCCGTACCGGAAACCCCTGCCAGAATTACAAATGGTTTTGTACGCAAAGCAGCAACATACGCTGCTATTTGCCACGGTTCGAAGGTATAGCCCTGGGCGGCAATGTTCATAAGTAGTCTTTCCACTCTATCATTCCCCTTACCGGTAGCGGTCAAGCCGGAATTTGATTCATTAATATGAAGATAAGCGTTAAGTATAGTAACCAAATCCCGAGTAAGTTCAATATCACTAGGTAATGTTTCAGCTGGATAAAATTTGTAAGCAATAGTTGCTTTTTCATAATCACTTCCCAGACTACTATCCGCATATAATTTCATGTTATTATCCAATTTAAAACCTGTTGTCTCCAGTTCCTTCAAGAAGGGGCGTATTTCTTCTGCTTTCTGTTGCAACTGCTGATAACCCTTTCTTCGCCCCACTGTTTGGATAATTTCGCTTACCCCTTGCATCAGACATAAATATAATCCCTGCATATCCTGGCAGAATAAATAGGTAACATAAATGCCATTCTGAATCGAATCTGCTTTGTTTTTATCCATAAACGCTATCCAGGGTACTTTGGCCCAGTTTCCCTGCCCTACACTCCACCGTAGTGTAACATTATTTGGTATATTACCGTTATCATTAATTTTCCCTTCTATATCCTTAAAAACTTGCCATATTCGATGATTTGAACTAAATGGCTGGCCTAAACGAGCAGATACATAATCTTTTAAAATAATGGCCAAGTTTTCAGCTAATCCCCTAACTGCTTCACTTTCTCGTTCATCAGCAAGTGTTATTATCTTAAAACCCTTTTTTATCAGATAATTATTAGCCTCATCCCCGCCGCTGAATGAGCTCACCGGATCCCCGGTTGCTATAGAAATTATGTACTTTACGGGATAGAGCTGACCCTCTCTTTGTATTGCATATTTATGGTTCTTGTTATTCTGCCAATTTAACCATTCTGCATTGCTGCGATATTCTTCATCAAACTGCCGCATAGCATCCAGGATAGACTCTACTGGTACATCCTTAATCACTGCAGGTCCCCCCCTCCCGTTGCTTTCACAGTGACTTAATATGCATTTTACTTTTATTTCGCCTATATGGCAAATTTATCCTGCCTAATTAAGCATGCGACTTTTGCTTATAATGTTCCAAACAAGTAACAAACCGCTGGGGATTTTCGTAAACCTCCTCCAATAAACCCCTGCTTTTTACCACCTCATGGGCAAAGAACTTGAATAATTGTCCCTTCAATCCTACCAATCCATAATTAAATTCCCTCGCATCATTGTGACCCATAGCTATTCTATAATAAGGGTGTTTTTTTGGAATGAGCTTTTTGCTGCTATTGCTGCAAATAAACACTAAACGCTGCTTATCGTTAACTTTTTCAAATGGCAATTGTAATGCCTGCAGGTAGTTCTTACCCAAGAGGAAGAAAACCAGATCATAGTGCGGCAACAACTTCTCCGTTTCTTCGTGGATTTTAAGGAATTGTGCCCACTGCAGTATTTCGCCTTTATTCATTTTGTTAAATGTTATCTCATAAGGCAATACGGGATAATCCTCCGAAATCAGTCCATAGCCGGCGGATAGAATATAGACATCAATCGTCTCATCTCCATACTTTTTCCGCAATGTTAAAACACCTTCGTTTAAACGAAGGTGCTGAGCTCCGGTATACATTTTTCCAGCCGGGAGAAGGTAAGGATTTAGCTTTTTACTTTTTTCTTTAAACCTTTCTGCATCCAGGAAGTCTTCCTTTCTCAAAGCACCATCCGGTCGATATGTTTTACTGCCTGTACAGGCTGTTATTAGCAATATTCTCTGCATGAAGATACTCCTTGAAAATTCTTAAGACTTTTCACTGTTTTCTCAGGCTTAAATATTCAACTGAAAAGGATTATAGCTAACCTCATGGTCGTAGGTATCAATACCCTCCCGGCGTTTAAGCCATCCCACCACCGCATAAGTTAGAGGAGTAGCCAGAATCTCAAAAGCTACTTTAAAAAGGTACTGGTAAAGCACCATCTGCAGGAGAACTGCATTGGGTACCACTCCCAGAAAACAGACGGTGATAAAAACTATGGTATCAAGCCCTTCCCCAATCAGGGTAGAACCAATGGTGCGAGTCCACAGCCACTTCCCTCGGGTCAATATCTTCATCCGCGACAGAATAGCAGCGTTGGAGAATTCCCCCAAGAGGTATGCTAAAAGGGAAGCCATAACAATACGCGGGGTCATGCCTAAAACGGTCGCAAAAGCCTCTTCCGCTTCAAAAAAGCCGGGGGAGGGTATCGCAATAACCAGGAAAAAAACCCCTACCATCAGAATGTTGCAGGCAAAACCGGTCCATATAACCATCCGGGCTCGGCCATAACCATAAACTTCGGTAAGGATGTCACCAAAGATATAAGCCAGGGGAAATAGGATTACGGCCCCGGGCAGGATCATGCTTCCAATGGTGATTAGTTTCCCCGCTATGATATTGGATAGCAACAAAGCAGTTACAAAAAGGCAGGCAATGATGACAAATAAGTGCGACAGTTTATTCTGTTCCTTAATCAATAACCAATCTCCTCTCAACTCAAAAACTCTTTCAACCCAATTTTACTATCCAAAGTATAAATAGAATCATGACTCTACTGCAATAACCCCTTTTGTTGCATAAGGGTTGCATAAATATACAAAGCACTGGCGAAGCCTGATTCGGAACGACACGGGGGTCGTTCCCTACACACCCTTCGGTCGCTTAATATAGCTGAGCGGTATAAATATGCACGTTAATGCATATTTATAACTTTTTGCAGTGACATCAATCATGCATTTAGCAAAATATTATTGCCTGGCCCTGAAGGGGGCGGCTTACACAGTGAGCAAAGTTCCCACTGTTGAGGAAAACCAAGCATCATTTTATTCATGTCTTGGATGCGTAGCATTGTCGGCATCTGGGCTCATATTTTTCACTATCACCGATTAAAATAAGATTTCCCTTGGGCTGGGGGAGACTGTTTTTGAGCCAGGTGTATACCGCATCTTTACCACAGCGGCAAACGGCGGTCAATTTGCTTACCGAATCAGCTATGGCCATTAGCTGACCCATAAATCCAAATGGACGCCGGTGAGCATCCATATCCAAACCGGATATTATTACAGTTTTTCCCTGGTCCTTGAGTGATTGAACATAGGTTAAAATCCATTCTTCAAAAAACTGGGCTTCATCAATTGCCACCACAGCAGCTTCGATGCCGATTGGTTTATGCAGGATCAAAACCGGAACGCTGAATTGCTGCCTGACCGAGGATGTGGCTATCTCCGTCTCGGTTCGGCTGTCAATATGTGGTTTGAATAGAACAACATTGTTGCCTGCCAGGGTATAGCGTTCAAGTCTTCGCATCAATTCGGTTGTTTTACCCGCAAACATAGGGCCGGTAATTATTTCAATCTTGCCCATGCAAACCTCCAAAATACTTTAGCTATACAGGCTATATTCGCTGCATTCCGCAAAATTCCTCTTACCTATGCCAGTCATATTGTTGGAATTCTATTACCTGGAATAGAATAAATATAAAAAGTTTGGATATTGAGATAATCTGATTTACCAAAAAGGAGGCCGCGTATGGAACCCAGGCTTATACTGCTGATGAGCTAATGAATGAGCTAAAGGAACATGTATTCTGATAGGGGCGTCATAATCTAAAAGCCAATTTTAGAGCATATTGATTAAAAAATTGCCCCGGTGGCATATTAAGCACAGAATTATATTTTAGGGAAAGGGCGTATTTCTATATGAATAGTGCAAGGGTAAAGGAGATACTGGCTTCCAGTGATTCCATTGAGGTGAGATTCAAAGGCTCC
>NZ_JAQVZX010000026.1 GCF_028707975.1 Syntrophomonas sp.
GCAGCTCACTCAAGGCTTCAGCCAGCTGTCTTTCATCTTCCACCAGCAAAAGTCGCATATTAACCATCATTCCTTTCGCTTTGCGGGCATGCGCGGGCATGGGTGCGCGGGCATGGGGACGGTTCTTTTGCCCGCTTCATTTTCTTATTTATCCCCCATAGCTAGAGAGCACGAACACCAGTGATAAGGAATCAGATGGTGCTTGAGCGGCAAAATGTATTTGGCATAAGCTTAACCCCTTACTCCTACGCCTCACGCCTCACCCCCATATTAACATGTCAATCTTAAAAAGATCTTTAATCTTAAGATTCATTTAAGACAGGTATTTTATGATGGATATACAGTTAATATTCAAGGAGGTGATTCTGCATGGAGCAACCCAAATTAAGGCATGAAATCAAACACTATATCAATACTTCCGATTATATTACCTTAGTAAACCGGCTAAAACATATCGCAGTCCCAGACAGCTTTGCCGGAAGCGATGGCAGCTACCGGGTACGCAGTCTGTATTTTGACAGCCCGGATAACCGGGCCTTGATGGATAAAATCAACGGGATAAGCCGGCGGGAAAAGTTTCGCCTGCGTTTCTATAACAACGATCCATCTTTCATCCGCCTGGAAAAGAAAAGTAAAATTAATAGCCTCTGTTGGAAAGAAAAGGCTCCCCTTAGTCGGAAAGAGTGTGTAAAACTACTCGGCAATGATATGAACTGGCTGCTTTCTTCTAATAATGCTTTGCTGCAGGAGTTCTATATCCGGATAAGGCAGCAGCTCTTGTGCCCCAAAACTATAGTCGATTATAGACGCGAAGCCTATATCTTTGAACCGGGTAATGTGAGAATTACCCTTGACAGCCAATTGCAAAGCGCTCTTTTTTCCCAGGATTTCCTGAATCCAAAATTGCCTACCATAGCCATGGCTCCACCCGCTACGATCATTTTAGAAGTAAAGTTTGATGAATTTCTGCCGGAACTGATAAGAGATATCATCCAAACCAACCAGCGCCGCAGCAGTTCCATTTCCAAATATGCCGCCTGCCGGGCATTGGGCTGATCTGAGACGGGAGATTAGCGCGGTACCCCTTGAGCCGCAAGACAAGCCGCAGGTGTTGCCCATGCGAAGACTGCGAGCGGTATATTTTACAAACCAATGAATATTAATAACCTTTTGTAGTAGAACTCCTCATGGCCAGAGGCCACAACCACCGATGAAAAGTGAGTTAGTAGGGGCTTGAATGCTAAGATGTAGTAGGAATCAATTAACCCCTCACCCCTTACGCCTCACGCCTCACTTTTCTTATTAATCAATGGGAGGTAGAATTAATGAACCCGGTCGAACAATTCAATTTTAATGACATCTTTAAATCCAGCTTTTTAGATAAAGTAACCTCGTTCTCTATGCTGGATACCGCTATAGCCCTGGGACTGGCTTTTATACTGGGGCTCTTTATTTTTATGATTTATAAAAAGACCTTCAAGGGAGTCATGTATTCCGCCAATTTTGGTGTTTCCCTGCTGGCAATGACCCTTATAACCACACTGATAATCATGGCCATCAGCTCCAATGTCATTCTCTCCCTGGGTATGGTCGGTGCCTTGTCCATAGTCCGTTTTCGTTCCGCTATCAAAGAACCCATCGATATCGCCTTTTTGTTCTGGGCCATTAGCATCGGTATTGTATTGGGTGCCGGGCTTATTCCCCTGGCCATCTTCGGTTCCTTGTTCATCGGGATAATCATGCTTTTTTTCGTAAACCAGAAGAGTAGCGACAACCCCTATATATTGGTAATAAACTGCGCTGACGACGAGAGTGAGCAAAAGGCCTTGGATTATGTGAAAGGAAAGGTTAAAAAACATGTGGTGAAAGCAAAAACGGTTGCGGTCAGCAGCGGAGTGGAGCTGACGGTGGAAATCAGGTTAAAGGATATGTCTACTAAGTTCGTAAACGAAGTCAGCCGTATTGACGGGGTAAATAATGCGGTACTGGTAAGCTACAACGGTGAATATATGTCTTAATGGCGGTGAGAGCAATGATAACGAGCAAATACCTGAATATACTGGTGCTTATACTGATGTCACTTGCTGTTCTGGCTGCGGGTTTCCTGACGCTGTACCCCCACCATCCGGATACCGCTGCCCCAGCCGAGCCTGAATATGCCAGTAAGCTTTTTAATAAAGAGCAAATTATGGAGATAAATATTGAAATGGAGCCGAAGGATTTTGACTGGATTATAGATAATGCTACCCGGGAAGAATACCGGCAGGCGGATGTTACTATAAACGGCAACACTTATCACAATGTAGGCATCAGGCCCAAAGGCAATTCCAGTCTGAGAATGGTGGCTCAGGATAAAAACAGTGATCGTTTCAGCTTCAAGGTCAAATTTGAGGCCTTGGAAATTATGCGGGAGGCTGAAGGCGGTCAATTATCCGCAGCCCAGATAGCCCGGCTCCAAGAATTGGGCCTGGACGACAGCATGATTGATAGGATGAAAAATATGCCCACGGACATGGAGGGACGAAATGAATGGGCTCCCCCCGGGAATAGAGCCAATGCCCCGGATGGCCCCTTCGGAGGTCGAGATTTAAGCGGCAGAATTACTAGTACAGAAATAGCTTATGTGGCTGTCGCAACATTAAGTATTCTGCTCGGCTTGTTATTTGTCTGGAAATACAAAAGAAGAAAGTATTCCAGTTAGAACCTTAGTGTATTTTCGTTACTAACAAGTGGGACATATACGCTTCTGAGAGGAATTACTCCTAATGGCAATTTCTTCGCTCTTTTATTAATGTTGCAATGGGGTAGACCATGTTCGTTCCGGAAGATTAATTGGTTACGGGATTTAATAAAAGCCGTTTGTCGAATCTTGCTATATTATAATATTATGTTATAATTCTAACATGGGAAGGAGGTTCGATTTATGCCGGAAGAATTCAAAGCAGGTTGTAAAAGGCCCCCTATTAAAAAGCCCTCTATCACAAGCGAAGAAAATGAACAAATTATTATCAAGGAGGCGAAATCATCTATGGTAAAAGTAGGTAAGCCAGCCCCGGATTTTACTGCTTCTGCTTATTCAGCAGGTAAATTTTTCAACGTAAGTCTCTCGGAGTTTAAAGGCAAATGGGTGCTATTATGCTTTTATCCAGGTGATTTTACCTTTGTCTGAGCTACTGAAATTTCAGCAGTTGCTGAAAAGTATGAAGAGTTCAAGAATTTAGGTGTCGAGGTTCTTTCCTGTAGTGTTGACAGTATCTTTGTACACAAAATGTGGAATGACCATGAATTATCGAAGATGATAAATCGGGATATTCCTTTTGCCATGCTTTCAGACCAGGATGGCAGTATTGGTAAAATGTATGGCATTTATGATGAAGATAGTGGCATTGAAACCCGGGGAAGATTTATCATTGATCCGGACGGGATCATTCAGGGGTTTGAAGTGTTAACGCCGCCAGTCGGTAGAAATGTCAAGGAATCTATCCGGCAAATTCAAGCCTTCCAACTGGTTAGAGCTTCGGAAGGAACAGAGGCAACCCCATCCGGATGGAGACCAGGCAAACAAACACTAAAACCCGGGCCGGATTTGGTCGGCAACGTATGGAAAGTATGGAAAGTAAGTGAGGCTTTTGAAGAATAAATTGTGATTCGATTGAGCTTATTAATGGGGACTATCTGTTAAGGATAGTCCCCATTTTTTTCGTTAATATTTAAAAGGTCGTACTTAAAGCATTTATTCCACTGCCCCCCCCCTTTTGGGGTACACATTTTGAGCCCATTAGATGGTTGTATTACAGGTTCGGGGTATACCAATATCTGTTGGTTCATCTCCATCGAAAATTGTATTGACCGAACAAATCCTAGATACTATTATGTGTATAAGGAGGTGTATAGCCATGCGCACCAATATTGTAATAGACGATACCTTGATGCAAAGGGCAATGGAGGTTTCTGGTCTTAAAACCAAAAAAGATGTTGTGGAAAAAGCTATGATAGAATTCGTGGAGCGCCGTACCCGTAAGGACTTGAAAGAATTGCGCGGCAAAATACAGTTTGCCGACAATTATGATTACAAGGCTATGCGGGAGGGACGAAAATGATATTGGTTGACACTTCAGTACTCATCGGTTTTCTTAAAGGGCAAATCAATGAAAAAATTCAACTTTTTGATCAAGTCTTGTCCCGTAATATAGATTTTGGTTTTTCCTCCTATACCTTTCAGGAGGTTTTACAAGGAACACAAAATGAAAAGGAATATGAAAAATTGCGTGACTATCTCTCAACCCAAATCATTTATTTTTTGCCTGAGAAAACAGCTACCTATGAAAAAGCCGCTCGGCTCTATTTTGACCTGCGTCGCAAGGGTATAACACCCCGCAGCACAATAGATGTTCTAATTGCACTCACCGCCATAGAAAACAATCTCTTGCTTCTGCACAATGATCGTGATTTTGATTTGATGGCCGAGCAGATAGAGACTTTAGATATCCTTAAGATGATATAAATAAGGAAGGTAAAGGCTAAAAACCTTAAAAAGCAATCCGGTATCTGACCTGGGATCGATTACGTCACTTGCTTTACCGATACCGCTATGGCCCCAGAAAAAAACCGGAACCAGGGCTGAACAAGCGAAAAGGGACAGTGCCACTATTTCCCTTGATACCCCCAAAAAACTATTTCCTCCTTCGTATATATAAATAAGAACAGCTAAAGGAGGAAAGATTTATGAAGAGAACCCTGTCGTCCATACTGGCTCTGCTGCTGGTAGCGTTGCTGTCCACGGGTGTAATGGCCAAACCGGATAACGGCCATGGCTTGGGAAACAGCAATAGCAATCCAAAAGCCGAAAACAGCCAAAAGCTATCGGCCCCAGGCCAGCAAAAACAAATGGAAAGCCGTAGTCAGGAAGAAAAATCGCTAAAATCAGAACAAAAAGACATCAAGCAGGAACAAAAGACAACCCGGCAGGAACAAAAGACAACCCGGCAGGAAGAGAAAGTAGCTAAACAGGAACAAAAGGCGGTCAAGAAATCCCTGCAAGAGCGGGTAAAAACATCCCTACGCGAGGAGTACCGGTTCTATAACAACGATAATCCCGTTCAGCGGAAAGCTGTTAGCTTTACCGATAGCCAGCGTCACTGGGGAGCCCGGTGTATCGAAGAAATGGCGGCTATTGGGCTTTTGCGGGGTTATCCTGATGGGACATTTAAGCCCGATCAGAAGCTAACTCAGGCCGAAGCTCTTTCTTTGGCCATGCGTGTGGCTGCCGACGATGCTGCCAGGGATGCCAGCGATGAAGAAGTAGCAACAGATGAAGAGCAAAGTAAATTAGCCGATGTTCCGGCCTGGGTAAGGGGAGATGCTGATAAAGCCGCTAAAAAGGGCATTATCAAACTGAACCGTTTCCATTCGGCCGTACAGGCTTCCCGTGTCCAGGTAGTGGTTATGATTGCCAAGGCTCTGGGATTGGAACCTGCAGATACCACCAATGTTCCCTTCAAGGATGGGCTTCTCATTTCCCGAGAGGATGTCGGTTACATTCTGGTTCTCTACGAGGAAGGAATTATCTCCGGCAACCCCAATGGGAACTTCAACCCCAACAGTGCCATCACCCGGGCGGAGATGGCAAGCATACTGCAGCGACTTTTGAACAAGGGTGAAATTATATCCGTAAGCCTGCCAGCTACAGCCACTGTACAGCAGGGTAAATCCATCACCCTCCAGGCTATCGTTAAATACAGCGATGGCAGCAGCGATAATAATGTTAAATGGTCCAGCAGCGACAGCAACCTGGCTACTGTAGAAAATGGAGTGGTTACTGCCGCCGCCGATAAAACCGGTACACTTAACATTACCGCTACCGCCAGCCGGGGCGAGTCAAGCAAGTCGGCCACTTGTGAAGTCACCGTTGTAGAAAAACTGCCAGTCATTGCTGCCAGCCTGAAAGAAACGGGCAAAGTAGGCGGGCATGATGGGCAGGTATATCAAGAATACATTTTTGAGGTAGATACCAAGCAAATCAGCCTGGCCCAGGATAATGTCAAATCCATCAGCCTGCAAAAGGACAATGCTGATACGCTGCAGCTTACCCCCAATACTGACAGCACCCTGTGGTTTAATGTTCAAAAGCCTTCTGGTAAATACAGTCTCAAAGTTGTAGACAAAGACGATAAGAACTATGAAGCTATTCTGGACTGGACAGCTCCCGTTGAAGCAGCTGCCGTTGCTACCGGCAGGAGCGGAGAACATAATGGCAACAGCTACAGTGAATACAAACTGGGGGATCTCGACCTGTCCAGCTTTACCTGCATGTTCCAGATAAAGCCCGATGGCCAGGTCAGCGAGCTTACGGCCAACAGCGACAGCAACCTGTGGTTTAAAACCAATGCCCAGCTTACCGGCCAGCATATTTTTCTCATTAAAAAGAGCAATGTCTGGTACTCTTCCACTATAAGCATCTAATTATTTGGGTGGTTAATAAGAAAAGTGAGGCGTGAGGCGTAAGGGGTTTAATTTATTTCCTACTACATTTTACTATTTCAGCACCTACTAACTCACTTTTCATCGGTGGTTGTGGCCCCCGGCCATGGGGGTTAATACGCTAAAGCCCGGTTCCTGTTAAAATGGGGACCGGGCTTTTATTTTTTCTTTAAGCATCGGAATAAACTGCGAAGCCGTTTCAACAAGTGCTGCAGTGAGGTGGGGCATTAGAACCCGCCGCCTTTTTTGTTAACGGGAACCGACCTCTTTAAGGAAGCGGGGTACATATTCACCTGGTTTCGGTATAATTCAGGGCAGTGGCGGGAATAGCCAGGGCGCGCTCCTGCTCTTCACCATCGAGTTTAACGGTTCCAATGGCAAAAATGATGCCTACCAAGCACCCCTTTTCATCTAATACCGGGCTGCCGCTGCTGCCGGGAGCAATGGGGGCATTAATAGTAAACGCCGGCATTCCGGCATCAGTTTCAAAATACTCTTTCACTTCACCCCGGGAAGATATGCGCTGGAATCCACGGGGGTTACCGATAATGGTAACAATTTGTCCTCGCTCCACCATCTGCTCTGTTTCTACGGCCACGAATGGAAGGTCCTTGGCTTTCAGTCTAATAACCGCCAGGTCATAGCCATCAATGATTTCCATGTCCCGGCTAAAATAGCTCTTTTCATCGCTAAAACTTACTTTAACCGATTCTGCCCCTTCCACCACATGACGATTGGTAATTATCATCCCCTCGGCTTCCAGGTTAATACCGGTTCCCTGACTGCTCAACGCATCCCCGGTTTTCTTGGCCTGAATATTTACTACCGCCGGTTTACAACGAAGCACCAAATCTTCCTCAGATAAAGCCTGGTCCTGTTGTAAAAAATCCAGATGGGGCGGCCACAAAAACGGCAGCCAGGCATAGGCAAAAGCTATAAAAGCCAAGAGAATTACGACAGCTCCGATTTTGAAAACCGGCCGACTTCGTTTACTCCCACTAGAGGCCTCGTCTTCCTCCAACATTTCCAGGTATTCATCTAGCGTATCATCATATTCCCCTTCGCTCTGTAGGTAATCTTGTTCATCCATCTTCTCACCTGCTTTGCCATGTTCTTCGTCAAAAAAAGGATTTGCAGTAAGGTCACTATATTTTTTCTTTAATGACTTTTTCATCAATTATAACGCATCGGAACCATATAGTTGACTTTCCAAAAATCTGCCTCTTTCTACGTCAAAAGAACTCTTCTGCGAAAACCCCCTTTTCATAATTGCTTACGTTCTGCAGGCATGAGGTTTAACATGCAAATTAAAAACCGGCATAAGTTATGGCATAAGTTATGTAGTATCGATACGCCCGTTTATATGCTGGACGGCCAGGTAGTAGAAAAGGGGCCAAACGATAAAATTTTCACATATCCCCAACATGAAAAACTCGGGGATTCATTTCCGGCTTATTCGGTTAGTACTCCCCTCTTGAAAGCGAGAGAATTCCCTCCCTTGATAGCGTTTGTATATGCTAGAATTACAAATAAATATAAAAGCTTGCTAACCATTTAAAGGAGGGTAAACTATGGCGGACAGGATCGAATTTGTTAAAAATTATAGTGATCTCAGCACTAATAAGGGCTTTCAATTCGAGTTTTACTGCGACCGCTGCGGAAGCGGTTACCGGACACGCTTTAAACCAAGTATCACCGGTACAGTAACCGGCGTATTAGACACTGCCGGTAGCTTGCTGGGTGGATTATTTAGCAGTGCAGCTGATGTTAGTGAAAGAGTTAGGTCTGCTTCCTGGGAGAAATCACACGATGAGGCCTTTGAAGATGCCTGCAACGAGCTAAAACCTGATTTTATACAGTGCCCGCGCTGTTCATCCTGGGTGTGCCGCCAGAAGTGCTGGAACAATAAAAAAGGTCTATGTAAAGAATGTGCCCCTGACCTGGGAGTAGAAATGGCTGCAGCCCAGGCTAGTAAATCAGTAGAGGAGGTATGGGCACATGCTGCCATGGCCGAGGAGGACAAGAAACTTGGTCTGGAGAATTGGCGGGAGAATGTACGAGCTAGTTGTCCGCAATGCGAGGCACCTCTAGCCAGCAATGCCAAGTTCTGTCCGGAATGTGGGGCCAAACTTAAAGCAGCACAATTCTGCCCGTCCTGTGGAGCAAAAGTAAACCCCGGCAGCAAGTTTTGTGCAGAATGTGGGGAAAAAATCTAGCAATATTGACTTGGATTAAAGGCGAGAGCTACGAACTCTCGCCTTATTTTTTAGTCATCCAGGTTATAGACTGCTAACCAGAATTTAGCGTGTCCATACTCATCACCAGCAATACTGAGTATCAGGGTCTTGAGCTCTACATTGTTTACCATATTAGCCATTTGTGCATACATTGCTACTGCACCAATTTCATCTGCAATCGCTTCCCACACCATCTGTTTGAAGTTTTGACATGTCACCCCTCTTCACCTCCCAAATTTTTATCCGCCTGGTATTTTGCGGTAATTTCATTATATGTTTTCCAGTTCATTTGGTTACTGCTTCCTCTATGTCAAATGAGGCAAGCGGGATGTTTTAATATAGTTAAACTATATCCAGGCTGGGAAAGAGCATTTTGTAATTATTGTGTTTATATGGAACATTTCCCATATCAGAACCATAAGATGGTGCATAAATCTTTGGAGGTGGTTATTCCGATGAACTCAAAAGACCTTAACTCCATGTTAGCCACGGCTATGGAAAAGAAATCGAAATTACTGGAACTTTATCAGGATATCTCTTCCCAGATGCCAGACCCGAATTTGCAAGAAGAAATAACGCAAAACATACTTTCCAGCGAGAAGAAACACGCTGCCTTGCTCCAGAAACTGATGCAGAAGCTTTCTGATAAAACCACTTCAGTTAATGGGGAGAAAAGTAACCCGGCAAGAACTAGGATAACTGATCCCGAAACTAAGAACGAGCTTGCTATTAATGATAATAATGATATAGAGGATCAGTCCGCTTTTACCGCTGAGTCCCAACGGGAAGAAAATCAAGTAAAAGTCCTAATCATAACCCCCAATCATGAAAGCTATATAAGCAAATATTATGCCAACCACAACTATAGAAACTCACTATCAAGCTATATAGGCCGCGATCTTTCCTCCGGGGATATTTATCACTCACTGCTGCACTTTGATATGCGACCACTATCCAAGCAGGCGCGGATCATTGAGGCTAGCCTGATATTAAACCTGTGTAGAAACGAGGTTGCTTATAAAGACCCAGTACTAACAATAAGGCCAGTAATCGAAGCTTGGAATGAAAGTACGGTCACCTGGAACACGCAACCACAAAGCAGTACTACCCAGCATTATTCTACGGAGATCAAACCCAAGCACTTTCGTTTCCTGAACATTGATATAAGCGATCTGGCCAGGGAATGGCACCAGCAGCCAGAACATAACCAGGGTTTCATTATCACCGGTTTAGAAAATAACGGATTGTTGGGATTTAGGAGCAAACGCTATTTTGAGGAATCTAAACGGCCAATTTTACTGCTGGAATTTACGCTTGACGGCTACTAAATTGCAGCTTTTGTTATTAAAATGGAGATATGAAGGCAGCTAGCTGGGAGAGATAGCAGCAAGCAGCCTTAATATATTTTGGAACGAGGCGGCCCTTAGGCCGCCCCTATTTCGTCCATCCCGCAGTTGTTTCAGGAAGATTTGACAGCTCGTTCTTAACAATATTGCCTACCTGTTGTCCACCAAAAACAATGACTTGATACCATAGCATTTACTTTAGGTTCTCAAGTTCGGAAAAAGTATGTAAATATTGTGAATCACCAATGTGTTTCATAAAATTCTGTGATAATATAGTCGAGGATACGACAATTATTATAGTTGCGAATGACTATTCAGAGGGGTACGGAATTGCAGTTTAACTCCTACATATTTATCCTGGCATTTTTGCCATTTACATTAATCGCTTATTATCAATTGCATAAATTGGGATGGAACTTGCTGGCCAAAGCTCTGCTCCTGGTCATGTCCGTGGTTTTTTATTCGTATTTCAACTTTAGATATCTTTATATCATTTGCGCCGGCATACTTCTAAACTACTTTTTTTCGAAACTATTGCTGGCCTCCGGGCGAACTGTTCCGCAGAAAAAGTGGCTTCTTTTTATTGTAATCAGTTTAAATCTACTGATACTGTTTTACTTTAAATACTTCAATTTCTTTATCGAAAATATGAATCTGCTGTTTCAGGCTTCATTTGAGCTGAAAAATATCATCCTGCCATTGGGTATCAGCTTCCTGACCTTTCAGCAAATTGCCTACGTGGTTGACTCATACCGGGGAGAAACTGCGGATTATAGTTTCCTGGACTATGCAGTTTTTGTGGCCTTTTTTCCACGCTTGATTGCAGGGCCTATCGTTTTACATCACGAATTCATGCCCCAGCTTAACGAAAAGAAAAATCATAGCATAAACTACGAGAATTTTTCATATGGTATCTTGATGTTCGCCATTGGTCTGGCTAAAAAAATCTTTATTGCCGATGTTTTTGCCAAAGCGGTGACCTGGGGCTATGCTTCGGTTGGATCATTAACCTCTCTGGATGCGTTCATTGTAATGTTGTCTTATACCTTCCAGATATACTTTGACTTCAGCAGTTATACTGATATGGCCATAGGTATTGGACTGATGTTCAATATCAAGCTGCCGCTCAACTTTAATTCACCCTATAAAGCTCTGTCGATCCAGGATTTCTGGAAAAGATGGCATATAACCTTAACCAGATTCCTGACCAAGTATATATATATCCCGCTGGGCGGCAACCGTAAAGAACCAGTCCGGACTTACGCCAATATTATGATCGTGTTCCTGATCAGCGGTTTCTGGCACGGAGCTAATTGGACCTTTGTTCTATGGGGGTTCCTGCATGGCCTGGCCAGTGTCTTGACCAGAAGGTTTACAACCCAATGGAATAAGATGCACAAGGTCGTGCAATGGTTTTTAACCTTCTTATTTGTCAACATTGCCTGGGTGTTCTTCAGAGCGGACTCGATCACCCAGGGTTTCACCATTATCAAAAGAATAGCGGAGTTTCAACCTCTGGCGGTTACGCAAACCCTTTTGGAATGTTTTGAGCTGCCGGTAATCACCAGGCTGGAAAACCTGCTTCATGTGGTAAACCCCAGTACATGGGTCAACGGACTTGATATGATATTGTTTTTGGCTTTCACCTTTGTCATTATCCTTTTGTTTAAGAATTTGCATGAGATTGAGTTTAAACCCACGGTGGTCAACGCTGTATTCACCGTGGTTCTGCTGCTGTGCTCTATATTGTTCATGTCATCGATTTCGGCCTTTATCTACCAGGGATTTTAAGGGGTGTGGTGATGAACGGAAATAAATGGGTCGCTTTTGTTTTGGGGGCTACATCCGTATGCCTGCTGGTATTGATGATGATTAACATTATCGTTGATCCGTTTATGCAGTATCACTCACCGCTTTCCAAAATGAAGCCTTACTATAAATACACCCAAGAATACGCTATGTATTGGCTGATTGGCCGCGTTAAAAACACACCTACTGAGGCGGTGATCGTCGGTTCGTCGTTATCAAACTTTATTTCCAGCGATAAACTAGGTGAACAGTCAGGGCTCAGGGTTATATCATTAAGCAAATCAGCAGGCAGACCCAATATTTATACCTTGTTTCTACGGGAATCACTGAAAAGGAACCGGCTGCAAACCATCTATTATGAGTTAAACTTTCCCCATTTGCACATGGAGTATGAAGGCGATATACCATTATATCTCTATAACTCCAATCCAATCGATGATGTTAAATATGTTTTAAATAAAGAAGTATCGAAAATGAGCGCCTTTATACTGATTAATTGGTTAGGCGATAAATTTCAGCCGGGATATGATAAGCGGGATAAGATTCCTGCGAAAACCGTATTTGAGGTGGACAGAAGCCAAAGCACCAGCATATACAGTACCCTGGCGGTTGCCCGCAGCCTCTACGTCCGTCATGGCAAGGTGGCTGATAAGAGTTCTGTGATCGATTATCGTACAAAAGCTAAGAAAAATGTTGAGCAAAATATTATTCCCTTTCTGAAAGAGAATCCTGCGATCAAATTTGTGTTTATTGTTCCCTGTATAAGCATTCTGAACACCTATGACCTAGTCTATGAGGGTACGGTCGATGATTATTTGGCCATTCATAAAGAGATTATGCTCAGTATATTGAAATATGACAACGCTGAGATTCATATGTTCAGCGACCTGGAAGGCTTTGTCGACGATCTTGATAATTATAAGGATAGGGTACATTATGCACCGGCAGGCGGAGATTTGATATGTAATGGGCTTAAGACCGGAACATATAAAGTCACCCCGGAAAACATTGATGAAAGATTCCGGCACTTGAAGTCGATGGCTGACTCCTTTGAGATACCCTTTTTGAAGGAAGGGTTTACCGGGGATGATGTCCTGGAAATGAAGCAGCAGCTAATCGCACTGGGCTATAATTGCCGGGCAAACCAGGTCTATGACGGGCAAACCAGAGATGTAGTGGCAGAGTTTCAGGCTGATCATAGGCTGGAAGTAACGGGCATCGCCACTGCGGAAACCCGGGCGCTCTTGTGTGTCATGTGTCATGGGGACGCATGTGTCATGGGGACGGGGGTTTTGTCACACTAGGCTCTTTGGATAAGGTGTGTCATGGGGACGGGGGTTTTGTCACACTAGGCTCTTTGGATAATCCCCCTGCCAATTCCCGTCAACCTCTCTATTTGTCTAATTGATAAGCCATAACCTTCCTTCAACTCTTTTAAGTATTGATTTCTCTTATTAACATCAAACTTATGCAAATCTAGCGCATTATAAATATGACAATGATCCTTGATTATTTTTTTAGCATCTTCATCCGTTAACTGCCGTTTTCCCGGGATATCCAGACATTTATCATCGTTCGTTTTGTTTATATACTCAATGAAACTCCTTATTGCTCTTTCTCTATTTGTATTAAAAATATCAAGAACAAAGTCCGTATCGGTTTTATTGCTTCCTTCAATGTAGTCAGTATAATTAGTCCACTTATAATCTTTAATTTTAGTTACTATACCAGCTTTTACAGGATTCTGAAATATATATCTAAGTACTGTTAGAAAATATCCATCATCTTCTACAGGCTCGCTTTTAAATCGATCCTGAAATAAGTACCCTACCCTGTCATACTTTTTGTTGTACCATAAAACATAGCTGCTACATATCCTTCGCATTACATTCCCTAGGGGTTCCGTGCCTTCCATCAACAGTAAATGGAGATGATTACCCATCAAACAATAAGCATATAATCTGTATTTACTAATCGCCTTGTATTTCTGCAAGGTTTGAATAAATTTGACGCAATCTTCATTCTCCTCAAACACAATCTGACGATTAATTCCTCTCATAATAACATGGTATATTCGACTCTTACTTTTTATCCTTGCCACTCTTGGCACAAAAATCACCTCTGTGGTAATTAATACCACATATAATCATTGTGTGTCAATACCCCCGTCCCCTTGTCACTCTGCCTTCCAAGAATCCATAATTGCATTGATAATTGGAACAATCGCTTTCCTGTTCGTAAAGTCGACAACTCTTCCATAAGTAGCTATCATACCTTTAGAATCGTCGTCCAATTCCTCCTTCTTTTTAAACTTCAATGATTTTACCAGAAGATACATTAATGTTTTATCCAACAGGTTCATTTTCTTATAATTAAATCCCCCGCGCAACAGATAAAGTGATACTCTATTCTGCATTTCGGGGGTAAAGTTGCTTCCTTTTACCTCTGCAAGTGCGATTTCTTTTTTTAATGTAGCTCCCACAGCAACAACAATTATTTTTTTGTTTTTGAGCTGAGCATAGTTTTTCTTTATCAACGAGAAACCCAGTATCCCGCCAGCATACAATCCCCCACAGTAAACGATCGTATCATAATCTAAAAGAATATTGAGCTTGACGTTGTCGGCTATAAAAATATCAGCCTTGACATCTTCGGCAATCCAATGCGCATATTTTTCCGTGCTGCCATATTTAGATTTATAGACCACCGCAATTTTTGCCATAAAGAACCCTCCTTACCCCGTCACCGCGTCAATAAAATTCCCCAACCCCATTTCGATGATTATGCCGGCAAGGTTAAGGTCAGTCTCTAGTCATGCAAAAGTGGTTCTTGTTAAACTCTATGAGTCCTTCATCTCTCATTTTGCATAGTTCTCTAGACAAGGCGCTTCTGTCCACATATAGGTAATCTGCCAGCTCGCTTCTGTTCAACGGTATTATAAAATCAAAAGATTTGGCCTCTTTTGCCTGTATGAGAAGATACGCCTTCAGTTTATCCCGCAAATTTCTTTTCGATGTAATCTCTAGTTTTTGATTCATTTGCAAGTTCTTTACGGCAAGTACTTTCATCATATTTTCTATTAGCTTGGCATGAAATACGCAACTCATAGAGCATGTATTGATTATCCGGCGAAACTGAATCCACATGATTTCGCTTTTTTCAGCGGCAACAACTGTGACCGGTGACTTTTGTATTCCGGCACAAGCGAAGGCTTCACCGAACATTTCATACTGCCCGATATGATCAACAATCGATCGGTTCCCGGAAAAATCCTCTTTCACAATCAGGACTGCCCCCCACAAAACAACCCCCACATGATCCACATTATCTTCCGCCATTATAATAATACTTCTTTTTTCATATTGTTGGTTTTTCACACCGAGACAGGACAGCATAACAGACAAATCATCTGCTTTAATATCATTAAATAATTTAACGTTTTTCCCCAAATCTCTTTGCATATACAACTCACATCCTTTTATTATGGTTAAATTTATCATGTTTGTGTTGCATTTGCAACCGATTGAAGCAAAACGTTTATGATATAGTATTTACAGAGAGGAGGGAAGGATGGCATGATCAGAAAAATCATTAGGATTGATGAATCCCTGTGCAATGGATGTGGTCTGTGTGTCGAAGCATGTCATGAGGGCGCAATAGGAATTTTAAACGGCAAGGCTAAACTGCTGCGGGACGATTACTGTGACGGACTAGGAGATTGTCTGCCGGTCTGTCCAACCGACGCAATTTCTTTTGAAGAACGAGAAGCCGCCCCATACGACGAGAGTGCTGTACAAGCGAAAAAGCAATGCGAGGCCGAAAACAGCATCCTGCCCTGTGGCTGTCCCGGTACCAATGTAAAAATGATTGAACCTAAAAACGACCATCCAGCACAAGATTGTACCAATCCCATGCAGTCACAGCTCAGGCAATGGCCCGTTCAAATTAAGCTTGTGCCTATAACCGCGCCCTACTTTGAGAGTGCTAATCTGCTCATTGCAGCAGATTGTACGGCTTACGCCTATGGTAATTTCCATGATAAATTCATCAAAAATCGCATCACGCTTATCGGTTGCCCGAAGCTGGACAGCGGAAGCTATACCCAGAAACTGACAGAAATCTTAAAGGCAAACAACATAAAAAGCGTCACCATTGTACGCATGGAGGTTCCATGCTGCGGCGGTATCGAAAACGCTGTCAAAGCGGCACTCCGGGACTGCAGAAAAATGATTCCCTGCCAGGTATTCACCATTTCCTCTGACGGAAGGATTTTAGACTAACAAAACAAAAATGGATGGAGGTAATCATAATGGCAGATATGTTTTGTTTTCAGTGTGAGCAGACCACAAAATCAATCGCATGTATTGGTAAAGCAGGTATTTGCGGCAAAAAAGCGGATACTGCCAAATTACAGGATGAACTGACCGGCGCGCTCGTCGGCCTGGCGCGTGCAGCACAGGTGAATAAACCTAATGCAGCGACACACCGCACCATGCTGGAAGCCCTTTTTACCACAGTCACCAACGTAAACTTTGACAACGAAGCAATAACCCGCCAGATTGAAGCGGTCCGCAACGCGAAAAATACTTTGCTAGCTCAGGTTGGAAACCCTGGTGTCAATACCGGTGATTATGATATTGAAAAGCTGTGGAATGACAACGAGGATATTCGTTCACTGAAATCTCTGCTCCTGTTCGGTCTGCGCGGTATGGCCGCCTATGCCTATCATGCACTGATCCTGGGGTATAGCGATGAGGAAGTTAACAATTTCTTCTATAAGGGCATGTTTGCTATCGGTGAGGATTGGGGTATGGACGAACTACTGCCCCTGGTAATGGAAAGCGGCACCGTCAACCTCAAATGCATGGAGATGCTGGACAAAGCAAATACGGAAACTTACGGAACACCCGTGCCCACAACTGTACCGCTTACCATTGAGAAAGGTCCTTTTATCGTGGTAACGGGCCATGATCTATATGACTTGTATCAGCTGTTAGAGCAAACCAAGGGTAAGGGCATTAATATTTATACAAATGGCGAGATGCTTCCCGCCCATGCATATCCGAAACTGAAGGCTTATCCCCATCTTAAAGGTAACTTTGGCACCGCATGGTATAACCAGCAAAAGGAACTTGACCATATTCCCGCACCTGTTCTCTACACCACCAACTGCCTGATGCCGGTAAAAGACAGCTACCGTAATCGCGTCTTCACCACCGCGGTGGTAGCTTATCCGGGAATGGTGCACATCGACGAAGCTAAAGACTTCACACCAGTCATTGAAAAGGCACTGGAACTGGGAGGTTATACCGAGGAGCACAGAATGACCGGTATTAACGGAGGAACACAGGTAACAACCGGCTTTGGGCACGGTACTGTACTGTCGGTTGCAGATACGGTAATCGATGCCGTTAAAGCTGGAGCCATTAAGCACTTCTTCCTGGTCGGCGGCTGTGACGGCGCTAAATCCGGTCGCAACTATTATACCGAGTTTGTTCGCCAAACACCTCAGGACAGTGTGATTCTGACGCTGGCCTGCGGCAAATACCGCTTCAATGATTTGGATTTGGGAGAAATCGGCGGACTACCTCGTATCATGGACATGGGACAGTGCAACGATGCCTACAGTGCAATTCGTGTCGCAGCAGCACTTGCTGAAGCTTTTGGCTGCGGTGTGAATGAACTGCCTCTTACCATGGTTCTCTCCTGGTATGAACAGAAGGCGATCAGCATCTTACTGACACTGCTGTCTTTGGGTATCAAAAACATCTACCTGGGGCCAACACTTCCGGCCTTTGTTTCTCCTAACGTCCTGAATTATTTAGTGGACAACTTCAACATTTCCCCGATTTCGACACCTGATGAAGATCTGAAGAAAATCCTCGGATAATCTATGCAGCAGGGACTGTCTCAAGATGGCGCATTTCGGGATAATCCCTTTCAAGAGCAATAGACACTATTCGTTCAGAGCAGATTCAGCCAAATGCTAAGTTAGCTAATCGATTCGAAGAAAGTAAAAATAACCTTATTAGTTTAAATATATAGGAGGCGGTCTAAATGGAAATTATCAAAGTGAATGAGTTGCCCTATATGCAGACTGGCTGGGGTATAAAAGGTAGGCCGATCATAGACATGCCCGAAATTGGTATTATCAATTTGCTTCTCGAACCAGGAGAACAGGTTCCTTCCCACAAAACACCGGTGGATGTGCTTTTTCAAGTTATAGAAGGCGAAGGTATTATTACTGTAGGCGAAAAAAGTGCGATAGCTTCATCCGGGGATATAATAATAAGTCCAGCACAAATACCACATAGTCTGGAAGCTACACAGGGGTGCCTGTTTTCGGTTTATGTTATCAAAGTTCCGAACACTAAAAAGAATGCTGTAAAGGACCCCAATAAACCGAAACAACACCACCGCCCATAAGGCATAAGAGAAAATCTTCGGAGCTTTTCTTAAAAATATCCGAACAAGAATAACACCGGTAGCCACATAGGATGCAGTGATGCTGGATTCCAAGGGCGAGGTCATGATGCTGACAATTATGGCCTCCCTCGCCCAACAAGAAAGCCAATCTTTAAGTCAGAACATGAAGCTAGGTCTGCAGTATCGTTACCAGCAAGGCGAAATCCAAATCAACTGTGGGAAAACTTAGTAATGTAATGCATTAGTCTATTTTACAAATATACATCGCAGAACGCTTGCCGGTATTGATGACTTTAAGATTGCCGAACTGTTGCATTAATTCATCCCTGATGTTTCCTATGAAGTTAAAATAGTCTCCGCCTTCCAGCCATTCTGCAATGTCGCTAATCAATGAACGGTGTTCGTTATAGTCTAACAAAACAACTGTATGCCTTGCCACTCTTTTCATCTCATTGTAAAGGATCAGCCTCTCCTTTGGCATAAGCCCGTGGGCCACATAGGATGTTATGGCCAAGTCAAAACTTCTTTTACGGAATGGGAGCCCATTAAGCGCATCGCCACGAATAAACCGAATAAACGGTTCGTTTGGTTCTATTTTCCCAGCCTTTTTCGTAGCAATCGCAAGCATAGCTTCGGCAGGATCTAGCCCGGTCACCTCCAGACCATATTCTTGAAACACCTTGCATAGTGCTCCTGTACCGCATCCTATGTCGATGACGCTTCGATAGGTGGAAAAATCCAACTCGTCTTTGACATTATTCAAAATGTAGCGGTAGTTCCCCACTTGCCAATTAAAAAAAAGACCGTAAACAATGGCAATTTTATTGAATACGAATAGTTTTTTCCCCATCTTCAAATCCTTTCTATCCGAAGCAGCACTAGCTCATTTTTTGCTTATGTAAAATAAAAAAGTATCCTTTCACTTATAGATACGAATTTACTATTTTACCCTTGTCCAGGCCTATTATAAGTGATGATACTCAGCGGCAATTATGTTGTAGCCATGGTGGATATCGACTTTTAAAAGTTTAATGACCAATTATGGTCATGATGTGGGTGATTAGGTATTAAGAATGGTGGCCTCCAAATTAAACCAGGTTACCGTGGGAGGAAGAGCCTTTCGCTATGGTGGAGAAGAGTTTGTAATTATATTTTTCCGAAAAAAACTGGCCGATGTAATACCCCATCTGGAAATACTACGTCAGAATATAGCCCAGGCCGAGTTTTCCATCCGAAGTAAAGACCGACCCAAAAAACCGAAGAAAATCAAGACAGCTCAACAGACCAAAAATTTTCCGTTACAGTAAGCATCGGTGCAGCCGAAAAAAGCCACCTCCTTGACCGGCGCACCCTCAGCCAATACGGTTTGTTCTTCTTAATGATTCCATAGACTATGCCAATAATTGAGGCTATTGCAATCAAAATACCAATCGCCATAATTTTTACCTCCATAAGCGAATGATGAAATAGCGGCTATTAATGAGGAAACGCTATTTCAGCCGCAACCCAAAAAATAATCAGCAGTCCAATTGGTATAGACAATAAAACAAATAATGATCTGTCTTTATTTTTGAAAATTGAAATGACACCCGAAACAAAGCCAATCATTCCCAACCCGGCAATTAATGGTGAAGGAAACGGAAGTCGGATTGCAATAGCTAAAGCCGATAACTTTAAAACCATCAATGCAATAAAGAGCAAAGTTAATATAGCTGCCCATTTCCCACTCTTCGTTTTTGGCTAAATCTGAATCTTCATAATACATTTCTCCCTTCTTATTCTTTATTTTCCCATATTTTCCCATGCGTGTCCGTGTCATGGGGACGCCGTGTCATGGGGACGGGGGTTTTGTCACACTAGGCTCTTTGGATAATCCCCCTGCCAATTCCCGTCAACCTCTCTATTTGTCTAATTGATAAGCCATAACCTTCCTTCAACTCTTTTAAGTATTGATTTCTCTTATTAACATCAAACTTATGCAAATCTAGCGCATTATAAATATGACAATGATCCTTGATTATTTTTTTAGCATCTTCATCCGTTAACTGCCGTTTTCCCGGGATATCCAGACATTTATCATCGTTCGTTTTGTTTATATACTCAATGAAACTCCTTATTGCTCTTTCTCTATTTGTATTAAAAATATCAAGAACAAAGTCCGTATCGGTTTTATTGCTTCCTTCAATGTAGTCAGTATAATTAGTCCACTTATAATCTTTAATTTTAGTTACTATACCAGCTTTTACAGGATTCTGAAATATATATCTAAGTACTGTTAGAAAATATCCATCATCTTCTACAGGCTCGCTTTTAAATCGATCCTGAAATAAGTACCCTACCCTGTCATACTTTTTGTTGTACCATAAAACATAGCTGCTACATATCCTTCGCATTACATTCCCTAGGGGTTCCGTGCCTTCCATCAACAGTAAATGGAGATGATTACCCATCAAACAATAAGCATATAATCTGTATTTACTAATCGCCTTGTATTTCTGCAAGGTTTGAATAAATTTGACGCAATCTTCATTCTCCTCAAACACAATCTGACGATTAATTCCTCTCATAATAACATGGTATATTCGACTCTTACTTTTTATCCTTGCCACTCTTGGCACAAAAATCACCTCTGTGGTAATTAATACCACATATAATCATTGTGTGTCAATACCCCCGTCCCCTTGTCACGTGGTACTTCACCACATCTTCAATATACACTTTTACTTGATATCATCAGTCATATCGTAAATCTCCAATGCGAACTGAAAACCTTCATATGTAGTCAGCATCTTGCCCAGCTCATCCCAGGAAAATGCTTTCCCATCGATTACTACCATAGGAATACTTTCGTTTCTCTCATCGTATTCAAATCTGCCCACTACTTCATCGTTCTTTATGATAATACGTTTACCAAAATAAGAATCTTTACTGATTTTGAGATATCTCTTAAATATTGTCTTTTTAATCTTGGCTTCCAGCTTATCGAAAAGTACCGCTTGATCACAATCCAGGTTGTCCATTACCGCTACTTTGAATCCAGGACTTTGGTCAACCGTTATCTCATCTGCTTCATAGCCGATTCCAACTGGATGTACAATCTGGTTAATCCTAAACGTATGCTTTTTACCTCTTATGCCGGTATATTCGTAAATGCCGTTCCTAAAAGGTATAAGGTCTATACCTAAATATTCAGCAGCGAGGTTGTTGTTACATTCCCAGCAAAGGTGGAGATTTTCTCCACTGGGTGTCCCCACATGTATATCAACTTGATTTTTTTTGCATATATCACATAGGTTCATAGATTTTTACCTCCTTCATACTCCCCACACACGACCCTAACCCTATTTTACGTCTGCGGCAACATATCTTCCAGCATTATAAATGTACGATTCCCGGTACTTTACCCCCGATATATCCTTACCACTGTCTCCACGTGTGTTTTGAGAGAAAGGTGATACTAATACGCGAAAATACAGGATTTTGCGCAAAAGTATACCCCCCCCCTGAAATGAAGGGGGTTATCGATCGTCCACCGGAAATTCCGGTCTTAACTGGCCGCCTCTTCCTGACAATAGGGATGTGCTTTTGGCAGAGGTTAAATCACTGAAAAAAGAGATATATCGTAAACAAATGGAACTGGACATACTAAAACAAGGCGGCGGAAATCATAAAAAAGACTAGGGCATCAATCTACGGAAGCTGACGAATAAGGAAAAAGCCAGCCTGATTGATGCCCTAAGGACGGAATCACCGCTCGTGAGGGCGGGCGCTGGGGATAAACCCTTAAAGCTATTTACGAGGATGCTGCATATATCGTTTTAGTTCTTCATAAAAGTTTTCGCGGGTACCAGCAAGAATAACAACTACCTTTTCTCCGTTTTCTTCAATAACTGTATAGGCAAGCTCGTAGTTGGTCTTGTTATAAAAAATATCACAGCAATATACACCACTAAGATCGCCGGTTTTGGGATCTCCCAAATATGGATCTAGCAGAAGCTGGTCAATAGTGGCTTTGAACTTATCTTTGAGCGGTTTCTCTTTTAGCTTCTTAAGGTAGCGCGCAACGGGAGGTAAAATGATCAGTTTTGCCATCACTCTGCCTCCGAGCCAAAAACATCTTCATACGTATTGCTTGATGCTTCGCCTTGAGCAGCCCGATGGGCTTCATCAAGTAAGCGTTCCACCGCAGGGCGGATCTGACGACGTGTTTCTTTAAATTTGCCCAGGAGTTCTTGTCCGGACAAACCCTGCCCTATTAAATCAGCTAAGATCTGTTCGTCAAATTCACCGCTGCTTTCCCGAACGGGGCGGATCACAATGGTATCGTTCTGGACGTAGCATTCGACTTCCTTATCAATGCCGACACTGTTATAGAACTCAATCGGTATAGTTATCTGGCGCTTTTGAGATACAGAGATACGTTTTATTAACATAGGATTTTCCCCTTTTACTTGCGTCTTAGACATTCGTATTCCTCCTTTGGTAGTATATGCTGATTAAGCAAACAGCATTCAAGGATTCTTTGAACTAATATTATCAAAGAAACAAAGTATCCTCAAGGGTAGGGGGATCAAAATCTCTTCAGCCCTGCCCAGGTCAACAGGCGGCGGGTCACGCGCACAAAAACCACGATTCAAACGGGGGATTAAACCCCGCACAGCAAGGAGAAACTTTCAAAATAGTATCCGTTTGCCTCTCAGTTCCCCCTGCCTATTAGTTCTTTCTTGATATTCATTGTGAATTCTCACATTAATCCTGCCATAATTCTCAAATTAAAACCACCTCATATTGAGCCATTATGAGTTAATTTTGCAGATTAACCCGATAAAAATATTTCATTTCTCATTTTAAAGTGGTATCCAATTTGATTAAACCAAAAGCCGCCAGAATCAAATAACTCCAGCGGCTGACCGGTAGTAAGATTAGAAATTCAATTCACTTTGAGCTTGATAGACAGTTTCTTCATCAACCTGTCTTTGCTTTTTCTCACAAGCATACAGGAGGCAATTTGTAGCCAGGCTGTTTACCAGCCGTGGTACTCCATTGGTAACGCCATAAATAGCTTCCATCGATGGTGCCGTGAAAAGTTCTTCATGTGTACCACCAAAGGCCAGACGGGTTTTCAGATACCCTCCTAATTCATCTTTTTGCATGTTACTCATCATATGTTTCACTACAATCCGCTGCCTTAAAGGATTATTCACATTCAAGGCTAACTTGCTGCGGATCAGGGGTTGTCCTGCCAGGATTAAGATGAATGGATTTTCTGAATCCATATTGAAATTAAAAATTATCCGTAAATCCTCTAGCAACTTGTTGGAAGCCATGTGAATCTCATCTAAAATGATAACAGGTGTAACCCGGCGCTCATAATACATGGAACCAATTGCCGACTGAATCTGGCGGAAAAGATCTACCTTCTTATGCTTAGGTTCTTCGCCCAGTTCCAAGGCTAATCCCCGATAGAATTCCTGTACCGTTACCGTTGCCAGGGGAAAATAAAAGGATTGAAATAAAGCCGGGTTCAAACTTTGAGCATATTGGCGTAAAGCCGTTGTTTTACCGGTACCGGCCTCACCAATGATAAGACCAATTCCCCTTGCCCTTTGAAGATACATGAGGCGGGAAGTAAGCTCCTCTAGATTGTTACTTAAAAATAATTTATCTACTGGAATCTCTTTGGTGAACGGATTGAATTTCAAGTTAAAGAATTGGGTGAACATTTAACCCTCCCCCTTTTCTTCATTGGGTAGGTTGGGATTAGATACCTTGGAGATGCTGGTAAAAGATATATGATTGTAGCTTTCATCGGAAACATTTTTGGTCTCGTTGTCAGTGTCTATGAAATCTTCAGGCTTAACCCTTGCTGGTCTGCCCGGGCCTTTTCTTTTCACATGGGCATTATCATGGAAGTTAACCTGCCTTGCTTCTCCAACCTTTTTCCCTTCATGATAGAGAAGAATGGGTTTATTTGAATTCGATAGCCATTCCGGGTCATATCTTACCTCTACCCGGGAATTAGCCAGGTGCTCATCCGTTTCATACAGGATGTTATCCAGTGATAAAGTAGCATCATGCTTTACCTTACGCTTTACCCTCAATAAAAAGTATTCATCAAGCAGGGCCGGATTCGGAAAAATCTTAATCCGCTCCGATTGCGCCATAAAAAAATCCAAGGGACTCATTTTAAGCTCACTATGGACTTTGCGGTGATAATCCTCCTCAAGCCATTGCCAGTAAAGCAGATTCAACTCATCAATATCTTTAATTTCAGCAGGGTTTATCTGACTTAAAAACCTTAACCTGACGGTGCGGAAAAACCTTTCAATTTTCCCGCACGTGTTGGCCTGAAAGGGAGGGGAGTGTATGAGGGAACAGCCCATTTGGGCACAAACCAGCTGCATTTGGGCGGACCGGAAGATTTTGCCATTATCGAACCAAATGGATGAAAAGAGCTTGCGCTAAAATGGGGATTCGTTTACTTTTTGCCAAGCCCTATTCTCCTGAAGCTACCGGGAAATCAGAACGATTTAACCGGGTAGTAGATTCCTTCCTGG
>NZ_JAQVZX010000103.1 GCF_028707975.1 Syntrophomonas sp.
TCCACCTTTTTGGCGGAGTCAAAAGGATTATCCGTAGTTATTTTAATGGTATAGGCAGGCTCCGTTCCGCTGGAAAGGCTGGTCAGCTCATCGCCCGGGATAGTAAAGGTGTTGGCATTGGCCTCAGTAGTTGCGGTATAGCTTGGCGTTATTCCTGCCAAAGCTTCTGTGCTGGCGTAGTTGCCCTCATAAAGCTCCACGCTAAAGATGGTTTCTTTTGGGGGCTCAGCCTGTTGATTAATGAAAACAACATTGGTGCTCCACATAACTTGCACCGGCTCGCCCTTCCTGGTGGTAATGAACTTGCTCACGGCCAGAGAGGGCTTGCTAAGAGATGCTTCTACGGTAAATTCTTCGGACACTTTCTTTACATCTCTGCTCCCATCGTTGGCGCCGTTCATTGCTACCAGATTAAAAGTAACCTTGCCGACCCCCACCGGCGTAATCTCGCCTGTGGTCGCTGCAATAGCAGCAATATTTTCATCAGAGGATAGCCATTTGAAATCTGACGAGGTTTTGAAGGTAGCGTTTCCGCTGTACATATAAGCAAGCTTGACTGTTTCCGCATCACCTAAATAAAGCACCTTGTCGATCCCTGATGGGTAGGAAGCAGGATAGTTAATCGTCATGTCATCTGCTTCGACCAATACCAAAGCGCCTTTGCTAAAACCAACACTGTGTCCCTCATCGAATATAGGCCGAAATTCATCCGTGCCGTTGGGATCAATGTAGAGACGCATTTTGTAAGCTCCCCCGCCCGAGGGAAGGTTAAACTCGGCAGTCAACTTGTCCACTGCATCAGTAATATATAGTGGTATTTTGCTTACCCCATTGTCATAGGAGGCATAAAGACGATTTACCGTGAATTTACCTTCTGTGTCTGCAGTTGTATGGTTAATAAGCCATTCATTTTGTTTTGCTCCCACGGTAGAATTATCTACGGTTGCTTCATTGCTCTGGAACAGATTAATTTCCAACGCACCCTTGCTTTCGCTGGGCAGATAGGTTCCTTCCACTGTACTGCCATCGGCATGTTTTAAGACCAGGCCTAACATGCTATCCAATTCATTATAGGCAAAGACAGTAGCCAGCGCAGCCACATCGCCTGGAAAATAATATGCAGCGCTCGTCAGACCGGAGGTATCCGCAGCACCGGCGGAAATACTGACCGGCGTCAAGGTTATAGGTGTCTGAGGCGGAATATCAAACGGGAAAGTAATTTTTGAGTGTATGAGTCCGCTGTTTTTGCTATTTACTGGGTATTCTTTGCCAGTAGAGTCTTTCATGATTAAGGTAAACTCTCTGTTTTGCACAACCGGCTCGCTGAAGGTCACCACGATGGGAACCTGCTCACCGGCTTTAAATGTTTTAGCAGGCGAGCTGATTTCTTTTACAGCGGGCGCTTTCGTATCTGTGATCGTTAGCGAAAAATTGCGCATTGACGGCCCAAATGTAAGCGAATTGTCATTTACCGCTGTCAAGCGCAAATATGCGGTGCCTGCTGGCACGGTATAGTCCGAAAAAGATAAGGTCTCGTTATGATGCGAAACTTTGTATTTTTTATAGCTTACCTCTTTGGAACCCGTGCTGTTTCCGTTTTTGTCATAAAATGCAACTGTCAACGAAGCTTTCATGGTAGAGCTCGCCTGTCCCCAGAAGGTTCCGCTGGCCCCGACCATCAACTCGCCGTTGGCGGCCAGCATGCTGCCGTCAGCATTCAGTTGAACTTCCTGCCAGGCAGTGACGGTACTGCTTGCGTTACCTTTGATTTCACCGCCATAACTGCCCTTATTCCACTTACCATTGGTTACCTGCCAACCGTTCAAATTACTGCTCGGCACCGGATTGGTCAAGAAATTGGCACCTTTGAAGGCAGTAAAACCATATGCGCTATACATGGTTATGGGAATAAGCTGGCTGGACTTGCCGTTAGAAAACTGCCCCCCCTTTAGGTCATTGAGGCGTACATAAGCAACCGGAGCATCGCCATTCCAGCATACGTTTTCTGTACCGGGCAAATGAATAGTTACCGAACAGGTTGGGTTACTGCTGGTCAAGGTTACAGGTGTCAAATTATTGGCACTATCCCCCAGTACTCCCGGCAGATATTCCTGAGAAAAAGTAACGCTGGCATCAGCTCCGCCCCCACTCATAGTATAAGTGAGGTCTACAGAGTTTGCGGAAATAGCTCCAACCCTGCACTCCACTACCGGAACAGCGGCAGGTTCAGCTGAGCCCTCTATAAGGCTTATACCCTCTGTAGCAAGCTGGTTTTCAAGATCTGCCAACATTTTTACATGCTTATCAGTAAGCTGTACATCCTTCTTTAGAAAATTCTCTTCAACAAAGGCCATGTACGTTTCAAAATCAATTAACTGGGCGATAAAACCAAGGGTAACGGCTTTGCCGTCAACTTTAACCTCCTTGGCCAGATCAAGATCGGGAGCATTCAAAATGACCCGCATTTGCTCCAGGGTATAAAGCTGGCCGTCCATCTCTATTTTATAAGTAAGACGCTTGCCGTTTTCGTCAATGATTCCCATGGCAATCATTGATTCGACCATAGCTGCTGCGCTTTCAGTCCCGTATTGCTCAGCCAGGGCAGCAATAAGCTCTTCCTTTGCCAGGGGATTCACCCCTGGCGCAAGTGAATTTACAGCCATCTCAGTCTCATCCGGGCCATTCAGGAAGATGGACTGCTCTCCTGCGTCGGGATTATTCAACCCCGGCTCAAGTACATTGACTGCAATAGTCTGCTCACTTGCGTTTGAATTATTAGGTTCCCGCGCCAGTGCATTAAGCGGCATCACAGAAAGCAACATAAAGCATACCATCAACATCGATATGCCTTTTTTAAGATTTCGCACTTTCAGCTACTCCTTTTCAATAAATTTCATAAAAATGCTTCCATTTTTTAGCTATTTATCATCCATCATCGCCCTCCGAAATCTGCCGGAAGCCCATCAAAAACCCGGGAATGCGGTTCCACGGCTTTTGCAGGGTCTGATTGTAGAGCATTACCGACTGACGGGAAATATCGTGGCTGCGAGTGAGAATGCCCTGTACATCAACCTCCTCGGGTCCGTTCCTTGCCTGCATGTGTTTTTTGCGGCAGGCGGCAAGCTGGCTCCAAGCACTTTTAACCGTATCCTGTTTTTCTGTCAGCTCCCGGTGCCCACCCAAAACCACAACGCTAAAAACGCCGCTGTGCTGATAGCGGCAATCACACAGGCGATCATGGTAGTCAGGCTCCATCCCTCCTTTCCTCCCTTAGGCTTGCTGCCCAAAAATCTGGATGTTGCCACATACTCTATAGTAGAAATAATTTCCGTAAAAAGTTTGCGTTTGCCTGAGATGTATGAGATTTCGCCCTGAGATGTAAAATCCTACTGGAAAAAGAGGAAAATTCATGGTAAATTTAAGCTGATTTTTATAGGTTACGGAAGGTGAGAGGATTTGAAAATTGCCATTTGTGATGATGATTCGCCGGAGCTTGACCGAATCTCGTCTTTCATAGCTACATACCGGCAAGAAATGAAAGTATCGCTTACATACAAGACCTTTCAAAGCGCTACAGAGCTTCTCTCCACCATGAGCAGCGGAGATTATGACATTTTGCTTTTGGATATACTGATGCCGGGTATAAGCGGAATGCAGGCCGCCCATGAAATTCGGGCGTTTGATGCAGGAGTAAGAATTATCTTTCTCACTTCATCGCCGGAGTTTGCCCTGGAAAGCTACGCGGTCAAAGCTTATGACTATATCCTCAAGCCAGCCTCTAAGGACAAGCTTTTTTCTATACTGGATGCACTTATTGCCGAAGAACAAAAACCGCTGGAGGGCCTGACAGTCAAGACCCAGACAGGCATGTCCCGCATTTTGTTCTCCAAGCTGGCCTTTGTAGAGGTCATGAACAAACGGCTGTATTTCCACCTGGCGGACGGCAGCGTGCAGGAGGTGCCGGCTTCCCTTGCCTATTTTGAGGATAAGCTGCTCTCTCGCCCTGAGTTTGTCAAGGTGCATCGCTCTTATATTGTGAATCTGTGGCAGGTGGGTGAGCTCAGGTCAAAGGAGATTACTACCCTTGCCGGTAATACTCTGCCCATTTCCCGCCTGCTTTATAGGAAGGTGCGTGAGGCATATATGGAGCATCTGTTTGTGGAAAAGGGAGTGAACTAAGGGCTTGAATAATTAATAGCGAGGATGTAATTTTTGATGTCATTATCTATTCTGAATTATTTTTTTGTATTGATCTATGGTCTTATATTATCCTTTTCATTTGCAAATATTTCTATCAAAAGAAATCTCCAAAGTTTCATTATTGTTACCATGAGTTTTTGCGCTACACAATTAGTAATTTATTTGCTTTTAGGGGAGAAATTCCTATATAAATCTTATCCATTTGTTACACATATACCATTGATAATTGTACTGCTACTCTGTTATAAAAAACCGTTCAATATAGCATTGGTTAGTATTTTAACCGCATATTTGCTTTGTACCCCTCGAAAATGGATCGGAACAATGGCTTCAGCGTTTTGGGGATATAGCAGTGAAATTTCTTTTTTGGTGCAAATTATAGCAACCATCCCTTTGCTGATTCTAATTATTAAAATGTCAGCACCCTATGTTGCTGGTTTGCAACAAGAAGATAATAAAGTTATTTCTTTGTTCATTTATGTGCCTCTGACATATTACATAATCGAGTACGGCATTACGGTATACAGCAGTATGCTTTATACCGGTGGTCCTGCCATTGTAGAATTTGTGGATTCTGCTATTGTTGTTGTTTATTTTATATTTTCCGTTTTGTATTTAAAAACTTCTCTGCAAAATCAGAATATAGCACTTGAAAAAGCCAATCTCCAACTACTAATCAAACAATCTGAATTTGAAATAATCGCACTGCAAGAGGCTCAGAATTTTGCCATCATTTACCGCCACGATATGCGACATCATCTTTCGCTTATCGGAGCTTATCTTGCTGATGGAGATAAGCAAAAAGCAGCAGACTATATTCGACTTGCGCTAGCAGACATTGAGGAAATCACCCCCAACCGCTATTGCGAGAACAATACCGTCAATCTGATTTTGTCCGCCTTTGCGGCAAAAGCCAAGATGAACGGCGTTACCCTTTTGGTGGATGCAGACCTGCCTGGCAGCCTTGAGTTGCCCGAAACTGAGCTTAACACGCTGCTTTCCAACGGACTGGAGAATGCCATTGTCGCTGCTGCACAGGTTGACGATGAGCAGTTCAGAACCGTAAGAATCACTTGTCAAACACATAAAGCTAATTTGCTGATTTTTATAGAGAACAGCTTTACGGGCAAAGTAGTAATGGAGAATGGTTTACCGCAAAGCCATCACGCGGGACATGGCTTTGGGGTCAAAAGTATGGCGATGATTGCCGAGAAGAATAATGGCTACTGCTCTTTTGCGGCACAGCATGAGTTATTTACGCTGAAAATTGTGTTGCCGCTGGGGAGATAGCTCCGCCCACTCCCTTGCCTGTTATTTTCTGGCCCGCTGCTTGGCGGCCAGCAAACGGGACATCCGGTCTTTATCCTGCTTGCTGTCCTTAACTTTATCCTTTTCCTGTGCTTTATCTTTTTCGCTCCCTTCCCGGGGAGGGCTCGGGACATGGACAGTCTTTGGCATGCTGCGGGTTTCATCCTTAAAAGGCCTTTCACTTGTTCTTTGCCGTTCTTGCTCAATTAACTCTTCTTTCTTATGGCGCAGACGATTAAAAGTAGCTGCTGCCGGAGTAGAGGTTAAAGCAGTCCCCTCTGGTTTTTGCCGCCGCTGCCACCAGGCTTGCAAATCGCCTAAAGTATAGGCCAGTCGGCGATTGGCGATATCCAGCGGAAGCAGTAGAGCCGCCAGCATCAAGAGCCAGGGCCAGAGTTCCCGTACCCCTCGGGCGACAGGCAGGTTGGAAGCAAACGCTTCGCGGGGCTCACTTATTATGCTGCCGCCTCCTGCTTGCGCCAGGGCTTGCA
>NZ_JAQVZX010000104.1 GCF_028707975.1 Syntrophomonas sp.
AGTCCTATATCCAGATCCATAACTGCAATTTTATGGCCCTTTCGAGCCAGAGCACTGGCAACATTGGCAACGGTGGTAGTTTTTCCAACTCCGCCCTTGCCTGAGGTTACTACTATTACGGTACTTTCTTCAGTTTTTTTCCCCATTTGGAAAAGGCCTCCCCGTTTTAAATAGATTTAATTATGATGTCACTGCAAAAAGTTATAAATATGCATTAGCGTGCATAAGTATACCGCTCCAGCGTCCTTAATAGCGACCCAAGGGAGCATCAGTTGTGCCCGACAGGGCGCTATATGGGCAACACCTGCATCTTGTCTCGCGGCTCAAGGGGTACCGCGCTAATCTCCCGTCCTGGTCACAACCTTAATAGTGACACCCGCAGGGTGCTGCATCCATGCTTCGCCAGCGCTTTGTATATTCATGCAACCCTTCTGCATAAAAAGGGGTTTTTGCAGTGGAACCAATTATCAAATTGAGATAGTCAAAATTCTCCCAGTAGACTACCTGAACTTGCCGAATAAAGAAAAGATTCTATTTAATTGTAAATGATATTTGTTCGGGAATAAACTGCTATTTTAAAGAAACAGGGGATAATATGGTGAAATGACTGCTTGGAAGCTTGGATTGGCGCGTTTTAAGAAGGAGTTGGAAAAGGGGATATTTGCAGTGGAGCCATTAGTGAGGTTTAGAGTTTATCTACAAGTACTGATGGTTCATAAGTATTGGGTAAAAAACCAAGGGCAGGTATTTTAAAGAAAAGCTATTTGGAGAGACTAAAAAGAGGAGAAGCTCTGGATTTTGTAGAATAAAATAAAGAGGACTGAAATGAATCAGGGGAAAGTAAATGTCATGAAAAGGGGGACGATATTATGGCAGAGAAATTGCATATTTTCGCAGTATCTGATTCGGTTGGTGAAACCGCGGAAAAAATCGCGGTGGCATCAGTATTACAGTTCAAACTTGATCGGAATATTACTCGCTTCTCCAGGGTGACCAAGGAAGAACAAGTGGAAAAAATAATTGACCAGGCGGTTGAGAATGACGCTATTATCATTTATACCATCGTCAAACCGGAATTATCTCGCTTCCTGGATGAAACCGCCCGGGGAAAGCAGGTTATCACGGTTAATGTTATGGCTCCTCTTTTTGATGCGATTCAATTCAAGACCGGACAAAAACCAGAATATATTACCGGATTAACTCATAAGATGGATGATCAGTATTTCAATCGTATGAAAGCCATAGAATATACCATTGAACATGATAACGGACAGAATCTTGACACTATTCATGAAGCGGACTTAATAGTTCTGGGATTGCCCAGAACTTCAAAAACGCCACTTTCCATGCATATGGCCAACCTGGGGATAAAGGTGGCCAACTATCCAATACTTATGGATACTGAAATCCCGCAGGAGATCGTTGATTTAAAGGGCAGGATTCCAATGGTTGGCCTTACCATCGATATTGATACCCTTATGGAATTGCGCAAAGAAAGATTCCGCAGTTTTGAGCTGCCCGATGACTTTGAAACCTTGGATGACCTGGTGGCTGAAGAATTGGATAATGCTTACCGGATTTATGCCAAACTTAAATGCCTGGTAATTGATGTTACCCTTGATGACATTGAGGAGGTTGGCAATACCATTACGCATAAATTTAATTTACCTTTAAGGGTGACCCACCACCGCTTTTAAAAGTTAAAGCAAAACTCTGCTTAACAGGAATCCACCAAATGGCAACGACCAAGAGAGGGGATAACCAGTTTTCCAGGTTGTCCCCTATATTATTATTTTATTAAATGCTGCTGCTACTTCAGGATCAAACTGGGAACCAGAACATTGCTTTATTTCCTCCAGTGCCCTGTAAGTAGAATAAGCTGAATGGTAAGGGCGCCTGGTAGTCATGGCGTCAAAACTATCTGCAACACTTATTATACGAGCTAAAAAGGGGATTTCCCCTCCTTTAAGGCCATCCGGGTAACCCTTCCCATCATAATGCTCGTGGTGATGCCTAACAATACTTAAAACTCCCTCCGAATACCCCATGTTTTCCAACGCTTCATAGCCGATAATCGCATGCCTTTTTAGCAATAACCACTCATCGTCACTTAAGGGGCCTTCCTTACAGAGTATATGCTTGCCAACTCCTATTTTTCCGACATCGTGAAGTAATGCCCCATCATGCAGGGTTTTCCTGAGCTCTGCTCTTAGCCCCATTTTTACGGCAACGCAATCTGCCAAACTGGCGACTCGTAAGCTATGGGAACAGGTATAGTGGTCTATCAAATCCACTACTCGTAATAAGGTTCGGGCGATAATAAGTAATTCCTCATTATTGCTGGATGAAGTTGTCTTTATAAATTGACCGGGTAGTTTAAAGAGTTGTTTTATTACATTATTTAGATTAAGGATTCTTTTTTGCATTGGTTCAAAGCACCCCCTCAATTTGTTATATTATGGCAAACGAGGAATCAAGGTGCCAAAAACTAACTTTTCAAGATTTCGTAATAACTCACATTCCGGAATCTTCTTTATTTTTCACGCATTATTTATGCATTTAGGATTACATAAAATAAAAGTTGGAGGGGATAATATTCAAAGCGAAAGTATGATTCTACTACAGGGACTTCTTCTGAAAAAGAGAGTAGACAATTCCCTTTCATAGTAGAAGCCTAATAGAAAAGGAGGAAAAGTGGTGCATAATAAAAAAGGAAAAATCATGAGCAAGGATGATTTTCTTCACGACAGTCTTTATGCCAAGGAAGAATATGAAGGTTTATTGGTAAGTTCAGATACTAATAAGGGTGTTTACAACATCGGAATTGAACTGGGCAAAAACCAGATATTATTAATAGACCAGGTTAAAGATAGCGAAGTCCATGAACGGGTGCACATGTGGGTACCGCAGATACAGGACATACAAAGAAGATATGGAGTTGAGGGTGATTTAGGCAATTATTAGCGCTCCTAAAAACCTCTCCCCCCTTGTTTTTGGGGGAGGTTGTTACAAGTTCCCTATGTGAAAGGAGGAATCCCCATGTCAAAAGCCGAGGCTTATGAAACTCCTATTATGAGCCTGGAAGAATTTAATGTAGGACTGTTGGAGAAGGATCGCATTCCCGGATTGCTTATTCGTTCTGATGAACAAGGCTTCTATAATATAGGCGTGCAGATTAATGATCAAGAAGTGGTAAAAGTAGCTTCTGCCATGGAAGATGATGCCATGTATAAAATTCAATTCTGGGCAGCTAAAGTTGATCAAATAAAAGACCAGTACAAGGAGCGCCAACCACAGCTTAAGTAGAGGGGGATAGTACCCCCCTTTATAATTTTCGCACATAATCCTTTTCCTGTTCTATAATAATGTAATAGGGGGAGGGTTATTAATGAACTTTTATCACTATATAAGTTTTCCTTTTCGCGATGAAGATTGGATTAAAAAAATCCTTTTAGGTTGTGTCATTTCTATAGTTCCGGTTCTCAATCTGCTTAGTTTGTGTTATTTTGTGGAATGCATGAAATTTGGGATGGCTGGTCGCCAGTCCTTACCTGAATGGGAGCGTTGGGAGGATTTTGTTCGGGAAGGGATTATAGCTTTTTTAATTTCCCTGGGATATTTATTAGTACCGTTGCTTTTAGCCTTCCCCCTCTTGCATATCCCTATGGTGGGTGTTTTTCTGGTATCCATTATCATCCTGACCATTGGCATGATTATTCCTCTGGCTATTGCCAACTATCTTAAAGATCATTATCCTATGGACGCTATTAATATAAAAGAGATATTTTACATGATGAATCGGGTAGCTACCAATTATATACCGGCATATTTTATGGCTGTTTTTTTAATGGCACTCGGTTTAACTATTGTCTTTCTTCTTCCCTATTTATCATTCCTGGGAGTATTGCTGATATTTTACTGTGGGATGATCTTTTTTCATTTCACCGGGAGCCTGCTTAATTCCCGAATCTAGGCCAGAATAACCAAGTCTGGAAAGGTTTCCGCCAGAGTGGAGTGAGAGCTTTCCTTATAGACAAGCTCCCCAGGACACAGGAAAAAAGTTTTAACAAAATTAGATATTTACCCAACCTTTATTAAACAGGAAATGAAGTATAAGACCGAACAGAAAGGCAATCGCCGGGTTAACAGCAATACTGATTATTAATACTACCGCAAAACAGAACAAAGCTTTTTTATTGCTGAAATCCTGCACTCCTCGAACCAGGTCTACTCCGCTGAAAAAGAGGAGACCACCTAGTACGGCCTGGGGGATTATCTGTAACAAATCAACTCCTGCCGGTCCTAAAAATATGCCGGTAAATAGAAGGATTATTCCCATTAAGACTGGGGTAAAACCGGTTCTACCACCAAAACGATAATGAGCTGCCAGTCCACCGCTACCATGGCACATGGCAAAACCACCCAGAGGGGCAGCCAGAAGATTGCCAATGCCCAGGGTCAGGCATAGATTCCTTTCATTTACTTTTTCTGATTGCTCTGGGAAAAGCTCGTGAGCTAAAATGGCTGTTACCAAAACGGAATTAGTTAAAGTAAGGGGCAACTGGGGTAAATAACCCAGGGTAAAGCCCCGGGCAAAATCGGTCCAGGCAGGTAGAATCAGGTGGGGCCAATAAAACCCCAACTGCAAATCGGGCCAGTGAAGTTCCGGGTGCAGGACAAATGCCAGCAGAGTTCCACCCACTACCCCCGCTATAGAAGCAGGGAACCTCCGGTTTTGAAAGAGAAAAAGCATGAACAGCATTATAATAAGACCAAGCAGCAAATCGGTTTTTATATATTTTATCCCCAGCATGGCCAGGCTAACACCTAAACCTGCCTGGATACCAAGGGTTACGCTATCCGGCGTCAGACCAGCCAATCTACTTGCCAAACCAGTTATAGCCAGGATGAATAAAGTCAAACCCATCATAATACCTGCCGCAGCTACTTCTCCGGCGGTTAAATGGTGTACCAATATCGCTGCACCGATAATTTTCATAGGTTGAACCGGAATCGGAATACGATAAAAATATCCAGTAAAGATATACATCAAGCCAAAAGTTATAAAAATACTACTGGCATCCAGCCCACCAATTATAATAGCGCCCAGCACATAAGGTAAAAAAGTCCCCAGGTCGGCAATAGCACCAGAAATCTCACCATGAATTTCTGAAAAAATCCCAATCTTCATCTCTATAACTCCTGTATTATAGGTCTTGCAAAGTAAAATCTTTAGTGAATTCCTACTATAATTATAGTTTAGATAATGATAGCAAGCATAATAGCCCGTTAATTTATATTAAGGGGCAAAAATTCACCTGCCGGCTAATTGTATAACGGGCAAATGTAAAGTGCAGGACCTTTTTGTGGTGCAAAAAGTTTTACAAAAAAATCTTGATTCTACTGCAAAAAGTCATAAATATTATTTTGCTTGTATAAATATACCGCTCGCAGTTTACGCATGGGCAACACCAGCGGCTTGTCTGGCGGCTCAAGGGGTATGCGCTAACCTCCCATCCATGGTCGTCAACCTTAATAGTGAAACCCGCAGGGTGCTGTATCCATGCTTCGCCAACGCTCGCTTTGTATATTTATGCAACCCTTATGCAACAAAAGGGGTTTTTGCAGTGGATTCAATCATGTCTTTTTCTTCTATAATAATATACCTCTTAATATAATAAACATACCGCTTTCATTTGGTACAAGGCAATAACTATCCCCTGTTTATTCCTTAATATTCAAGTCAGAGTTTTGTTTTTCATTTTATGTTGACATTTGTCGAGGTGGATGATATTATAATTCTTGCGCGCAAGCAGGGAGCTTGGCAGCGCAAAGCTCTTGATAAAACTGAACAGCAAGACTAGAAGTGCGAAAAAGTTAGATAAGTCTTAAGATGACTTAAACTAACGGCTCT
>NZ_JAQVZX010000105.1 GCF_028707975.1 Syntrophomonas sp.
CCGCCAGTTCACTCTCAGCCTGAATAAAAGCTCCTCCAATTTTAGGCAGTTTCCTGGCCATATACTCCGCAATTTCACTGGAGGGGGTGATGGGATAACCAAAAAATCCACGGCAACCGGCAATTAAGGCACCTTCGGCCAGTGCCTCATTTCCTTTCATCAATACCTTTTTCATACCATCACTCCCTTTCTACCTGAATGACGAGATCCGGGCACATTAAGCCGCAAACCCCACAACCGGTGCATTCATCAGGCTGCAAAAGCATTATCGGGTGAAAACCCAAAACATTGATGGTATGATCGTCAAAAACCAGTATATTTTTCGGACAAAACTCTACACAAAGTCCACAGGCTTTACAACGATCAGCAAAAAAAATAACCCTGCCCCTGGCCATACTACATTCCTCCCCCTATATGTCCTGCAACCAGGTAGGCCGCAAATGCAATGTCAGTTTTTTAAGAATACTGCCGTAACGGGGAAGAAGTTGACCCCAGAATCTTTCCTCAACGCATAGGAATTTTACCGGTAGTTGCAGAAAAGCCGCAAATTCCTGCACCTGCCTGTGCCCCTCAATAATCGTTTTCAGGTTAGTCTCTTCTACTAGATTGGGATTACTAATTATTCCGGTGATCCTTACCCGGGCAGCAAGCTCAATCAGCTGTTTCACTTTGCTTACTCCGGCCAACTCAGAGGAAAAAGGACGGTAGGGGTTTAAGACCAAAAAAACTTCCATCTCCTCCCGCCTTTTTAAAAAGCGACTCAGGTATCCCATAACCAAAGAGCCGACTTCATCCCCTCCAAGATCAATAAACAAGTGGTTTTCCTGTTGAATAAGGGCAATGATCTCTGCGGGAATACTGGGCACATCCCCGAAGGACAAGTCTCCACCTGGACCAAAAAGTTTAACTCCCGCTCTTTCTAAAACTTGTCCAACTTCCCTGGAGGCAAAAAACGGATTCACCATGTCCAGGTCAGCCAGTACTACCTCCGCAGCTATTTTTGCTTCCTCTATAGCAAAATTAATCGCTACTTCACTTTTACCGCTGCCGAACCCACCTGCGAATACAGCAATTTTTCCCAAGTATTTTCCCCTTAAACCGAATTCTTATTGGGTAATAATAATACAGGATGCCCGTAAAATCAAGCATAAAGTGTTATTTCCAGGTTTTTGTTGTTATTTTTTAATTATGATGTCACTGCAAAAAGTTATATTTATGCATTAGCATGCATAAATATACCCTCAGCTACATTAAAAGCGACCGAAGGGTGTGTAGGGAACGACCCCCGTGTCGTTCCGAATCATGCTTCGCCATCGCTTTGTATATTTATGCAACCCTTATGCAACAAGAGGGGTTTTTGCAGTAGAGTCAATTATAAATGATTATTTTAGGAATAGTTTTTAGAATTGAAAAGGCGATGTAGTAAAGCAAGCAGATAATAATGGGGCGGGTAATATATAGGCCAGCCACAGTAATAGCTCGATTTCCTGGCATCATTAAAAACTCTGCTGATCGGCGAAGACATCCACCAGCTCAGATATGGTTTTTTCCACCTCGATTTCATCAAAGTCCAGGAGTTTTAATGCTTCATCCGATAGAGGGTAGAGCATCCCATCAATTCCGATTCCTATGCCCATACTGACGCAGATGGCATCAGCCAGGTGAACAATAGAAGTAAGCCGCTGGTTTAATAACGCATCCTGGGGGCTATGATGCAAAGCAATGCTTTCCACTAACTCCGGGGGAAGATTCCATTTTTCAGCAACACGGGCTCCAACCTGGGCATGATTAAATCCAAAAACCTCATTTTCCGCTTCCATAAAGGAGATATTGTTTTCGTCCACCCGGGCCACCACCTCATGATAAGCTTCTTTCATGTGATCATTTAGGATTACCTTGCCAATATCATGCAAAAGAGCTGCCGTATAGGCCAGGTCAAGACTACCAAACTTGCATTTTCGGGCTATCATGCGGGCAGCAATGGCTGAGCACTGCGAATGCCGCCACAACTCACCATGCTCCAGCGCATAACCCTCCATTTCCCGGTCAAGAATATTGCTTACGGAAACTGCCAAAACTATACTGCGGATGGTCTTAAAACCCAGAAATACAATTGCATCAGTAACCGTGGAAATCCGGCGGGGAAAGCCAAAAAAAGCGGAATTCGCCAACCTTAAGACCCGTGCCGTCATGGTCTGATCCTGATTTAATACATTGCTTATATCCTGAACACTTGAATCGGGATCCTCAGAAAGCTGCATGATTTTGACTACTATATGCGGCAAGGCCGGTAGTTCATTAACGGCTTCCACTATCGAATCCAAAGTAATCTTAGTCATCTGTCAGCCTCCCTCATTTACTTCCAGTTGTCCAATTTTTTCTCAATATAATCGCGGTATTCCGCAAGTTCCTCAGAAATCCTCAAGAGTAACCTCTCTATTTCAGGTCGGGACAGGGTTATTTCCTCGGGTTCAATCAATTCAACTGTCCTAAACTCTTCTTTCATGGTAAACCTGATGGCATCTTCCATCGAAGCGGCTGTAAAGGTAATCAATACCGGAGCAAAACAGATTTGCTTACCGCTTATCTCGTCATATATAGAGTATAGATCCTGGCTCATGTCAATGTCATCTATATGGACGCCCTGTACAGGAATATTGCGAATAAGTGAGGCTTTATGCTGCCGCAATTCTTCCGCCAGTTGCTCCGGGTTCTTTCCTCCCCATAACAGGCGTCCGGATTTGCTTTTCCCCATAAAATCAAAACGCACTCGCATTTGAATTCTGGTCAAATTTTGCTCCCCCAATCATAATTACATCTGCAGGAAAAATATTTTCTTATTACACCCCATGCCCGGCGATAACAACCATCGGTGAAAAGTGGATTAGACGGCGGTGCTTGAACGGTGAGATGCCATTACTAATTCTGGTTACCTGCAAAAAAGAAGACTTCTGCCAAAAACAAGGCAATAGCAGCCGCCAATCCTTCCCCATAATTTATAGCCCAATCAAATACCGGCTCCAAAGCCAATTGTTTAAGAACTGGCCAGTGACCTGGTTCACCAGTAGTACTGGGAGCAATCAAGTGGGAAGATACCCGAGCATCTATCCGGCTAGCCAGCAGAGCAGTCACCGCCGTAACATAACCGTCCAACATTATGATTTTCCCTTTGTTCACCGAAGCTAAAATAAAACCAGTTAGAGCTGCCAATTCCAAGCCGCCAAAACGAGCCAGCAAGTCAATAAGATCATCGGGGTCAGGAGAACGTAATTTTAGCGCTTTAGAAAGAATATCGATTTTTCTATTGATTACTTTATTACTGGCAGAACCACTACCAACTAAATATTCCGGCTCCAGGCCCGTAATTACAGCCGCTAATCCAGCGGCACAGAGGGTATTGCCTATGCCAATTTCACCTATTCCTATTATATCAAATTTTTCCGCCTCAACATCGTCCCAGACGCAAAGTCCTACTTCAATGCTTTTTTCGACCTGAGCTTTTTCCAAAGCATCATTATAGAGAAAATTCTTGCTGCCCCGGACTATATTTCTTTGTATTATTCTCTCGTCATTTACCCGCTGGTATAAACCCACATCCACTATTATTTCTTGGTGACCTGAGCGATTTAGCAAGGCAGCAGTGGGGCTTTCGCCTTTCAGATGACTTATAACAATATCCCTGGAGCTGAGCGGAGGATAGGAACTGAAATTCTCCAGGCTAATGCCATTATCTCCAGCAAAAATCAATACAGCATATTTGTTAATCCCTTGCGGCAGTTGCTGGATTTTATTATTTAGAACAGCAAACTTTCCTAAGTGGCATGAATTCATAGCTTATTTCCCTGACTGTCTGGCTAGCATTATTAGTCCCTCCACTTCCGCGGAAGTTAGAAAACGAAACTGACCTCGGGCTACTCCTTCCAGAGTTAAAAAAGCCAGGGCGGTTCTTTTTAGACTTATTACCCGATGCCCAACTGCCAGGCACATTCTTTTAATTTGCCTCTTTTTACCTTCATGGATTTCTAATTCCAGCAAGCTTTGTCCTTTCTCGCTGCTCAGCAACTTTGCCCGGGAAGGAGCGGTAATGCCATCCTCCAAAGCTACCCCTTTCTCTAGTTTCCTGATAGTGTCGGGGTTAAGCAATCCCTGAACCCAAGCTTCATATTTTTTGGGAATTAAATAGCGGGGATGGGTCATCAGGTTGCTAAATTCGCCATCATTGCTTAGCAGTAATAGGCCTTCGGTATCAAAGTCCAACCTGCCCACGGGAAATACCCTGGTATTTATACCGTTTAGTAAATCTATGACCCGCGGCCTTCCCTGCGGATCAAAAAGAGTACATATATAGCCTCTGGGCTTGTTCAGTAAAAGGTAGACCCTATCCGCTGATTCAACAATTTTCCCCTCATATTCAACCCGGTCCCCAGGGTTTAAAGTAAAAGCCAGTTCGTAAATGGTTTGACCGTTTACCTTAACCTTGCCCTGGGCGATTAATTTTTCCGCCTGCCTTCGGGATGAAATCCCAGAATCAGCCAGGTATTTTGCCAGTCTCAATCTATCCTTCTCCTAGAATAATCATATTTAGCTCAACATTTCTACGTGCTCCAGACTTTATACTTTCATTTATCCCGATAATTACTAATCTGTCAAGAGTATGGTGTTCTTGACAGATTAGTAATTATACAAACTGCTCATCATTTTGCCGGACACACTACAGCTTTCTTTCTATCAGAAGTCCAGGGTATGCAGGATAAAAGCGTCCCTGATGGGACGCTTTTATCACATTAAACCTACTGTTTTTCCTGCTTTTTCTTTTTTCGTACCGGTGCGCCAATCATTTCATCCTTTTGCGCCTGAAAACGCTGGATTCCATCCGGATAAATGCTATCGTCTTTCTTGTTCTCCTTCTTGTTCTTGGCCACAATTTTGCCTCCTTTAGCTTGCTAATTATTTTGCACCTTGCTTTAGTTTTTCCCGCCAAAAAGGATTTAACAAAAAAAGAATTGGAAACGGCCTTTTATAAAAATATATCATAGAGACGGTCCTTCTGATATATTACAAGGAATTTTAAGAAAATATACTTTTGATGCGTCTATAATAACCTTCTGTAATACGGCTATTTTCATCAGTAGTTGTGGCCACCAGCCATGGGGGGTTTAATACGGTTAAAAATATTAGCAATTATCTGTTATTATATTTAATAGGATAGCAGACATTACAATGTTTTTTCAGACAACTTGGAGGATGAGCAAGATGCAAAAAAAAGCCATAGATCAAGCCAAAATTGAACAAGCTGTTCGCATGATACTGGAAGCGATTGGGGAAGATACTGAGCGGGAAGGTTTGTTGAACACACCGCAAAGGGTGGCCCGCATGTATAACGAGATATTTGCCGGCCTGAATGCTAACCCCAAGGAATTTCTGCAGGTTTCCTTTACTGAATTTCATGACGAACTGGTACTGGTAAAGGATATTCCCTTGTATTCCATGTGCGAGCACCACCTGCTTCCTTTTTATGGCAAAGCCCATGTAGCTTACATCCCCCGCGGCGGTAAAGTGGTGGGGATAAGCAAGTTGGCCAGGGTGGCAGAAGCCTATGCCCTGCGTCCTCAGTTACAAGAAAGACTCACTTCCCAGATAGCAGACTGTATAAACGAAACCCTGAAGCCTTTTGGGGTGGCGGTAGTAATCGAAGCGGAACACATGTGCATGACCATGAGAGGGGTACGCAAGCCAGGGGCCTTAACTGTAAGCTCTGCAGTTCGTGGCATTTTTGAGACCAGGCCTGAAACCCGCGCCGAAGT
>NZ_JAQVZX010000106.1 GCF_028707975.1 Syntrophomonas sp.
ATGTTATGAGCTGTGCCAACCTGGCTATGCTGACCGGACACCTGGGTCGCCCGGGAACTGGAGTCTGCCCGCAGCGCGGCCAGAACAACGTTCAGGGCGCCTGCGATATGGGCGCACTGCCCAATGTGTATTCAGGCTACCAGGCCGTAGGTGTGGATGCAGTACGGGAAAAACATGAAAAGGCCTGGGAAGCGAGCCTGTCACCCAAAGTAGGTCTCAAGATTCCGGAAATGTTTGAAGCGGCTCATGAAGGCAAAGTGAAAGCCATGTATATTCTGGGCGAAAATCCGGTTTTGACCGATCCGGATGCCAATCACATCAGAGGTGCTTTAGAAAAACTGGAATTCCTGGTGGTTCATGAACTGTTCCTTACTGAGACTGCCGCTTATGCGGATGTAATTCTGCCGGCGGCCAGTTTTGCCGAGTGTGATGGTACCTTCACCAATACCGAGCGGCGCGTCCAAAGGGTTCGCAAGGCAATTGAACCTATCCCCGGTCAGGCCAACTGGCAGACTATCTGTCAGATGTTTGTTGCTATGGGCTATCCCTTGAATTATAACAGCCCCAAGGAGATATGGGATGAGATGGCTTCCCTGTCGCCCTCCATGGCGGGCATCAATTTTGAGAGAATAGACCAGGAGAACAGCCTGCAGTGGCCCTGCCCCAGCTTAGACCATCCTGGTACCCCGGTTCTGCATGTTGGCAAATTTACCCGCGGTCTCGGTCTGTTCCAGCCTTCCGAGCATATACCGCCAGGTGAAATACCCGATGCCGAATACCCGTTCCTACTCTCCACCGGCAGAATACTGCAGCATTATAATGTAACCACTCCGTATTCCAAAGGCATCAGCAGCATTTGGAACAAGGAGATGTCGGAACTCAACCCGGTTGATGCTGATAAATTGGGCGTGGTAACTGGCGGCCAGGTTAAAGTCACCTCCCGTCGTGGGGAAGCGATAACTCAAATCAAAGTAACCGATAGAGTGTTGCCAGGGGTGATATGGATGTCTTTCCATTATAATGCTACCCCGACCAATGCCCTAACCAGCCATCACCTGGATCCGATTACTGGAACCGGTGAATATAAAGTGTGTGCTGTAAAGCTCGAAAAGGTATAGGAGGCCAGTTAAACAGCGGCCGCGTTCGAGATGGTTTTGCCAAAATCATCCGCAAAAAGACGTTAATATTTGTATGTAAATAGAATCTAGTCCAAACCCAATAAGGTTGGAGGTGAATAAGCAATGGCAGATTACAGAGAAATTATCAGCGCCTATAAAGAAGTTCCCGGCGGTATTATCGAAGCATATCATGCAGTGCAAAAAGAATACAGCTACATCCCTGAGGACGCGGTGGTTTATGCGGCTCAAGTGTTTGATATGCCCAAGGCCAAGGCCTACGGAGTTGCTACTTTTTATTCCTATTTGCAGGTTGGCCCCCGGGGCAAAAATGTCATTCGTATTTGTGAAAGCGCACCCTGCCATATCGCGGGTGCTGATAAGGTTGTGGCTGCTCTGGAAAAGGAACTGGGTATCAAAATGGGGGAAACCACCCCTGATGGCAAATTCACTCTGGAATTTGCCGAGTGTGTAGGGCAGTGCCAGGCCACACCGGTTATAACAATCAACAGTCAACCGTATGGGGATGTAACAGCTGATAAGGTTGCTGCTATCCTCGCAGAGTACAAGTAAAGAAGGGAGGGTAAAAAATGGCCGAGGAAATGCGCATAGTACTGCGCAATTACGGCAAAGTTGATCCGTTGAACATCGATAGTTACACCCAGGTGGGCGGATATCAAGCCTTAGCCAAAGCTAAGAGCATGAGCCAGCCAGATCTGATTGAAGAGGTTAAGAAGTCAGGATTACGGGGCCGTGGCGGCGCCGGATTTAACACTGGTATGAAATGGGGTTTTTCCTACGGCGTAAAGGCCGATCAGAAATACGTTATTTGCAATGCCGATGAGGGTGAGCCGGGAACTTATAAAGACCGGATTATCATGGAGAATGACCCGCAGAGCGTCCTGGAAGGGATGGCTATTTGCGGGTATGCAATAGGAGCCAATAAGGGCTATATCTACTGCCGGGGCGAGTATCCCTACGTTGTGGAAATCCTCAATAAAGCCATAGCCCAGGCCAGTGAAAAGGGCCTCCTGGGCGACTTCAATATCGAAGTGCGCATGGGAGCCGGGGCCTATGTGTGTGGCGAAGAAAGCGCACTTATTGAGTCTATAGAAGGGCACCGGGGTGAACCCCGCTTCAAGCCCCCATTTCCACCGGTTATCGGCTTGTGGGGCAAGCCCACTATTGTCAACAATGTAGAAACCTTTGCCAATATTCCCGCCATTGTTGACAAGGGCGCGGATTGGTACAAAGGCATTGGCGCGGCGGGCTATCCAGGAACCAAAGTCATGACCTTGACGGGAGATATTGTCAACCGCACTGTTATTGAAGTGCCTACTAACACCACCATCCGCCAGGTATTGAACGATTTTGGCGGAGGAATTGCCGGTGGCAAAAAGTTCAAGGCGGTGCAAATAGGAGGAACATCTGGCGGATTCATACCCGAATCACTGCTCGATACCCCGATCGACTTCGATTCCATGTCAGCCATTGGCGCTACCCTGGGGTCAGGAGCCTTCTTCGTAATGGATGAGACCCGGGATATAGTCGATGTAATTGATCGCATAAGCAAGTTCTTTGCTCATGAATCGTGCGGCAAGTGCACCCCCTGCCGGGAGGGAACTCAGCGCATGCATGAAATGCTGCACCGGGTGAAAAACGGCGGAGCAGTTGCCGGCGATCTAGACTTTATGGAGAGACTGGGAACCGTTATGTCCAAAGCCTGCTTGTGCGGTTTGGGACAGGCGGCTCCGGCTCCAGTGCTAACAACCTTAAAGCATTTTAGAAACGATTATACAGCCAAGTTCAATTAATGTTCTATAATCCCAGATTATGTTTAATATGTACCGGGGGCCATAAAGCCCCGGTACATAATCTTTTGCTATAAGTTCGGGCAATAAAATGATTAATGAGAAAAGTGAGGAGTGAGGGGTAAGGAGTGCTGATGCTTGTGTCTTAATCTACGATTAGTTTAGCTTTAACCATGACTGGTTCTTCTCCTGACCTTTTCTGTACATCTAACAGTAAAGGAATATTTCCCGTATTAATATCTTTTCGATTTACCGACAGGGCGTAGGCATGTCCCTGTTCAATAATCATTTCTCCTCGGTGCAGGCTGCGACCCGACTTTAAATGATCAATGGTGCTGGCCAGCTCTATATTAAACCAATCCCCTTTATACAATAACTCTCCTTTTAACTTAAGCAGGGCCGGTTTTACCAGAGCTTCAAACAATATCCCGGCTGCCGAGGGGCTGCCGGACAGATTGAAAATAAGTTTGCCATCGAGAAGGGCGGCTGAAGTATTTTTGCCGGGAAAGATGTTAATACCCTTGAAAAGAAGCTGGGCATTCAAATACTCGAAAGCGTTGCGAACCAAGTCGAAAAGGCCGTTGCCGGTTCCCCCGCTGATTATTATCATATCAGAGACCCGTGCCGCCTTTTTTATTGCAGTTATAATGGTGTGCAGGTCATCATTAATTACGGAAGGTGACAGCGATGGTAAAGCTCTGCTGCTGGTTATTTTGCATGCTAATAGGCTCCGATTGCTGCAATATATGCATCCTGTTTTGATGGGGGACCCGGGTAAAAGCAACTCATTTCCCGTGTCTATAATATATACACGAGGCACTTTGTATACTGGCACCCTTTCTATGCCACAGGCGGCTATTCTTTCCAGGATTTCCGCTTTTAAAACCTGCCCTTTGGCTGCAACTCTATCTCCAGCCCTCAATTCATGGCCGGCTCTTCGTATATTTTCACCCCGCCGCGGCCTGACGCTGACAATTATATAGTTTTCATTTATTATCTCAACGTCCTCTTGTTTGATAACGGCAACGCTGCCTTCTGGCAGCAAAGCCCCGGTCATAATTCTACAGGTTTCCCCGGGCCTGGTTGGTCTGTTTTCCATGGAACCAGCTCCGATAATAGAAGCTACTCTCAAACGCAACGATCGTCCGGTTTGCAGTCTTTTGAGATCAGTTTTGCCAATCGTATAGCCATCCATTGCCGAACGGTCAAAATTGGGGATATCAATAAAGCTTGCTATATTGTCCGCGGCCACCCGCATATAGGCATCATCGATGTGCAGGTACTCGGTGTCCAGGGCTTGAATGCTTTCGCAGCTTATATCAACAGCTTTATCCAAACTAACAGCTTCTAATATCTTATCATTAACCAACTGTAGTCTACTCATAAATAACCTACCTCATATCGCGCATTTCCTTTTTTGTTCTATAAACCCTCAGTATATTTACTTTATTTATTATACATCCATTATAGTAATTTGTTAGGCTTAATATGAAATAAATATGTTTAATTTTTTTAGTGACAAAATAAATGCATTATGTTATATTGTGTTTGAGATAGTTAGAAGTATATAGCAGACGTTATATTAATATGTGTTTGGTTGGCGTAGGTTAAGACAATTGTATAGCTCCAAGCCTTTAGACCTAAAGCAAAGCCATGGTTTCTAGGCCTATGGGTATGGTCGGAAACGATTATGCCTCCCCGTATTTTTGGAAAGGAGCCTGAAAAGCCTGGTTGAGAGCAGGTAGTACTTGCTGGGCTATATTGGGCATAAAATCCAAAAATATATTTTTTATGCCCCTGGCCGTTGCTGGAGGCATTTTTGCTTATCCCATCATTTCGCTGCTAAATTATACAAACTAATGGATTTATAAAACACATAAACATGAGAGGAGGGAATGACCTTCGGTAAACCAGAAATAAGGAGTTGGAAGCAAAGACCAGGAAAGGCAGAAGGTCTGGCGGACGTAAAACGGATTAAATGCACTTTGATCATAATACGCAAAAGCACCCAGGGGTTCATACCCCGCCATCAACCAGATTTGTACATAAATGCAATCAGGTACTCTGGCAAAAAGAGTATCTGCTGGTAGTAGTAGTTTTAAGGGAGGTAGAGAATGGTTATGAAATTTACTCGTCGTGGTTTCCTGAAGCTTTCAGGTCTCTCCGTTGCCGTGGTTGCTTCTGGCTTGGGGTTTGACCTGGAAGCAACTGCCGCACAGGGGCACGCACTGAAGCTGGCAGGATGCACAAAGATACCCAGCATCTGTCACTTCTGTTCAGGTGGATGCGGACTTCTCCTGCATATTAAGGACGGAAAACTGGTCCACCTCGATGGGAACCCGGACAATCCCATCAATGAAGGTACTCTTTGCCCCAAGGCGGCCAGCCTGGCGCAGGTGGCCTATTCTCCGGAACGTCCGAAAAATCCGCTGTATCGTGCTCCGGGATCTGACAAATTTGTCGATATTTCCTGGGAAGAAGCTTACGATCGCATTGCCAAGAAAATAAAGGAAGTCAGAGATAAGACCTGGACGAGCACCGAGGAGATTACGAATGCCAAAACCGGAGAGAAAGAAACCGTTACCGTGAATCGGGTGGAAGGCATTTGTATGATAGGTTCGGCCGAGGTCGACAATGAAGAAAGCTACCTGCTTTCAAAACTTGCCCGCCTGATCGGGACACCGTTTCACGAACACCAGGCCCGTATCTGACACGCGCCCACGGTGGCTAGTTTGTCACCTTCATTTGGACGCGGCGCCATGACCAACTCCTGGCAGGATATGCAGAACTCTGA
>NZ_JAQVZX010000107.1 GCF_028707975.1 Syntrophomonas sp.
TCCTAATTAAACCGACCAAGCCCATCATTATGCCTAAAAACCTTGCAGCCGATTTCTAATACTCGTCCTTTTGAATTTATTTGCGTTCTCCTAACGATGAACCCTTCCCGGATGTATGGGAAGGGTTAATTAATCAGCAAAACTCTATGCTAATGCATATCCAATAATACATGGCATCTTCTGCGTGTCGGGGCAGGCGCTAAAATGAGCTTGGGCATTAGGCCTGAGCTCTTTCTATGCTTTGTTTTATTTCAGCAATAACCTCTTCCAGCAGGTACTGTTCCGGACCCTGGGCCATTATCCGTACCACAGGTTCGGTTCCCGAGGGCCGCACCACTAGTTTGCCCCATTCCCCCAGCCTCTCCTCTGCCTGCTTCATGGCTTCCTGCACCAGAGGATGGGCCAGAATCTTCTCCTTGTTTTCCATACGCAGGTTAACCAGCAACTGGGGCTGTTTCTCCAGGCCCCGGGCCAGTTCGGACAGGGGCAGGCCGGAGCAGCGAAGAACTTCGGCCACCTTCAATGAGGTCAGGAGACCATCGCCGGTGGTAGCATGCTCCAAAAAGATTATATGTCCTGATTGTTCCCCGCCCAGCAAGGCGCCGCTCTCCTTCATTTTTTCCAGTACATAGCGGTCACCCACTTTACAGTTGGCCACCTGAATATTATCCCGGCGTAAAGCTATATCCAGACCTATATTACTCATAACCGTGGCCACCACCAGCGGGGGATTCAATTCCCCCCGGCTGTTCATATCCAGGGCACAGAGCATTATGATGTGGTCGCCATCCAGCTCGTTGCCCCTTTCATCAACAACTATACAGCGGTCGGCATCGCCGTCATAGGCGATGCCAATATCCGCTTTATGCTCCACAACCGCTCTCCGGAGCCCTTCAGTATAGGTGGAGCCGCAGCGCTCATTGATATTTACCCCGTTGGGGTTATTATTTATGGCTATAACCTGGGCCCCCAATCGGCTCCATAATTCCGGGCCAGTGGAATAGGCCGCGCCGTTGGCACAATCAATAACTGCAGTTATGCCCGCCAGGTTCTGATTCCGGGAATAACAGGTAATAAGATAATCCAAGTAGTTGTTTCTCGCCTCAGCTACTAGGTAAACCCTTCCCACATCTTCGCCCTGGGGACGCTGGAGTTCCTGGGTTCCCGCTAAAACCAGTTCTTCGATTTCCTCCTCCAGTTCATCTGGCAGCTTGTAGCCGCTAGGGCCAAAAAACTTGATGCCGTTGTCTTCCAGCGGGTTGTGCGAAGCCGATATTACCACCCCGCAAGAAGCCTGGTACCTTTGGGTAAGGAAGGCAATTGCCGGAGTAGGAAGTATTCCTACCGTCAATACATCCGCTCCGGTGGAGCAAATACCGGCTATTAAAGCCGCTTCCAGCATGTCGCCCGATATCCTGGTATCCTTTCCCACCAGTATTCGGGGTCTTTTACCGGCCTCATGACGCGCCAGAACATAACTGCCCGCTCTACCCAGTTGAAAAGCTAATTCGGGTGTAAGTTCCAGATTAGCCACACCTCTTACTCCATCTGTTCCAAATAGTTTACCCACCGCTTACTTCCTCCCCATTATAATTCATCATAATCATCACTTTATAAGACCCAGCTTTTGTAAAAAATCATCATTGCAAAATTATACTTCACAAATAGCCGGAGTTCAATACGAAAACCGGCCATAAGCTTATGCTGATTTTCTCTCCAGTTACAGAATATTACCTTTATATACCATATTTACCAATACTAATCATATGTTTACTCCGGGATAGCTATGCAAGCGCTCTGTTATTTACCTGGTTAAAGCTCCCGAGCATTACAAACATTATTACTATTTATCTTGACTTTTCTTGCGGGTTTTTGGTAAGTGGATATTATTTTCTCTGCAATTTTTAAGCCATCTATGGCGGAACTGATTATTCCCCCGGCATAACCGGCTCCTTCGCCACAGGGATAAAGGTTTTCAATATCCACCGAGCAGAAGTTTTCGTTGCGCAAAATCCGCAACGGTGCGGAAGTGCGTGTTTCCACTCCGGTCAAAATCGCCTTTTCGCTTATGAAACCACGCAACTTCTTGCCCCAGGCCTCTATCCCTCGCTGCATGGTCTGGCAGATTTCAGCCGGAAACAGTTCCCAGAGATTGGAGGGTTTTACTCCGGGTTGATAAGTGGCCAGGGAGCCTTCCAGAGAATGGCTGGGAAGCTGAGCTAAAAAGTCTTTTAAATATTGGGCTGGAGCGTGGTAATTGCCGCCACCCATTATAAAAGCCTGTTTTTCCAGCTTCTCCTGGAACTCCAGACCTCCCAAAATCCGGTTATCCCAGTCAGTCGGATTTACCCCCACCACCAGAGCGCTGTTGGCGACACCGCTGTTGCGTGCCCGATAGCTCATCCCGTTGGTTACCAAATGCCCGGCTTCTGACGAAGCCCCAATCACATAGCCTCCAGGACACATACAGAAGCTATAACAGGGCCGCCCTTCTTTTTCGTGGTGGCTCAAATTATATTCGGCAGCCCCCAGGCGCGGGTTTCCGGCATATCTCCCAAATTGAATACGGTCAATCAAGGACTGGGGATGCTCAACCCTTACTCCTACCGCAAAGGCCTTGGGAATAAGGCTTGCCCCCCGGCGATAAAGCATACGGTAAGCATCACGGGCACTGTTCCCCACCGCCAACACCAGCAGAGAGCAGGGTACTTCCGTTTCCTGGTTTATTATTATGCTTTCCAGTAGCGAATGGTTAACTTTTATGTCGGTTAAACAAGCATCGAAATAGCACTCGCCACCCAGACGAAGTATCTCCTGACGCATATTCTTTACTACCTGCCGGATGACATCAGTCCCAACATGAGGCTTTTTTACATAGAGTATTTCCTCATCAGCGCCAAACTCTACAAAGCTGCGCAAAACATAGGCAATGCGCTTATCATCAATGCGAGTAGTTAGCTTGCCATCGGAAAAGCTGCCGGCCCCGCCTTCGCCAAACTGCACATTGGAGCGGGGATTAAGCTCGGCCTTTCTCCAGAATCTCTCCACGCTTTTAACCCGGCGGTCAATATCCTGTCCCTGTTCCAGCAGTACCGGGCGATAGCCGTTCCGGGCCAGGTACAATGCACAAAAGAGGCCGGCCGGGCCTGCCCCCGCCAGGAGGGGTGATTGTGCCAGGTGCTTCGTACCAGGAGTTAGATGAACAGCTCCTTCTTGCTCCTCAGCATCGATCACTTTGGCTAGTTTTTCCGGCAGAGAGAGCTTGTCATCAACTTCCAGATCAACAATGTAGGAAAAGCAAATCCGCTTTTTTCGGGCATCTATGGACTTTCTCACCAAGCGCAAAGAGCGAATCGCACTACCAGCTATGGCTAAACGGCGAGCAGCCGCCTCCTTAAGCTGCTTCTCGCTATGATTCAACGGTAATATTAACTCTCTCAAGCGGATAATCACTCCTGCTTACCCCCTTTTTCATCTATCTTGCCTATCTCCACATATACCATGACTCGGGAAGGAAAAGCCTTCATTCCCTCGGGTACCATTAATTCCGCCTCCTGGCTGAAGGATTCCTTTCTCCCTTCCAAATCCAGCACTTTAGTATTTATTTCTTTGATATCGGCAACTTGACGCTCCGCTCCCAGAATAGTAATGATATCTGGTTCCACCTGCAGCTGGCGGAGCTGAAAACCTTCGGCGGTATTGCCACTGGTCTGCAGCTTGACGATTACCTTTTGGCCAGCTTTCTTCTGGCTGATAGCAACATTAACCTTTACTTTCTCAGGAATCAGTCGTATTCCTTCATTGATGCTCCTGCCCCCGGCATCCAGAGCCAGCAACGGGGAATAAAAGGCACTTATCTCTTCCCTGTTCTGCAGGGAAAGCTGGCATTTGACGGTCTTCACTTTTTTTATAGCTTCTTCATCCCCTTGCAGCAGACATTTAGCTGGTGTAATCACTACATCCAGGACGTCATAAGCGGGAGGAGGAGGCTGGATAATCTCATACTTAATGGAAAGCTCTTTTTCCTGTATCCCTTTAAGAATCACTTCGACCTTGTCCGGCTCCACCGTAGTGAACATGGCTCCCTTTACCGGTTTCACATTGACTGGAAGCTCATAGATACCTTCCCCTAAGCCACTTAGATCCACAAAGGCAATAGTATCGTTGTTCTTTTTTAGTGAGCCCCATAGCCGCAGCGAAACCGTATCCGGACCACTAGCGCTCAGTCCTGCTCCCAGGTTATGGTATTTGAGGGGCGTCTTGATAAGCTCTTGCGGAGTAGTAGTAGCGCCCTGGCTGACCACATACAGCCAAAGCAAGACCGCAATAATCAGGGATATCAATTTAAGTCCGGTTCTCTTTTTTGGGTCCTTTAATTCGGAAATCACCCACCCACCTCCTCTTAACCGCATCACTCCATTTCTCCCGCGCCAGTAGTTCTCTCCCCAGAATCTCCTTCAGGCTCACAGTATCCAGGTGACGTTCAATCTGCCCCTCCTGGGACAGCGAAATAATCCCCGTCTCTTCGGAGACTATTACCGCTATAGCATCGGAAAGCTCCGTTATTCCCAGGGCAGCCCGGTGACGCGTGCCCAATTCTTTGTCCAAATTGGGGTTGTCGCTTAAGGGCAGGAAACAGGCAGCCTTCTTTATCCTGCCATAGGAGATGATACAGGCTCCATCATGCAGCGGGGAATTAGGAACAAAAATATTGATGAGCAGACCCGCCGAAACCAGAGCATCAAGGTCAACTCCACTCTCCAGGTACTCCGCTATTCCGGTTTCCCGGGTCAGAATCAACAGGGCTCCTACCCGATTGCGGGCCAGGATGGCAGTGGCCTCGCCTATCTCGTTAATAATGGCATCATATTCCTCCATTTCAACAGCAGAAGTAGTCAAACTAAAGAACTTCCCCCGTCCCAACTGCTCCAGCAGCCTTCTTAGTTCCGGCTGAAATACAATGGGTAAAGTAATAGCGAATACTATCCAGAGCTTCTCCATCAACCAGTTAACCATATCCAATTCTAATGCACTGGCCAGTACGGAAAAGACCAGTAATAACACCAGTCCCTTCAGTAATTGTTCCGCCCGGGTGCCACTTATCCAGCGCAAAATCCGGTAAACCACATAAGCTACTATAAGAATATCAACCAGGCTGCGTATAATATCCCCGGGGTTGGCAAATACCCCGGAGAGAAAACTTAAATCCAAATCTTTTTCCTCCATCAAATTATTGAAGGCTTACTATTTCCCCCCATGCCCAGCACTCAGCGTTAATAAACAACTGTGATGTCACTGCAAAAAGTAATAAATACGCATTAGTGCGCATAAATATACTTCTCAGCTACCTAAATAGCGACCGCAGGGTGTGTAGGGAACGACCCCCGTATCGTTCCGAATCAGGCGCAACAACTGGCGACCGCAAGGCATTGTAGGGGCGGTCTTCGACCGCCCGCTTTCATCTTCACCAACGCTCGTTTTGTATATTCATGCAACCTTTATGCCACAAAAAGGGTTTTTTGCAGTGGAGTCATGCCTTACTCTTCTTCCCGATCCTGGCTTATTCCGGAAACTGGCCAGCTGCTTCCTGGGGGTAATGGAATACAGCCAAAACCCCATCTCTTATAGAAACTTCTCCAAATTTTCCGGTAAGTACATTGGATAT
>NZ_JAQVZX010000027.1:0-10870 GCF_028707975.1 Syntrophomonas sp.
GCCGCGGGGGAGAAGCCTTTTAAAGGGCAGGTGAAAAGTGTCTCCGTGGTGCCGGATCCGGTTAAGCGCAGTTATTCGGTGAAGGTCAGTCTGTCCAATGCGGATGGTAAAATTAAGTCAGGGATGTTTGCCGAAGCCCGGGTGGATACCCAGAGTAAAAAAGATGTTCTGGCTATTCCGGTTAATGCTGTAGTTCCCAAGTCCGGGCGCCAGGTGGTCTTTGTCGTGGATGTGAAGGATAAAGAGAAGCGGGCGCGGGAAGTGGAAGTTGAAACCGGCATCAAAAATGAAAACTATATTGAGATAAACAAGGGTCTTAAAACGGGGCAGGAGGTTATTACCCGGGGTAATACGCTGGTCAGTGATGGAACCCTGGTAAGGGTTGTTGCCGGGGGGTCTAAATAATGAGAATTGTAAATTTTGCGGTTAAACGGCCGGTTACCATAACCATACTGGTTGCGGTGGTAATTATATTTGGCTTTTTCACCCTGTCCAAAATCCCCCTGGATCTTTATCCGGAGATGAAATTCCCCTATGCCGCGGTTATGACCTCCTATCCAGGTGCCGGTCCGGAAGAGGTGGAATCGCAGGTTAGCCAGCTCTTGGAAGGTATATTGAATACCTTGAGCGGTGTGAAAGAGATTCAATCCCAGTCTACTTCGGGATCCTCCCTCATTCTCATCAAATACAACTGGGGAACGAATATCGACAGCGCTCTAATGGACATCCGCGAGAAAATAGGTTTGATAGAGAAGTCTTTGCCCAGTGGGGTAGAAAAGCCCATGGTTTTGAAGATGGACCCTACCATGATGCCTATTATCCAGATGGGTATCAGCGGCGGGGACAAAATATCCCTGGGGCAGCTGCAGTCTATTGCTGAGGATGTCATTGAGCCTCGTCTCAGCCGCATCCCGGAGGTAGCCTCGGTAATCATCACCGGGGGACTGGAAAGAGAGATAAAGGTAGAAGTAGACCCGGTAAAACTGGAGGATTATGGTCTAAACCTGGCTCAGGTCAATCAGGTCCTGCAGCTGGAAAACTTCAATCTCTCCGGCGGCAAGGCCCGGGAAGGTGAGCGGGAGTATTATGTTCGCAGCCTGCAGCAATTTGAAAATCTGGATGATATCAGGAATGTAGCTATCCTCACCGCCAGCGGCAATACAGTGTATTTGAACGATATTGCAGAAATCAAAGATGCCTACAAGGATGACACCCAGATTACCCGGGTGGATGGAAGCAAGGCTGTGGGTATACACTGCCTGAAGCAGAGCGATGCCAATACCGTCAAGGCTTGCGCGGCAGTGAGAGAAGAAATGGAAAAAATCCAGAAGGAGCTGGATGTTGACCTCGATTTTAAAGTGGTCATGGATCAGTCGGCCTTTATCAACCAGTCCCTGGATATAACCAAGCGCATGATGGTGGAAGGAGCACTACTCGCTATACTGGTTCTCTTTCTTTTCCTGCGCAATGGCCGCAGCACCTTGATAGTCTTTACAGCTATTCCCCTGTCGATTATCGCCACATTTATTCTTATGTATGTCAACAACAGCACCTTGAACCTTATTACTATGGGGGGTCTGGCCCTGGGAATAGGGCGTATGGTGGATGACTCCATAGTGGTTTTCGAGAATATTTACCGGCACCGCAGCTTGGGTCTGCCGCCGGTAGAAGCTGCCCTCACCGGAGCCTCGGAGGTGGGCAATGCGGTTATCGCTTCCACCACCACCATTATTGCGGTTTTCTTCCCTATAATGTTTGCCGAGGGCCTGGCTTCCGTCTTGTTCAAACCTTTGGCTATAACCGTCAGCTTCGCTATCTTTTGTTCCCTTATAGTAGCTTTAACCATTGTTCCTCTCCTGGCATCGCGGATGCTCAGTGATAAAGCCATGCAGCCGCTGGATCCAGAAAAGGGGAGGATATCCCGAGTGGTCTTTGTTTTCGGCAGCTGGCTAGATAATTTGGGGGAGAGGTATAAAATTATCCTGCGCTGGGCCCTGGGGCATCGACGTCATGTGGTGGCTCTGGTCACGCTGCTGATGATTGGCGCCCTGGCCCTGGTTCCCTTTATCGGAGCGGAGTTCCTGCCCGCGATGGATGCAGGAGAAATATCCATAAGCATTGAAAACGACAAGGGTACTTTGCTGAAGGACACGGAAGAGGTAGTAGAAAAAGTGGAAGCCCAATTGCGGCAGGTTCCTGAGGTCTTTACGATTTTTTCCAGCGTGGGCAGCTCGGCCAGCATGTTTCTGGATTCTGGAACCAAAGCGGATCAGGCTACCCTCTATGTTAAATTAGTCCCCAAAGATGAGCGTAAGCGCAGCGGGGACGAGGTGGCGGAAGATATTCGCGGCAGGCTGAGCGGGATGGCCGGTTCCAAAATCAAAGTCAGCATCATGGATCTCACTTCCACCGGCCCCAGCGGCGGCGGGGGACAGGTCAGTGTGCAGGTGCGGGGGGATGACCTTCAGGTTTTGCGGGAAGTATCCGAAGAAGTTGCGGAAATAGTACGAAAAGTGCCTGGCACCCGGGAGGTCACTTCATCATTGAGTGATGGCAGCCCGGAAATACAGGTTAAGGTTGACCGTAAACGGGCCGCCACTTATGGTTTAACCCCGATGCAGGTAGCAGCAGAGATTAAGAATGTTATGATGGGGAATGTTGCTACTCGCTACAAAGTGGGGGGCGATGAGGTGGATGTCCGGGTACGTTACTCTCCCCAGAATCACAAAGAACTCGAATACCTGGAAAACCTGGCTATCAGCACCCCCAGGGGCGGGGTTCTGCGCTTGTCACAAATCGCCAGCTTCGAAATGGCCCCCGGACCCATTCAGATTACGCGGGTGGATCGGGTGCGCCGAGCGGAAATAAACGCTTACCTTTTAAACCGTGATCTCTCCGTGGTAATGAAGGATATACAAAACGAGGTGGCCAGGATTAACCTGCCTTCCGGCTATCGTATTGAATATGGCGGGCAAAACAAAGATATGATGGACAGTTTCAAAAGCCTGGGCATCGCCTTGATTTTGGCCATTATCCTGGTTTATGCGGTAATGGCCATACAATATGAGTCTTTTTTCAACCCCTTTGTAATAATGTTCTCGGTGCCGACTGCCTTTATTGGCGTGGTATTGGGCTTGCTCCTTACCAACAAAGCCTTTAGCGTATCGGCCTTCATCGGGGTAATAATGCTGGTCGGCATAGTGGTAGCCAATGCCATAGTCTTGGTGGATTACCTGAAACAGCTGCGCGAGCGCGGCATGGAGCGGGATGAAGCTATAGTTGAAGCCGGGCGGGTAAGGCTGCGTCCCATACTCATGACCGCTTTTGCCACCATACTGGCCATGTTCCCGCTATCCCTGGGCATAGGGGAAGGAGCCGAAGCCGATGCTCCGCTGGCCATAGTGATAATTTTCGGTTTACTGGTTTCCACCTTTATCACCCTGTTACTGGTACCGGTGGTTTACAGTATCTTTGACGACTGGGGTCAGAAGCTGAAGTTCCGCAGCAGGTAATAAAAAAATGCTAGGCATATGAGGGTTTTGCATAATCTAAAAAAATCTGTAAAAATAATTTTGAAAACTACAATATGGGGTCAGCACCCATAATAGCGATCGCAGGCTATGTAGGGAACGACCCCCGTGTCGTTCCGAATCAGGCGCAACAACCTTAATAGCGACTGCAAGGCATTGTAAGGGCGGTCTTCGAGCGCCCGCTTTCACCTTCGCCAGCGTTTTGTATATTCATGCAACCCTTATACAACAAAAAGGGTTTCCTGCAGTGGAGTCACACACCATATATTGAAATTGTTTTTTGTGAGAGTTAATTATGCAAAAACCTAATATAAGTGCTTTAATACCTGGCAGTAGTAGAGGAGAGTAGATATGAAAAAAGCTAAGAGAGAGCTGATTCTGGAGGCGGCGGTTCATGTCTTTTCCTCCAAGGGTTACCATAATGCCCGTATGGAGGAGATTGCTGCCGTGGCGGGGATAGGGAAGGGAACTATATATGAATATTTCTCCAGTAAGCTGCAGCTTTTTCAGGATATGCTCAATAAAAGCCTGCAGGTCTACTACCAGAATTTCAACCCGGAAGAGATGAAGCAATTATCCGTGGAGCAAAGGCTTCGTATCATTTTCGAGACCCATATAAAATTCTGCCGGGATAATAAAGAGCTGACCCGTCTGGTATTTTGGGACAGCGATATTTTTGACGAGGAACTGCGGGATTGGATCTATACCCAGCGTCAGGAGAAAGAAGAGCGGGTCGTTGAAATCATACAGGAGGGAATCGCCCGGGGAGAGCTGCGCGAGCTTGACCCCATGCTGGTAAAGGTGTTATTAACCGGCTCTGTGGCGGCCATGTGGGCTCCTATCACCCTGGACGGCTGGGAAACCGCACCGGAGGAACTGGCCCACGATGTTACCGACATACTTATGAATGGATTGAAGAAATAAGAGATAGTAAAATGCTAGTGCGCGGTACTAAATTTGTTAAGTTATTTATTTTTAAACTTAATAAATTAGTGCCGGGCACTTTTTGTTTTTTATCCTTTGACAAAATTTGCTGACGGGGGTAAAATGAGGCTATAAAACTGAGTGGTCAGTTTCAGAACTGACTGGACAGGAGGGCTGAATTCTTGTCGCTGAAAGAAAAGGAAAAAGAGCTAAAGAAGAATCTTATTGCGGAGGTGGCCTTGCAGCTTTTCTCCAGCCGGCCTTTTGAGGCGGTGACAGTAGATGAGATAGCGCGGGAGGTAGGCTGTGGCAAGGGTACCATCTATCTCTACTTTAAGAACAAGGATCACTTGCTGACCTGCCTTATATCCCGGGAACTGGAAAAGCTATGTCATGACATTGAGGAACAGTGCCTGCATAATGCTGATCTGCTGACAGCCATAGACAACTATCTGGTTTTGCAATTTCAATTCTTCCGGGGATATAACCAGATTCTATCTTCCTGGGTGCGGCGTCGCCTGCAAAACCAGGTTCGGGAGGAATGGATGGAGGATATCCAAAATAAACTTGGAAGAAAGCTGGAGATGGCAGTGGCGGTATTTGAGCGGGGGCAGGAAGAGAAACGATTGATTCCAGTGGAGAGTTATGAGCTGGCGCGCTTACTGGAGGCAATTTTTCAGGATGCCACTTTTCCTTTTGTGGGCGAAAAAAGCTGGGATAGTGATCCGGAGCGGATCATTAGTCTGATGAAGCTGGTTTTGACGCGGGGTATTCTGGCATAGTATAGCGGTATAGCAGGTACCCGGCAGATTAGAATTATAATGAATTTATCTGCCGGGCAACTGGAATAAATAAAGAGGAGAAAAAGGGGGAGTAAGGATAATGCAATCCAAGGCAACAGGGGTACTTCAAACCAGGCGAAACGTCGTATTTATCCTATTATTGCTGTTATTCGTGGCGGCTATAATTATCCTGGTGGGGTATTTTCAGAGGCAGCAAACGCTGGTTACCCAGGCTCATGAAAGCCTGGGCGCTACCGGAACCATTGAAGCGACAACAGTTAATGCGGCTTTCAAGGTTCCGGGTAAAATAGCTCGCATCTATGGGGATGAAGGTATGGAGGTTGAAAAGGGGCAATTGCTGGCGGAGCTGGACAGCCGTGAAATTGAGGCGAAACTGGCACAGTCCCAGGGAGCACTGGCTGCGGCTCAGGGTCGAGCCCGGCAGGCGGAGAGCGGGGTAGTTGCCACCAGCCAGACGGTTGAGGCGCTGATAACCAAAGCAGAAGCCAACCTGACCAACTACCAGCAGAAATACGATCGGGCCCAAAGTTTGCATGTAAGCGGGGCCATTGCCGACAGCCAGTTTGATGAAGCTACCAATGCTTTAAAGGCGGCTCAGGGTCAACTGAATGAAGCTCTGGCCGGGCGGGAAAAGGTGGAAGTAGCACGGCATGAGTGCGAGGCAGCCCAGGGGGTGGCTGAGCAGGCTCAGGGGGCGGTTCAGGAGGCGGAAGCTTACCTGGCTAACACTAAACTCTACTCCCCTATTGACGGTTTTATTACAATAAAGTATCTGGAAAGCGGGGAAATGCTTAATGCAGGTACCCCCATTTTCGAAATAAGTGATCTGCGCCGTAGCTATGTCAAGATCTATATTGATGAAAGCAAAATTGGCCGGGTTAAATTAGGACAATTAGCCGAGATAAGGGTACCGGCTCATCCGGATGAGGTTTTCCAGGGTAAGGTGGTCAAAGTATGTGATGCCGGGGAATTTGCCGTACATAAGGCGGTTAATGAAATGTACAGCCATGATATTCGCTCCTTTGAGCTGCGGGTGGATATCCCCAATAGTGATTTGCGCCTGAAAACTGGAATGACGGCATCAGTGCGTATTTTAGAGAAGGAGTAGGAGCCTATGAAAAACACCGGCGACAAGGGAGTTGTCATTTCTATCCGGGGCCTGGTGCAAAAAGTAGGCAAACGTACGGTGCTTAACGGCGTTGACCTGGATCTTTATCGGGGAGAGTGTTTGGGTGTATTCGGATTGCGTGGTACGGGCAAGACTACACTTCTACACGCAGCCCTGGGGGTTGATCGAATAAAATCCGGGAATATAGAGATATGGGGACAGAATATCGCCAAAAGCCAGGCCTATAAAAAGAAGCTGGGTTTGGTGACCCAGCAGCCCAGTTTATTTGCGGACTTGAATGTAGCCGAAAACCTGGATTTATTCAGGGTAATCAAAAAAGCCCCTTTTGAGCGGCTGGAGGACGTTATTCAACGCTTGCAATTAGAGGATTACCTGCACGAAGCTCTACCCAGCTTGCAGGTTGGGGTTTACCAGCGCGTAGCTCTGGCCTGTGCCCTCTTGAATCGTCCGGAAATCTTGATTATTGATGAAATTATCCGTGATATCGACCTGGAGTCACGCAGCATAATTCTGCAGGTCCTGGAAGCATATCTGGAGGAGGGCAATAGCTGTTTGTGTGGCTTTAGCAATATGGAACATGTTCATTACCTGGATCGTGTAGCCTGGCTGGATGACGGTAGTATTCATATCTACAGCCCGGATGAGGCGGAGAATTTATGGAGAGAGCTAAACGCTGTGATCCCCAAGAAGCGTGGTGAACAGGATGCTTAGGCTTTTTTATGCTTTTTTCCGGCGGGAGTTTACATATATATGGCGTGATCGTGGCCTGCGTGTCGTGCTTTTGGTGATGCCGCTTCTTTCCTTGCTTCTTTTTGGCCTGACTTACCGTACGCAGGTTTTGACCGATATACCGACCGCTATTGCCGACCTGGATCACAGTGCGCAGAGCCGGGCTGTGGCCTCTGATATAAAGCAGGCGGAAAATCTTGATGTAGTAGCTTATTATAATAGCTACGAGGAAATAAAAAGAGCCATCGAAAAAGGCGAAGTGGTGGTCGGGGTGGTTATTCCGGAAAAATTCGGACAGCAGCAGGAATTGAGACGTCCCACCCGGGTGGCCATGATTATCGATGGCAGCAACATGGTCTACGCGATCAATTCCAGTGTGGCTGTTTTGCAGGTGGTTCGAACCATTGAGGTAAAAAGCGGGGTAAAGGTTTTACTGGCCCAGGGAGAACATATGCAGGATGCCAAAAATGCTTTGATGGCGGTAAATTTCGTGGATGAACCCTGGTTTAATCCTACCATCAATTACGCTTTCTTTCTGGTGCTTGGATTGGTGCTCAATATCTGGCAACAATGCTGCACCTTGTTATCAGCCATGACCATTATAGGAGAGACGGGCACCCGCAGCTGGGTGCATTTGAAATCTTCCTCCATCCCTTTGTTCATAGTATTTCTAGCCAAGATCCTGGCTCACCTGGTCATTTTCATGGCTACAGTGGCAGTTTTATATGGCTTGTGTTTTGAAGTACTGCACCTTCCTTTGCGCTGTGATTTTGGCAAATTAATGTTGTTTACTCTGGGCTTTGCGGTGGCGATGCATAGCCTGGGAACTCTGATCTCCAGTTTTGCCCGCAATTCAGCCGATGCCAGCCGTATAGTCATGGCCATTGCGGTTCCCGCTTTTGTACTTTCCGGTTTTACCTGGCCCCTGGAGGCGATGCCGCAAGTGTTGGCCCAGGTGGTAAAATGGCTGCCGCAGACCGGTTTTTTCCAGGGGGTAATCTTTCTCACTATGAAAGATGCCAGCTGGACCTATATGTCGCAATACTATTTTCAATTCCTGTTGTTTGCCCTGATAGCCTATGCTTTAAGCATGGTATTCTTCAGGTTGATACCGCAGAATACCAGGTAGAAAGGGGGAGAGCCGATGAGAACTATGCTGAATATAGCCAACTACGAAGTGCGGCACATCCTAAAAGACCGGGTGGCATTTGCCATCGTTTTCCTTGCCCCCCTCTTTTATGCGTTCTTGATGGGGTCGGTTTATTTCTCGGCCGCCATAAACGATGTTCCCTTTGCTCTGGTTGACCTGGACCATAGCCTGGCCAGCCGGGAGGTCGTCAATGTTTTTAGCAGTGGTCAGCATTTTAAAATTAATCCCGAAATAGACAGCTACGAAAAAATGGAAACTGCTATGCGGGAGGGTATAATCCGCGGGGGAATAGTTATCCCGGAGGATTTTTCCCAAAAACTCAGTCAAAAGCAGGGTACCGAGGTTTTGGCCGTTTATGATGCGAGCAATTTGCTCTGGGGCTACAATGTGCGCAAATTTGCTTATGAGGGGATGGATGAATTCAACCGCCGCTATGCTGCTGCTTACCTGCAGTCTATGGGTATGCATCCGACCCAGAGTGATGAAGTATTAAATATGGTAAGATGTAGTATAATGACCTGGTATAATCCTACTTACAGTTATATTAACTTCCTTTATGCGGGGGTTATTTTTATAATCCTGCACCAGCTTGGTCTCCTGGGGATCACCCTTACTATACCACGGGAAAAAGAGGGCAACACCTGGATTCATTATCTGGCCAGTCCCCTGGAACGCTGGCAAATTATTTTCGGCAAGTCTTTACCATATATCATTGCTGGCTTTTTTAATTATGCTCTATTACTATGGTTTGCTCATCAATTTATTTTGCTCAAGATTGAAGGGAGCATTCTGTTAATATTGTTGCTGGGTTTTCTCTATACCTGTGCTATTATGTTCCTGGGCTTTTTTATCTCCCTCTATGCGGAGAACAGCCTGCAAATCAGCCGTTACTTGATCCTTTTATCTATCCCTATATTTATGATATCCGGGTATACCTGGCCGCGCTACCGGATACCAGGGGTAATTATCGCTATCTCCGAATTAACACCTTTTACCTGGATGGCGGAAGCTTTTCGCAAGGTCACCATTAAGAACCTGGGTTTTCCGGACATAGCTTTTAATGTGCTGGGTCTCATTATTATGATTATTATTGGAATTGGTCTCTCCTTTACTTTCCGCAAGGACCGGGAGCCGGTAGCAGGAGATAAAATAAGAGTAAACGGTGGTCTGGAATATCCCCGCCGGGTTTAGGTTTAGCTTATTGGTGCCCGGCACTCAAGTTATTATAATGATTTGAGTACCGAGCATCTTCTTATTTTGCTCTGCCTAAAAGCAGGAAGAAAGAAGATTGTGTATAAATAAGAAGGGTAAGGAAAAAAAATAAACTGTGAAAATTCGTTCGAACGGGGCACCCTATACACGAGTTTCCGCGATTAAGTGATAGTGAGGTGTGAGGGTGGTTGTGGCCCCTGGCCATGGGGGGGTTAGTAACAATAAAAGTTGCCTGGCAGCATAAGTAAGGAGAATTAAACATGCGTTTAGGAAAGGTAATGACGGTTTTTGGGACTCGGCCGGAGGCTATTAAAATGGCTCCGGTCATTAAGGAACTGAAAAAAGTGAAGGATATCGAAACGGTGGTAGCGGTAACGGCTCAGCACCGGGAGATGCTGGATCAGGTTTTACAGCTTTTTGATATCATGCCGGATTATGACTTAAACCTTATGAAAGAAAAACAAGACCTCTACAGTATTACCACCGGGGTTCTGAATGGTATGAAGGGAATATTGGAAAAGGAGCAGCCTGAGCTGGTTCTGGTACATGGTGATACTACCACTACTTTCGCGGCAGCTTTGGCAGCCTTTTACCAAAGAATTCCGGTAGGCCATGTGGAAGCCGGTCTGCGTACGCGGAACAAATACTCACCTTATCCTGAGGAAATGAACCGTACTCTGGCGGGCCGCCTGGCAGAGCTGCATTTTGCCCCCACTGATATCGCCCGGGAGAATCTCTTAAATGAATCGACCGGTAGTTTCAAGATATGGGTTACCGGCAACACGGTTATTGATGCTCTATTGGATACTATCCGTCCCGATTATGAATTCGGGCCTGAGCTTGAAGGAATAGATTTATCCAAACGCCTGCTCCTGGTAACCACCCACCGCCGGGAGAATTGGGGGAATCCTATGCGGCAGGTCTATCAGGCCTTGATTGACCTGGTGGAAGAATTCCCGGATGTGGAGGTGGTCTTCCCGGTTCATCGTAATCCGGTAGTAAAAGATTTGGCCCAGGAGATGCTTAAAGGGCGGGAGCGTTTTCACCTTATTGATCCTTTGGACTATGAGCCCTTTGCCCATTTGATGAATTGCTGTTATATGGTTTTAACCGATTCCGGCGGTATGCAGGAAGAAGCTCCTTCCCTGGGCAAACCGGTTCTGGTTCTCCGGGATACCACGGAACGCCCGGAGGCCCTGCAAGCCGGGACGGTGAAGCTGGTGGGTACGATACAAGAAAAGATTTATAAGGAAGCCCGGTTGCTTCTTACCAGTAGGGAAGAGTATGAGAAAATGGCCCGAGCCATCAACCCGTATGGGGATGGGCAGGCGGCCGTACGAATCGTAGATGTGATCAAGGATTTCCTCTATGTGCGTATAGGTGCCCAGGGTTA
>NZ_JAQVZX010000027.1:10970-23339 GCF_028707975.1 Syntrophomonas sp.
TTACCAGTAGGGAAGAGTATGAGAAAATGGCCCGAGCCATCAACCCGTATGGGGATGGGCAGGCGGCCGTACGAATCGTAGATGTGATCAAGGATTTCCTCTATGTGCGTATAGGTGCCCAGGGTTAGTAAAAAAAGTGAGGAGTGAGGGGTAAGGTGTGAGGGGTTTAGTTTATTTCCTGCTACATCTTACCATTCAAGCCCCTACTAAATCACTTTTCATCGGTGGTTGTGGCCCCCGGCCATGGGGGGTTAGTAAGAAAATAGTTTTTTGACGTTGAAGATGAAGTTGTCAACAACCCCGTCCCCGTGTCCACGCTTAAGCGTCCAGGGTTAAAACGGAAAAATAGCGGAAAACCGTGTCAGGAGAACCACCTGCCAGAAGAACCGTCCCTTTGGCAGGTTCAGTGGTGAAGTTTGGGGGAGTGAAAATGGCCGGTAATGGGGAGAAGGCGAAGAGCGAGGAAAAACAGCTCTTTCAGATGGAACAACTGGAGGATATTCTGGGGCAATTGGTTGGAACCCTGGAGAAAGGCCGCAATGATATTTTTGATATCGCGGAAAAATGTTACCGAGAGTGTAACCGCTTGGAGATCGAAAGAGAGGAAGTAAATATCGAGACCTCCCGGACCATTGCCGAAGTGGAAAAGTATGAAAAATTGGAAAGGTATGCTCGCTTAAGGTTGGCTGAGGTCAGCCGTAATTTTTTGTCCTTTTCTGAGAGTGACATCAAAGATGCATATGATAAAGCCCGGGTATTGCAGCTTACCTTGCTGGATTTACGCCAGAAGGAGATGTACCTGCGGCGGCGCCGGGATCAGTTAGACCTCGATATAAAGCAGTTTAAAGCTATTGCGCTTAAGGCCGATGGCTTTCTTGGCAGTACCGGTGTAGCATTAAAGATTTTGCAGGGAAATGTCGAAAGAATAGGTGAGAGTATTGAGGAATTTCAGCGCCAGCAGCAGATAGGGATGTGGATTATCGAGTCCCAGGAAGCGGAAAGAAGAAAAATCGCCCGCGAACTACATGATGGCCCGGCGCAAAACCTGGTTAGCATATTGATTCGGCTGGATTTAATTGCGCGCCTGGGCTATGAGGAGAAGGAAAAAATTAGTGATGAGGTAAGCAGTATTAAGGATATGGCCCGGGAAAGTCTGGCTGATGTGAGGAGCATAATGTTTGACCTCAAACCGCTGCTGGTTCATGGAGATAGTTTCTGCCAGACCCTCAGAGAGTTTTTTAGCGAATATGAAGCGCGCTATAACTTTACCACTGATTTGGTAATTATGGGTGAAGACCGGAACTATGATTTTTCTATGGAAACCGCCTTGTTTCGTTTAATTCAAGAGGCTATCACTAATGTAAAGAAACATGCCGGGGTCAACCATGCTATGGTAAAAATAGAGAATATGGATAAATTCCTGAGGCTGGTCATAAAAGATGAAGGCCGGGGCTTCAGTGTTGAAGGGGTAAGGGCAAATAAGGAAAGTTACGGTATTATAGGTATGAAAGAGAGGGTGGAGATATTTGGGGGGGAAATAGATATTATTTCTTCACCAGGTTCGGGAACCCAGGTAATAGTTAAGATACCATGGGAAGAGGAGGAAAATAATGGATAAGGCGAGGGTAGTGATAGCGGATGACCATGTTTTGGTCCGGGAGGGCCTAAGAAAATTACTGGAACTGGACAGCAATATTAAAGTTATTGATGAGGTAGGGGATGGGCAAGGCGCTATCAACATAGCTCGTAAGGAAAAACCGGATATTATTATTATGGATGTAAATATGCCGGGAACTGACGGTATCATGGCCACCCGGGTAATAAAGAGGGAGTTGCCGTCAGTCCGGATTATTGCTCTTACCGTGTACGAGGGGGAGGAAGTCGTTGACATGGTGAAAGCCGGAGCTTCGGCATATATTCTTAAGGATGTGGCCGGTAGCGAGCTGGTGGATACCATTCACCGGGTGATGAACGGAGAGGTAGTAATCTATCCCCGGGTAGCCAACCGCCTGGTTCGGGAGTTGCGACAGAATGAGAACCGAAAAAGCGAAGTCCGTTTGACCAAGAGGGAAAAGGATGTTCTTTCTTTGCTGGTGAAAGGAAATACCAATAAAGAAATGGCGGATGTCATGTTCATTAGTGAAAAGACGGTAAAAAATCATCTGACCAGTATTTTTCGTAAACTAGGGGTAAAAGACCGAACCCATGCGGCTATCTTTGCCTTGAAGAATCGCATTGTAAGTGAGGAATAAGCTCTGACACGAAGTTAACGGTTTTTTCGCATCCGGAAACACTAAATTATCACGGGTTCATGGCAATGGCGAAATATATTTCAGTACTCAATAGCCCCTATTCTTGCATATTATGTACAAATATGTTGGAAGGGGGTTGTTTTGTGCTGGTTTTGTTAAAAGGCCTGAGCCTGGCCCTCTGGTTATTTATAATGTTGGCGGTTATTGCTGCTTATCGGGGAAATAATCCCAAGAAGGTAAAACGGGTCAAAGTGAAACTGGATGAGGATCACTATAGGATGAGAAGAGACCGTTACTTCTGCCTGGCCATAAAGGAAGGACAAGTTGCGCTTTAGATTTGGCAGGCTGGGGGTGATCTGTTGCTTCTATGGCGAAGGAGAATTTAAGGTCAGCCCTTTGCAGATATATGTCATATTTTATGTTATAATAACTAATTATGATTCCCCGGCAATAAACCTTTTTGTTGCATAAGGGTTGCATGAATATACAAAACGAGCGTTGGCGAAGGTGAAAGCGGGCGGTCGAAGACCGCCCTTACAATCCTTGCAGTCACTATTAAGGTTGTTGCGCCTGATTCGGAACGACACGGGGGTCGTTCCCTACATACCTTTCGGTCGCTGTTAAGGACGCTGGAGCGGTATATTTTAGGCAAACAAATGCATATTAATAACTTTTTGCAGTGACCTCAAGATTATAATAGATGTGATGGGTGTTTCGAATTTAATTTTCTAGGACGAGCAGATAAGTATCGAGGTGTAGGGCATGATTGATCTGATTATGGATATTATATTTCCTCAAACTGCGTGCCACATTTGTCGGGAACCAGGTAGATATAGTTGCAGGCATCCCTGGTGTGATAGCTGTGAGGATGAAATGGAGAGGATTAAGAATTGCCTGCCGCTGTGTGATCATTGTGGGAAATATTTGGGGGAGGGGGAAAAGCTTTGTCTGGAATGCCGCCAGAACCCTCCAAGCTTCAATATTGCCCGTGCCGTTGGACCCTATGAGGAACCTTTTCGTATCGCAGTTAAGGTTTTCAAATTCCTGGGCAGGAAGCAACTGGCCAAGAAAATGGGGGAGATGATGGCGGAAGTGGTGGAGGGAGAGTCGCGTTTCTGGCCACTGGATATTATTGTGCCGGTGCCGATTTCCCAGGGCAACTTGAGACAGAGGGGATTTAACCAGACGGAGCTTTTAGCCCGACAAATTGCTAAGAAGCTCAAAATAACTGTGGATTCGGATATTCTTATCCGAATAAAGGAGACTCCTTCGCAACGGGAGCTGACCCGGGAAGAGAGGGAGAAAAACCTGCTCTATGCTTTTAAAGTGAAGCAGCCACCAAAGGTGGTGGGCAAGAACATTCTGTTGGTTGACGATGTCTATACTACCGGCTCCACTATCCGGGAATGCACCCGGGTTTTGGTGGAAGCGGGGGCAGAGCGGGTATCGGTTATAACCTGGGCTATTGGGAAAGGGTTTTAGCGGGGACGGGCTAAAAGGAATTGTTCTATTCGAGTTTTGTGGCAGCTTACCAACGCTGTAGTTATATTAGTACAATCCTTATGTTACAAAGAGGGTTTTTCACAATAGTATCAATGTTATAATAAAAATATCGATAATACTAATATAGAACTATTTGCAGCTCTGTAGAAAAATAAATTGCTAAATTGTGCCATTAAAACCATACATAGGGAGGTATTTGGATGTCCAATCTGCGAAATTGCTCCAAGTGCGGGAGAGTTTTTCCCTATATGGGCCGGAACATATGTCCCAAGTGTTTGGAAAAAGAGGAAGATGAGTATCAGGTGGTGCGAAGATATGTTCGCGACCATCCCGGCGCTGGGGTAATTGAGGTAGTTGAAGAAACGGGAGTGGAAGAAGACAAGATTCTACAATTTTTAAGGGATGGAAGACTACAGGCCAAGGGACTTGCAGCCAGTCTACGTTGTGAAAGATGCGGGAATTTCATAAATACCGGCCGCTTTTGTGAAAGCTGTATTAGTGAAGTTAATGCGGAGATCCAAGGGCAGCTTCCCAGCAAGACCAAGAGTGAAGAGCCGAAAAGGCCACCCCGTGGCAGGGTTAAAGAGAAGATGCATATCAAGGATAAAGGATTTTTCTAGTAATAGGAGCTGCCTGGCACCCGGCAAAATCCGGGGTTAATTAAAAACGTAGCCTGATTAAGATAATTAATAAAAAATAAAGAAAATGCTTTAAAAACGCGTGTAGAGGATATTAAGCCTCTGCTTTCTTTTTGCGAAAATAGAAATAGGCCAATAGATTAAAAAAGAGCTCTGAGGTGACATTTATGATTATTTCCAAAGCCCAGTTGTTAAATGTTTTAAAGGTTTACAACAAAGGCGATAGCAAGGTGGAAAAGGCTCAGGCGGCGAAGGCGGCTGTGCGGGCGGATGAGCTGGCTATTTCCCGGGAGAGCAAGGTTAAGCAGAAGGCCATGCAGGCTGCGCGGCAGGCGGAGGATATTCGTCTGGACAAAGTGACTGAATTGCAGGAACAGATATCTGCAGGATCCTATACTCTATCTGATGATGAGGTAGCGGAGAAGATGATAGAAAGGGTTTTGGTGGACAGGTTAATATAGAGAAGTAGAAAAGTGAGGCTTGAAGGGTAAGGTGTGAGGGGTTAATATCCCAGGTGCATCTCACCTTCAGGCACAATTGGATTCACTTTTTACCGTTGCTTGTGTCCTTCACCCTGCGGGTACGCCTAGTGTTCCCGGTACTTAGCATTATTTATGTTTGCATAAACCAGGATTTATTTAGTCTGATTGCCGGGTCACCACTAAGGTTGGTAGATGGGGATTAATATAGAAAGCGGTGAATACAGGTGGAGAAGCTGCTGCAAGATTTTATCGAGACCATCGCTAATCAAAATAAGGTTCTCGAGCACATGGCTGAGCTGGGACAGCAGAAGCAAGAGCTGATTATAGCAGGGAAGGTCAGAGAACTGGATAGTTTGATTCAAAAAGAGGGCATCACGGTATCCAATTTGGATAAAATGGAAGGTGCCCGTTTTAAGTTACAGGAAGAATTGACCCGGCAATTGGGTATTAAGCTGGAGGAATTCAGTGCCAGGAAGCTTTTGACCTGGGTGCGGGAAGCACGCCCGGAGATTTATCCTGCTCTGGAAGAAGTAGTTAATCAACTGGATTACGGCTTGATACGCCTTAAAGCCATAAATTCCCATAACAATGAGTTAATAGACCAGTCCCTGGTATTTATAGGAGAGATACGGTCCTTGTTCAATGGGGATGTAGCCGGAATATATTCCGATAAAGGTTTGCAGTCCGATGAATCGGATTTCCGTCCCCGGCTAAACCTGCTGGACAAGAAAATTTAGGAAGGTGCCTGGCACCAGTTGGAGGTTGTAAATGAGTCATTTTTTTGGTTTGGAAATTGGTAAGCGTTCGGTTCTTATGCATCAGACAGCGCTTAATATTACCGGGCACAATATTGCCAATGCCAATACGCCCGGGTTTTCTCGGCAGGCACCCAGCATAGTGACGACCAGTCCTTTCCATGCTCCCATGTTGAGCAATTCCTACCGCCTGGGGCAACTGGGTACAGGGGTGGATATAGCCCAGGTAAAAAGAATCCGGGATGAATTCCTGGATACGCAGATTAGAAATGAGACCCAGGTGTCGGGTTACTGGCAATCAATGCAGCAGAGCCTGGACCGGGTAGAAGCCATATTGAACGAGCCCTCGAAGGATGGTCTGAGGGGGGTAATGGATATGTTCTGGGAGTCCTGGCAGGACCTCTCCCTCAACCCGGAAAGCGAGTCAGTACGTTCGGTGGTTGTTCAGCGGGGAATGGCCCTGGCTGAGGTCTTTAACCATACCTACAGTCAACTGCAGTATCTGCGAGTGGATATAAATGACCAGATTAAAATCAAGGCCCGAGAGGTAAACTCGCTGGGGAAACAGGTCGCGGATTTAAACCAGCAGATTGCGGCGGTTACCAATGCCGGCAAGCAGCCCAACGATTTAAAAGACAAGCGCGACCTGCTTGTGGAGCAGTTGAGCGAGATTACAGAGGTCAGGGTTTACAATGATAAGAGTGATATGATTGCGGTGCAACTGGCCGACAGGATGTTGGTGCAGGGTGTGGATCATATAGAATTGGCGGAAGAGAAGGACAATCAGGGCATGTATTTGCTGGTTTGGGCCGACAGCCGAACCAAGGCCAGGATAAGCGGAGGCCAGCTGGGGGCTCTGCTCGATGCCCGGGGGCAGACCAATCTGCCTGCCGAAAACCAGCCTTCTGAATATAAGGAAATCATCCCCAATATGATTGAAGAGCTCAACATGCTGGCCAAAACCATAATGGTGAAAACCAATGAACTGCACCGGGGAGGCTACAGCCTGGCCAATAAAAGCCAGGTACCGGATGGAAGCAATTTCTTCAAGCTGCCAGATGATGCGGATACTTATGAGAATTGGGCCAAGTTTATGGCAGTGACCCGGAAGATACAGGATGACGTGAAAAACATCGCCGCTGCCAACCGCCGTACCTGGGATACAGAGGGCAATAAGGAGAATTTTGGCGATGGCAGCAATGCCCTGAAGATTGCCCAGTTGAAGCACAACCTGAATAGTCCCCAGTTCAAAGTCAAGACGGAAGGTTTAAATGTTGACTTTTCTTCACATGACCCCTTGAGCTTTTTAGTAGACGGGGGAGCGGGGATAAAAAAGATTGAGATATCACCGCCCTACAGCTTTCCTGATATGCAGAGGCTGGCAGAAGCTCTGCAGAAGGAACTGGATGAAAATGACATCTCCGCCAGTGTGAGGTGTGAGGGCGGGGAGATAGTATTCTATTCTACCAGCAGCAAAACCCTGGAAATAATCTATCCGGGTTCGGTAATCAGCGACCTGGGAGCTGCTGAGCTGCAAAACGGTGAGTACCAGATACAAACCCGAGTCGATACCAGCGAAGCGGACGCAGAACTAAGGCTGCTGCAGAGTTACAACCAAAAGAGTGCCAGCAGCATTTTCGGCGATGGTCAGCTACAGAAGCTCAGTAATTCAAACCTGGCCATTAACGCTTCCATTGAAATAACGGTAAGTGATGTTGACAGCTATAGCGGGCAGGTCAGTTATTCTTATATTTCTCACGAATATGACCGCGATGGAAACCACTACAAAAAAACCGGAGGATTTACCCTCAACTATGGAGGAGCCGCCGAACAGAAGATAACTATCGGCTCTCTGACAACGACCATAACGGGCCTGGAAGCTCTAAGCAGCAAAGAAGCAGCCAAATTAAAGGTGGGGGATAAGGGAATTTTGGGTTTGACGGCGGCCAGGGAAATAAAAACCCCGGCTAGCACCTACCAGCAGGTAGATATTAATTTCAATTTTAATTCCCCTCGCGAAGTGCGGCAGAGCTTTGTTTTTAACGATGGAGTTCTGGATCCGCCTGCTCCGGATACATTAAAAACCAATGAGTTGCATTTTTTTACTTTGAATGATAATAGGAAGAGCAATCTTTTCGGCCGATCCTATGATGGATATATTGAAATAACGAACGGGATTCTGGCTACGGCGGAACCGGCGGCCTATTTATCTTACTACGAGGGTGATTTGGGCAACAGCGGCATGGTGGAAGATGCCACTACCGATGATTTCTGGCGCTCGATAACCGCCAATACCGGTGTAGTAAGCCAGGAAGCCCAGCGCATGGTGAAAAATCAAGAGATACTCCTGGGTGAATTGCAAAACAAGTGGGAGTCCATATCCGGGGTTTCCCTGGATGAGGAATTGACCAATATGATTAAGTTCCAGCACGCTTTCAATGCAGTTTCCCGTTTTATTACCGGCATTGACGAAGGTTTGGATGTGATTATCAACCGCATGGGCCTGGTGGGACGCTAGGCGCAGTTGCTGGATGGAGGAGTGATAAGCTATGATGCGAGTTACCAATAAGATGCTGGTTAATGAGCTTAACCGCAGCCTGGCCAATAATCTGTTGCGCATGGATAAATACCAGCGCCAGCTTTCCACTACCAGGAGGATCAACACCCCCTCTGACGACCCGGCCGGGCTGGTCAAATCCCTGCGCTTGCGCACCAACCTTACTGAAGGGGAGCAATATTTGGCCAATATAAATGAGTCCTTGGGTTTTCTCGATACCACTGATGCTGCTTTTGGCAATATAAACGAAATCCTGCATGATGCCCGGGAGATGGCAGTAAAGGCCTCCACCGACAGCAATGTTAAGCCCGACTTTGCGGCTATTGCCAAGAAGATCCGGGAGATGAACGAGCAGTTGAAAATGATTGCCAATTCCACCTATGGCAGTAAATACATTTTTGCCGGCAGCAATGTTACGGAAACTCCCTATGAAAACGCAAAGTGGCGCGGCAACAGCGAAGCCCTGGAAACAGAGATCGGCGTAGGAGTGAAAATTCCTTATAATATCGATGCCCGCGAATTCTTTACCGGCCGCTTAGATGAGCTTCAGGTCGATCCGGCCTCGGGAATAAATGCGGAGAAGGTAGTGGGGAAAAACCTGCAGGAAGGTGATTATGAGGTGGATTACAGCCTGGTTAGCACTACCAAGGGAACCGCCAGAGAAAGCGGCAATATGCTGACTGCAGATAACAATACCGGAATGTTTTTCTTTTACGATAATGCCGGTACTCCGGCAAATGCCAGTATAGCGATAGGAACCTCTGCCGGTTCAGCGGATTCGGTCTATAGTGGCTTCCTTAATATTGAAGTAACAGCGGTTGATGAAGCGGCGGATACCCTAACCGTTAACATCAGCGGCCGGATAGCAATAGAAGGGAAAACGGGATACCAGGATATCAACATTGCAGGCGTAGACCTGAAGATGGCAGCGGCGGCCAACGATGGGGAAATCCTAAAAATCAGCAAGGATGACCTGGAAACCATCGGTGGTTTAAGCGGAGCGACTCAGGATCTGGTTCTATGGAACAACAGCGGCTCGGCTCTGGCTGGTATAACCGCTCCCCCGAACTCGGAGTTTGCAGTGGGAGATAAGGCGCAAATTTCCCTGTCTTTGGAATCGTCTAGTATACAAGAAAGTCAGAGCTATCTTTCTGCGGTACCCAATGCCGGATCCTTTTTCTACGAAGATATGGGAACTGCGGCAACACTGGGGGTAGGTGTGGACAACGGCCTGACTATGGCTAACAACAGCCCCTACAGCGGTTCCATACTGGTTGAAGCTGCTAAAATCGCCCCGGATAGCGAACAGGTAGCGGTAACATTAAAAGGAGGCAGTGTCAAGGGAGGCGCTACTTTAGTCCTCGATAAGCCCTTGTATCTGCAATCAGGAGGAACTTATACTGCCATTGCCGATGGTACTGAACTCAGGGATTATTTTACTTATCAGCCGGAAGTTGGCGCGGCTATTCCCGGGGCAATCAGCAGTGCTATTTATAATGCAAGTACGGGGGAAATTGATTTTAAGTTTAATATAGAAGATGTTAAGGGCGGAGATATCATAAAATGGAACAACGATTGGGATCCGGTAGCCGGGACTACCGTGTCTGGTTCCGGACGGAGCAAAATGTACTACCAGCAGGTCAACGGGGGCAATATAGAATATAAAGAATTTAAACGGATGGATGAAAGCGGTCATGCCACGGCGCCTCTGGAAATGAAATTTGACAATAGTTTTGGTTCCTGGAAGTACAATGATAATTATTTACCGCAGGAATTAAGCGTAAACATAAAAGCCCATCTTTATACCAATGGAAGTGACGGCAAGCTTCATTATAAATATGTGGAATTGAATAATGTAGTTATTGATCCTGAAATTGCTCGCGGCCAGGAGATATTTAAAATTCCCGCCTCAGAAATAAATGATCTTAGTTTCACTGAGGATTTGGTGATTTGGAATAACGGCAACAATTCACTGGGGGGAATTGACCCGGATACCCCTCAGCTTAAAGCTGGGGATAAAACCGTCATCTCTTTCTCTGCTCAAGGAAGGGCTGATGCGCAGAATGCCGATATAGATTTCTCTTATACCTCAGCCAAGGGCGAAAAGGTTAATGGCAGCAGTAGTTTTAGATTTGATATTGAAACCTTTGATTATGAAACTACGGAATTGCAGTTTTTTACCCTTAATGAAGAAACCGGTCTGGCTTACAGTGGAGAAATAGCCCTGGAAACCGGGGTTTTTGGTGCTAGTGATCCGGCCGTTTCCTTTTCCTGGCGCGATGGGCTTTTTGGCTATATGGAGGACCTGGCTCGGAAGATTGAGGCGGGCAAGGTTAGTGAAACCAGTTTGCAGATCGGCGGCGATGACAGCCGGATGGAGGAATTGCTCCTCTACCGCTCCACGGTCGGAGCCAGAGTCAACCGCCTGGAACTGCAGCAGAGCCGCCTGGAGTCCATACAGGAGACCTTTACCAGCCTCTTGTCCAAGACCGAGGATGCCAACATGGCTGAAGTGATAATGCAACTGCAGCTGCAGGAGAATGTTTACCGGGCTTCCCTGGCGGCGGGAGCCAGGATTATTCAGCCCAGCCTCCTAGATTTCTTGCGCTAGGACACAAGGGGACAGTCCCCTTGTGTCCTCAAAGATCCTCCCCGCGATATGCACAAGTTTACCGGCTATGGAAGGGGAAACTCAGGAAGGGTAAGCTATGGATCTCAGGATAAGCCAGCAAGCAGGTCTCATTGGCCTGAATATAGATAAACCAGGGGTGCGCTTGAGCATCAGTCCCCCCCGGCTTAGTGTAAATGCCCAGGCGAGCGAGATGAATATCCACTCCCCCCGGGCGGAACTGGAAATTGACCAGAGCCAGTCTTGGGCCGACCTGGGGGCGCGCAAACCGGCTGATTACGGGAAGGAATGCGCTTCCCAGGCCCACCAGCAAGGACTGGAAGGCATAGCCCGGAGGGTGGCGGAGGGAGACAGCCAGGCCGCTATCGAAAAAGGCGGCAGCGTAATAAATGTAATTGCATCAAGGTTTAAGGCTGAAGCCGAGTGCCCGTATACCATTGCCTTTATACCCGAGCATCCCCCGCAGGTTACGGTCAAAGCAGGCGAAATGGAAGCGGAGGCTAGTGAAGGTGGAGTAAGTACCAGCCTGCAGCCGGGCCGGGTGGAAAACCACACCCCCTGGGCCAAAGTGGGCGTCTACCTGCAGCAAAAGCCCGCTATTGAGGTTAAATGGGTAGGCAGCTATTTTGATGGGGTAATATAGAGGACACAAGGGGACTGTCCCCTTGTGTCATGCCTGGGAGAAAGGAAGAGGTTCATGAAGATAGTCAGCACCTTGCTGGGTGAGCTGGAATTTGAGGAAGAAGATATAATTATGTTTCCGGCTGGTATTCCGGCTTTTGAGCAGGAAAAAAGCTTCCTGCTGATAGCCATGGGTGAAGGAGTTCCTTTTTATTATTTGCAGTCGGCCCTTAACCCCGAGCTCTGCCTGGTAGTAGCCAATCCTTTTGCCTTTTTCCCCCGTTACAGTGTTGAAATAGGCCAGGAGGAATTGCAGCGCTTGGACTGCAGCCAGCGGGAAGAACTGCTGCTTTATGTAATATTGACTGTTCCGCAGGACTTCCGGGAGAGTACCGCCAACCTGGTGGCTCCGTTGATTATCAACCAGAAAAGCAAAAAAGGGCTTCAGTTTATTGCCACAAATAGCGATTATACTACCAGACACCCTATTTTCCAGCCGACCCAGGCTGAGGAACGAATCGGCATAGCTGCCGCCGAGGAGGGCTAGACTATGCTGATACTGGGACGGAGGAAGGGTGAAAGCATATTAATCGGTGATGATATAGAGATAATTATTGTGGATATCCAGGGCGATTACATTCGTATGGGGATTCAAGCCCCCCGCGAGGTAAGCATAGTCCGCAAGGAAATTAAGGAGCAAATCCGGGAGGAGAATATAAAAGCGGCGGAAAAACCGGAAGGCTTACCCGCACTACTGGAAGAAATGAAAAAATTCTTATAATTCCGCCGAAGGGAGGCAAAAAGTATGTCATCTTTACGCATTGGCGGCATAGCCAGCGGACTGGATACGGAAAACATAATAAAAGAATTGCTAAAAGCCCAGCGCAGCAAGATTGAGCGCAAAGTGCAGGAAAAAACCATCCTGGAATGGA
>NZ_JAQVZX010000108.1 GCF_028707975.1 Syntrophomonas sp.
GGAGCCCATGGCAAGCAGTGTTTAACCATGTGCATGGGCTTTGGCTGCAATGCTGCCGGGGTCACTTCCTGCCGTATTATCGACTCCCCCCGGGAGAGGCTGATAGCCATACTCACCAATACCTTCTCCATTTGCAACGGCCGCTTTCCCACGCTCATCGCCCTGGCCACGATCTTTATGGGTGCCCTGGTTTCCCAAGCTTATAGCTCCATACTGGCCACCCTGGCAGTGGTAGCAATAATTATGACCGGCATAGCAACCACCCTGCTGGTTTCATCTTTGCTATCCCGTACCCTTTTGCGCGGAATGTCTTCCTTTTTTGTCCTGGAGCTCCCTCCCTTTCGCCGGCCCCAACTGGGTCAGATCCTTATCCGTTCCCTGCTGGACCGCACCCTGTTCGTACTCTGGCGGGCCGTGGTCATCGCCGCCCCGGCGGGAGCTCTGACCTGGATACTGGCTAATAGTTTTATTGGCGAAACCAGCGTTTTTGCATTAATAGCGGGCTGGCTGAACCCCCTGGGCCAGCTTATGGGTATGGACGGCATTATCCTCATCGCCTTCCTCCTGGGGTTGCCCGCCAATGAAATCGTCCTGCCCATCCTTATCATGGGCTATATCTCTGCCGGCAGCATGCTGGAATTGGATAGCCTGAACGCATTGCGAATTTTACTGCTGGATCATGGCTGGACTTGGATTACCGCCCTCTGCGTCATGCTGTTTTCACTGCTCCATTTTCCCTGCGGCACCACTCTTTATACCATTTTCAAAGAAACCCGCAGTGCTCGCTGGACCTTGCTGTCCGCTTTGCTTCCCCTGCTCCTGGGCATAGTGGTAACCTTGATAATTAACCAGGGGTCACAGATTATTATGCGATAGGATAAGGTTAATGTGTTTTCGCGGCATAACGGCAGGTTAAGGCTATAAAAAGCAGAATAAATAAATCTATAACCTTGATATATAGTCTGAAAACCTTCGCTGGAGCCCGAATATCCAGTTTAATATTAATAGACGGGCCGGATTATCAGTGGCTGAACTTGAAGAAGTTGGATGACGATATTTAATCGAGTACAATTATTTATTAAAAGCATTTTCTCCACTACTGCCATGAATTTCTTGTCTCTTGACAATCTATGGGGACTTTGCTACTGCCAAGGATAATAGGGGATTCGGCAAAAGCCCAAAACTGAATGTAATCCCCCAAAACTATCCCCGGCCTATTCCTCCCTTACGATGCTTGTAAATAAACTATTTATACTGCCCGTAACCATCAGCCGGCAGTATAAACCAATCTGCCCGGGTGGAAAACGCAGTTGCCTGCATCTTTTCATTCCCCGGGGAACTCTCTATGCTTTGCGTTTCATTATTAGTATACAAGCGGCCTATACACTTATCACCTCGAAAAGCCCATATCCAGTGTTCTTCAGGCAGGTCAGCCGCTACCAGCAAAATATCCTTAAAACTACCCAGTCGCAGATCACAATAAGCATCGCCATACTTCTCCATAGCCTTTTCGATATTCTTGCTTAAACCAGCTTGGAGGTCATTGAGGGGCGAAAATTCTTCCCAGGCCGGTTCCCGCTGCACCAAGCTAAGCTTTGCCGGCTCCGGTATAGTCCTGTAGATATTGCTGCCGACTTGAGCCAGATCCGTTCCCCCGCCGACAATTAAACCCAAAGTTTCACCCTTTATTTTTTGCCAATCTTCCTGCTGCTCAGCGACCTTGGCTAAAAGCAGCCCATCCTCTGCGGCTTCAACATCATTATTAAGCAGAAGCAGATTGAATTGAGAAGAATTGCCGGAAATGAGTAAAGGCATAATATCACCCTTAGCGGCATAATCCGGTAGCGGTAGTTCGCGCTTCACCACCAAATCGCCCCGGTGACTTTCGATAATGATCACCTCCGGAATTGATGAATCCGGTGATTCCCCTGACTGGGAACGAGGATAGGCCAGCAGAAGCTCATCCTGCTCGGATGAGGCCTTAATAGCTGCGACCATAGGCATACTATCCGTTCTTACTTCCTGAACGCTTAATTTACTGGCCTGGCCTTTTATTAATCTCCCAGTTTCCTGGCTTCCAAATGAACAAGCAAAAAGCCGGGAGCCGCCATCCCAGATCAGTCGAGGATTATACTCCTCCCCCATCTCCTGCCGGAAACAGACTTCCTGCTCCCAGGAGAGTTTGCCACTCTTCAAATCCCAGGAAGCCAGTCTCGCCTCTCGCTCCATACTGACAGCATCACTTTCTCCTGCAAGCTCTGATGTAAGCATTATCAATGGTATTACATCTTTGCCTTCCGACTGTCCGCCTTTCGTTACCGCACTTTGACACCCGGCTAACCCCAAAGCCAGTGTAATGATGAGAATAAGTCCAACAATCTTTTTTTTATACACTATACTTCCCCCTTTTAAAGCTATTTTAGATTATACCAAAGATATTTCCATAATTGGATGAATTAAACGAGCAGGAGCCTGTTTATGATATACTGAGAGTGAAAATAACCATTTACTGTCTCTTTAGCTGAGCACGGGAAAACGCCATGTTTTTTTATGAGCCTGGTAAGAAGCCGAAGAATCATTGTCAGCTTTATGAGAAATTTTTTGCCCTGGCTCCCCTGGACAAACTATGGCGCAGGTTCAAGCGCCTCTACCTCTTCAACCCTGACCCGCGCGCCCAGGATCTAGACGATCATTATTACCAGGAAACCATATCCGCCTTCAAACAGTAGTGGACAGGATGTTCTACACCGAAAGCATCCACGATGTCGCTCTCTCACCTTGCGCCGGATAATCTAAGCGCCGGAATAGCCCTGCCAACCGGTCTGTTTGACTTTGCCTTAACCCTCGTGGTAGACTTTCGACAGATAATTGATAGGAGGCATGCATGATGCTAAACAGAATCCGCCGGCCCGGCCTTATGATTGTTAAGCCGTCATCGGTGATTCGCTCGGATTATAAGGGTTTCTCCAAGCTCTGTCATGAAACTGACGACCCTATTCTGATCACCAACAACGACGAAAATGACCTGGTAGTAATGAGCCATGAAGCCTTTTGCCGCCGCGAAGCCTGGATTCGCTTACAAGCAAAGCTCTCCGCAACAGATAAGCAGATTGCAGCAGGCGAACTGTTCGAACACGAAGAGGTTTTCTCTCATCTAAAGGAGCGTATCCATGGCCAGGCTTAAAATTCGCTACACCCGGGACGCGGTAGATGACCTGGACAGCATATTCGATTATATTGCTGAAGATAATCGAAAGGATACCGCCAGGTTGTTGGAACGAATTGAGAATTCTATTCTAAACTGGCAGACAAACCTCGCCTGGGGATCGTGCTGCCAACCAACGATTTGTCCCTGGTCAAAGCTGGATACCGCCGCATTATAGTCCAACCGTATATCATTTTCTATCGCATCGCTAAAGACGAAATTTTCATTTCCCAGATACTGCATAGCAAACAGGATTGGATGAATCTATTGTTTGAAAACACTTATGAAGATAACTCATAAAGTAAAACCACATTCCCGTTTGCGAATGGCAACTACGAGGATTTTTATGGGTGGATGAATGGAAATATGCAGCAGAGTAATAAGGTCGTTCATCTACGGCATTTTTATGAATTTCTCTCCTGAAAGTCGATGCTAAATCTGAAACCCAATTTATTAGCAATCTTCCAGAGTTGTTCAATCGTATAATTATAGTCGCCACTCTCCATTTTAGCCACCATAGCTTGAGTAACACCCAGCTTATCCGCCAATTTTTTTTGCGATAGACCATGCTTTAGCCGGTAATCAAAAAGAGCGGTCGAGATTCTATAATAGATATCGTATAGCTCATCTTTCTCTTTGGCTTCTTCTCCACCCAGCCGGTCAATCATCTCCCATGCATCCGGCAGATTTCTAATGTCGATCATCATTAATAACCCCCTTGAGCCGTACGACTCTCATCTCTCCGTTCTTGAACATCTCTTCCATTGAAATGTCTTCCCATCGCCCTTCTCTGTACGCCGCAAGCCTCTTTTTCGCTTCTTCTGCCCATAAATCATCAAGGTTCTGGCCAGAATCGTCAATACTCTTGATAAAACTTTCCAGCAATATAAATCTCTCTTCTATTTTAAGGTTTAATGCTTGTTTTAGAATTTTATCAATACTCATATATTTTTCACCTCTTATTTTGGCAAGAAGAAATAAGACTAATTTGTTTCCGAACTAATAGTGATCTATAATTCTAGTTTAAACGCTTAATTTTCACTTTATCCTATTGGGACACCTCTTACAGATGAGTCAGGGGCAACTTTAATGCTTTCGTTGTTATTTTGCTATCCAGGTTTGGCTTAGCAGCGGCAACATAGTCGTTTTTGATAAGTCTTTATTCCACCATACCAGTCAATCCCTTCAGATCCTGCCGCATAGAATCTCCCTTCAATTTGCTCTGGATATTTGGAGCTGAATTTTCCGAAATATAACATTTGAAGTCCTCTTTATACTGGATATGTTTTTTCATGATTCCAGCTAATATATCTACTCCAATATTTACAACCTGACAATCATTCTCTCTTTATAATAGTGAAGAATCATATCCAGTTGTCCTTCCGGGTTGGAATAGCCCACCACTATCTCATCAGCCAACTCTATCATCATCCGGTTGCGGATGGCGGCGTTTTCTGCGGTAACCCATTTTACGGAATGGTCAAAGGGGGTAATGATGAGCAGGCGGCCTTGCTCCAAAGGGGGTTTCAGTTCAGGTTCCAGGCGGGTTTTCAGGCCGCGAGCCAGGGCTAAAATGATGGGCTGGGTACCTTTCAAAAGGTAATGCAGGACGTCTTTTTCCATCTGGCTGTGGAAGCCGCTGATAACGCAGCGACTGGCCTCACGCTGGGCGTTGGCCCAATCATAGCATTTGAGCACAGCGGAAGCCGGTACCCGGCGGCTGCAGAGAAAAGCGGTTTTAGGCAGATTTAGTAATTCTTCATTTCCCAGGCTAGCTTTCATCCTACCTACTTTTCCTTTCCTCCGATTCCTGCTTCCTAGATTTGTATTCCTGCCTGAAGTTTTTCGCTAATCAGGGAACCCAGTAAACTGCTCATAGCATATTTGTCCGATGGGCCCTCAACATAAATCAGTACCTTGTTCATAACAAAACCTCTAATTCATCGTTACGGTGCATTAACTCGATTTCGTCCTATCCAAAGTCTTCTAAATTAGACAACAAAATCCTCGAAGTATCGGACTTTATGAAAACAATATCTGCTCAATTATACAAGAACTTAACAAGATGAACATAGATATTAATTAATAACCCCTTCACTTTGACTAAAGCTCCTATAATCCTATATTTCAGGTATTTAACTTTTGGAATTCTCGATGGTTTACAATTTATTATTAATTAACCCTATATACCGGCAGTAACAGGTATCATTTCCCGAATCTTTGTAAAAACATCAGTATAAACATCAATATCCAGTTCTTCTGCCATTTCGAAAGTTACCAAAACTGAGTAGGGTATGGGATCAGTAAGTTTTCCGGCATCTTCTACACAATTTATTTTTATTCCAATGGAATCTCCTACATCCCATACCATCGCTTTATCTCCATAGAATA
>NZ_JAQVZX010000109.1 GCF_028707975.1 Syntrophomonas sp.
AGGTATCGGCAATATATTCCTCAGGTGATTTATTATCCAATATATCGGATTCGCCGAACAAATATACATCAAAAACTGCGGTAACAGAACCATCAGGATTATTAGATATCCTGGCTAAATAGTGCGGCTCAGACCCGTGAAAATCCCAGCCGGTCGGAAGGTAGCTGTCACCATTAGCATCGTATGTAAAATAAGAGGTATCTATGTTAATCGAAAGGGTACGATTAATGTGCTTTTCGGTGAAGGTATTAATATTGGCCAGCTTTACAGCTCCGGAATCCTCTTGCCAACCTGCCTCCAAAGCTTTCATATAACCAAATAACAACAGTTCTTCTGCCGGGATCTTTTCCGGCAGTGAAAAATCACTGAAAAAGCGCATGTTATCGAGTTCTTTGAGCAAGTAATAGTATTTTGTTCTTAACTTAAGCTGTTCTGAGGATAATTTTTGCTGGTTCATTTGGCCGTCTTCGCTGGTATTTTGCATTTTGCTGGGCTTATTAGTATCGGGTGTAATTAATGTTAGTTTGGGATTAGCATTTATTAAGACTGCCACCACCCCTATTGTTATAACAGCTAATGATAAAATGATGCCGATAATAACTTTTTTCTTATGGAGCACATCAAACCCTCACTTTGTTGTTTAAGTAATGAAGGGGATATATTTGGTACGAAATCTTTGACAATTATACGCTTTTTAGAAGTCATGCTTTCATCCTGGGGGAGGCTGGACTGAAAAACTTAGCCTGTTAACAACCTCCACAACAATATGCCGGAGAGTATGTCGGAATAAAGCTACGGCCAGTGGTTGGCTCCAATAGACACCGGTAACGCCCCAGAAGGAAGCACACCTAATGTTTCCAAGAACCCCTTAGGGACGGTTTTGGTGGATATTAAAACGAAGTTGCTTTGAGAAGTGTTTGTAAATCCCCATTTATGAATATATAATTGGTATACAATCTAATTTAATTCGCTTTATAAATATGGGCTTTACATATAATTGTTATTTTGCTGATTGATTAATATACGAGGCGAAAAGATAACTGCCTTGATAATGAAGAGAAGGGTGGGGAGTTTATGTTTGGCTATGCCGGAAAAATGCTGGAAGTTGATCTGAGTACTCAAAAAATAAAGACAAGAAAGCTCGAGCCGGACCTTGCCAGGGACTATATAGGCGGGATCGGATTTAATGCCCGGATATTATATGATGAGATACCCGCAGGCGCTGATCCTCTCGGCCCTGACAATGTTTTGGTATTCAGTGTCGGCTGTTTAGTCGGAACACCGTTCCCGACCGCTTCGCGTATGGAAGTCTCAGCCAAATCCCCGTTAAGCGATGGATTTGGATCATCAAATTCCGGCGCCTTTTTAGGCCTTCGCTTGAAATGTGCCGGTTATGACGGGTTGATTATCAAAGGCCAGGCGCAAAAACCTGTATACCTTTTAATCGAAGAAGATACGACCGAAATCAAAGAAGCTTCTTTCATATGGGGAAAAGATGCATGGGAGAGTATAGACCTGCTTAAAGCTCGCCACTATGGAGCTGAAATTATGTTAATCGGTCAGGCCGGGGAAAACCTGGTGCGCTTTGCCAGTATTGAAAACGGATATTATGATGGATTTGGGCGTACCGGGATGGGGGCGGTCATGGGCTCCAAAAAGCTAAAGGCAGTAGTTGTTAGAGGGTCAAAACCAATAGTACCCGCTGATCCCCAAGGGGTCTTGGAGTTAAGCGCCAAAGGACAAAAGTTGATAAAATCGGCATCTTCTTACCAGGCATTTTGTGCTTATGGGACCATGAATGCCACCATTCCCTACGGTGGATTCAATGCTTTATCAGTACACAATTATTCCCGGGGGACTTTACCGGATTGGAAGCAAAAAGCCGGGCGGCAAATAGTAGATATATACGGCAGCCGGCATATTGCCTGTCAATCATGCATCATTGCCTGTGGGCATTTGGCAGAAATAAACGAAGGCAAATACGCAGGTACGCTGGTAAAGGATATGGAGATTACCCCCACGGTATCCTATTCGTCAAATGTCGGTCTGAGTACGGAAGCTTCCATCAAATCCAGCGAGCTGTGCCAGCGTTACGGTATCGATATGTCCAGCTCAGGGAGCGTAATTGCTTTTGCCATGGAACTCTATCAAAAAGGTATCATCAACAAGGATGATGTGGGTTACGAGCTTGCTTTCGGGGATGATGACGCTGCCTTTGCCTTGCTTAGGGATATATCTTTGCGGCAGGGAATCGGGGATATTCTGGCTGAAGGGGTAAAAAGGGCAGCAGAACACTGGCCGGGAGCAGATGATTATGCCATTCATGTCAAGGGAGTGGAGGTGCCCATGATCGATCCCCGCGGGCGCTGGTCAACCTGGACCTTAGGCATGCTTACCAATATTCGGGGCGGGGATCATCTACGCTGTCGCAATCCGGTTGAAAATTTGCGTTATAATGAAAACCTGCATTATTACCAAAAAGAGAGATTTGGATTTAAGAAGCCCATGTATGACCGCCTGGATATGCCTGAAAATTTAAAATCCGCAGCTATAGACCTGGAAAGTGATACGGTTGATATTGCCATTATGTCCAAATGGGCGGAAGACCTGATTAATCTATACAACTCGGTCGGTATATGTATTCGACCGCCGGTAATGGAAACTATAGGACCCACTATTCTGGCAGAGCTGTATACTTGTATGACCGGGATACCTATGAGTCCGGATGAACTGATGATGGGTTCGGAAAGAGCCTGGAATCTTATGAAACTATTCAACATCCGGCATGGAGAGGTTGCCAGTGATAGCAAGTTCCCGCGCCGCTTTTACCGTGAACTCCAGTCCGGTAATATTGTGGATGAAGATAAAGTGCAGGCTGTTTTGGAGCAATACTGGCAGGCCCGGGGCTGGGATTCCGGTACTGGTCATCCTTTGCCGGAAACAGAAAAAAGACTCGGTATTTAATCCATACCCCGGGATTAGTGATTAGCTGGTGGAGGAGAAGAGTATGAAGCAGAAAAGATTATATCACAATGCTTCGCTTTGCGATGGCTGTGGCCTTTGCCAGTTGGTTTGCGCGCTTGAGCACTGTGGGCAGTGGAATCATTATCAAAGTCGCATCAAAATTGTTAATGATATGGAAAGAGAAGCTTTCTATGCCGTGTGTTGCACCCAATGTGAGGAAGCGCCATGCATTTTGACTTGCCTGATGAACACCATTTACAAGCAACCGGGCAGTGATATAACTGTTCGTGATTTATATCACTGCATAGGATGTCGTGCTTGTGAATTAGCTTGCCCGTTTGACGCAGCCGTATTCGATGTCATTCAGGAAAAAGTGGTTAATTGTGATTTGTGCGGAGGAAGGCCGCTATGTGTTGAATATTGCCCCAATCATGCCTTGACTTATGACTACCCGGGGGATCAAGCAGATAAAAAACGCAATCAGGCAGCTTTGCAAAGGTTTGGAACCTCCTTGCTTGAGGTCTTTAAGTTTTCCGGGAAGGAGGGTTAAGTGTTTTGCGTATAATCATTATCGGCAATGGTGCAGCTGGCAATCAGGCGGCCCAGACCATCCAGAATTACGATCCGGAAGCCGAAATTACCATACTGGGCGCTGAATCAATACCCTTCTATTCCGCATGTGCCTTGCCCGATTATCTGGTCGGTTGGATCAAACGCGACCAGCTTTTCCTTAGAAGTTCGTTAGATCGACACCGGGTTGAAATATGCCTGGGCCAGGCGGTTGAGGATATCAAACCTGACCGTCAGGCAGTAAGCGCCGGTGGAAAGTTGCTGTTTTATGACCGCTTAATCATAGCTTCCGGCAGCCGGCCGATACTGCCGAATATTCCTGGAACAGAGCTGCCTGGTAATTTTGTCATTAAATCTGTTTACGATATTGACCGAATTCTCTCTTACAACCCCAGGCGCATTGCGGTAATCGGATCAGGAAACATTGGTATTGAAGTGGCTGAGGCGCTTGCATCCAGGGGATGTCAGGTAAGCATTATCGAGATGATGTCCCGCATAATGCCGCGTTTATTTGATGAGCAACCGGCCATGCTAATAAGAAATATATTGGAGGAAAATGGCGTTGAGATACACACCGGTGAAAAAGCCCGGGAAGTAATTGGCAAAAATAGAGCTGAAGGACTGATTACCGACTGCCGTAGAATTAGCTGCGATGCTGTAATCTGGGCGGCCGGCGTTCGTCAGAATACGGAACTGGCCAGAGCAGCGGGAATAGAAATAGGTGGCCTGGGCGGAATAAAGGTGGATTTGCAAATGAAAACCAGCCATCCTGCAATATATGCCTGCGGAGATTGCGTTGAGACCTCGGATTTGCTTACCGGCAAACCCGCTTTGTGTTTGCTGTGGTCTTGCGCGAAAGCTCAGGCAGAAGTTGCGGCTCGAAACTGCCTTGGGGAGGAGATTATTTACCCGGGAGCGCTCAAGCTAATTGCTGAAGAAGCATATGGGAAGCCCTGCATGGCTGCTGGCCTGCTGGAAGAAGAACTGGACAGAACCGGGCTAAAGATTATTGAGAAAGAGACGGAGAATACTTACCATCGTATCTTGATCAAGAACGAGCGAATAATGGGTATTCAAGCAGTTGGCAGCATGGAAGCTATGGGGCCTCTACTTTACTTCATGAAAAAAATGATTGCGCCATCCGAGATAAAACGGATTATAAACAGCCCTGCGCTGTTGAAGAATATGCCGTGGATGCTGGCGATAGACAAATACTGGCAATAACAACGGAGGAGGTTGGGAAATGAATACGCAGGGATTTTTTATTGATTATTATAAATGTGTGGGTTGTGGAACCTGTGAGATGGTGTGCTCATTAGTCCACGAAAATGCCTGTTCCCCTGCTCTTTCTCGAATCAGGATAGTCCGTTACCGTCGGGAAGCATTAAATGTTCCGGTTACCTGTGCTTTTTGTGAAAAACCGCCCTGTTTGGACGTGTGCCCGGTAGGGGCTATAACTAAAAACCATGAGACTGGTGATGTAAGCATTCGAGCCGAGCTTTGCATTGGTTGCCGCCAATGCGCTCAGGCTTGCCCGTTCGGACATATGAACTTTAATGCAGCGAAGGGTATAGCTTTTAAGTGCGATCTCTGCGGAGGCGATCCTCAGTGTGTTAAGTTCTGCTGGACTGGTGCCATTGAGTATGTGGACAGCGAAATTGCAGTGGATATTAAACGTAGTGATTTTGCAGACAGTGTATTGCAACAACACGATAAGTAGAAGATAATCCTCATATTAATCAGATTTAATTTAACGCCTTTCGCCTTTTTCACCAAAAGTAGATGCTATATGTTAAATGTAGAATAAGTGTCCTCTTGTTAACTTGCAGAATTTATTTTTCAACTATATCAGCTAACCACATATCGAGTTATTACTGCATCCTACCAGGCTAAACACCATTACCAGAGCTAAAACTAAAGATACTTTTGCCACGCTACCAAAATTAATCAGAAAGTGGATATAAAGGTGGATGGCCGGTAGAAATAGGAAGCAAGATTGTATCAACCGCAGCTATTAAGATGGC
>NZ_JAQVZX010000028.1:0-8211 GCF_028707975.1 Syntrophomonas sp.
TAAAATTGAGTGTGGCAAAAAACACTTCGCCGCCCTGGAAACCGGGGTTACTTATGATGTAGCGAATGATTATTCGAAATGGAAGGTGGGGGTTTAACGTATAGCAGCCCAAGCTGGGTTGATATCCATTACCCAAACCGAAGATCTATGTCATCCCCTATACCCACCTATTTTTAGCACAAACACTCGTTCGGAAACTTGGTGACAAATAAGGGTTTGTTCCGGCAATTCGGTAATCGTCCCGGTAGTCTGGTCGATTTTAGCCGGTAAAATGTGAATTACTGCTTCGTTGGTACTGCCAACCTGTCCTTCAACCAGGAAGCTGTTCTGCTTGATTTGCATAAATCCTTGTTCCGGCTCCAGCAGAATATATTCGGTAAAGGGACCGATATGTTTTTGCCTTTCCAGTTGATGGCTTTGCGCATCCCCCCGCAGGGTCATTTGCTTGTAAAAGAGCACCCGGTTTTTCTTACCCAGATATATCTGTATTTCATTGTCGCGGAGAATCGCCAATGATATGGTTGCGGCATAATTCTGCCCATCGCCGGAAACGAAGGCATGACCGCCGTTATAGGAGCCCTCGGAAATCAGGGTGATATTTTTTACTGACAATTCGGGCGGCATATTAAAATCTGGCGGCAATTCTTTATACCTGGCTTTCACTGTGCACGAACTACCCTCCTGGTAGTTGCCCAATTCTTTAATCCGGTAATCCACATAGCGGATTTTCCATTGGTGTTTAGCTGAACGAAAAGTCTTTGAGGTATTTATTCATGTCTATGAACGTTAGGAAAGTGGTAAAATTAACTATATGAACGCATTGTAAAGGAGGGTAACATTAGTGGACAAAAAAGACATGATGAAGTATCTGGAAATATTAAATAAAAGACTGGCGGATATCGGAAAAACAGCGGAAATTGTTTTGTTCGGCGGAGCTGTCATGTGTATGGTCTATGGAGCACGTAGCTTTACTAAAGATATTGACGCTCTTTTCGAACCAAAAGGACTTATATATAAATTAAGCCGCGAAATTGCAGCAGATTATGATTTAGCCGATGATTGGCTAAATGATGCTGTAAAGGGATTCTTATCCGATAAAAATGATGTGAAATTATACAAAAAATTTTCCAATCTTAACGTGTATGTGCCTTCCCCGGAATATCTATTGGCCATGAAATGTTTGGCAGCTAGAATAGATAGCTCCAGTGACGTAGATGATATTAAGTTCTTACTTAAGAAAATGAATATCCTGGATTATAAAAAAGCAGAAGCAATAATTCTTAAGTATTATCCTCAACACAGATTTCAAGCTAAAACTAAATTCCTGCTTATGGATATCATTGGGGAGATGAATGAAAAATGACTGTAAAAGAAATGGTAGATAACATAAATAATAATCTGAGCGAAATAAACATCTTCTTTGGTAATTTCCTTGATGAATTTTATGCGGCAGATTATGAAGATAAAAAAAAGATGGTATTTGAAGAGCCATTGTATTACAAGGTAATTCCTCATTCAAGCTATGCCTATATTGCAGCAATGGTAGACTTCCTTTGCAATAAATACGAGTTAGAGAAGCCTCAATGGATTTTTAAAGACCGATATTATCTAAAAGATCCGTATTTTACTCATGATTTCAAAGGGGATATGCGAATTATTTTATTAATTGAATCACCGTTGGAATTTAAAATAAGGAATGTGTTCGTGTCGGAAAATGCCTTGACCCGCGTCTAGTTTTATCAAATATCCGTCTGTCCAGTAGCAATGGCGGGAATAATACAGGCACATAGCGCTGCAGCCTGATGAGGTAAAGGGTACCAGAAAATCCGAGACTTTATGATTGGGGGTATATTTTAGACTCTTGCGTACTCTCAGGATCAAATAACGTTTCATGTGCACAAATTCTTTATTGGGATTCTTGCGCAATTCTTCGATATTATTAACAAGGATATTCAGTCGAGTGGGGGACGAGAGATGCTATGCTAAAAGCTTGTGCAGGCATAGCAAAAGGAAAGGGGAAGTGAGGTTGAGACCGGCATTATTGGAATCATTTCAAGAGATACGGGACAAAAATATGCTTACATTTAAGGAAGCCAAGGAAAGAGGCGTAAAAGTAGCCGGGCACGAATTCATTCACAATATAATTTCATTTCCTTTATGCAGCGATTACGAAGAAAGAGTTAATCATGAAATATAGTTATATAAACTAATAACTTGGGGTCAGTCTCCATGTTTGCTGGTAGTAATTGAGATAGATTTTCCCAACTCGGGCGTAAGTTGCTATTCCATGCAGTTCACTGCTTTGAACTTCAAAAGATATATGCTACACTCGCGTCTTCCGGATAGCTCATTACTGATACGAATCCGCCGCGCCGGTGAGAAGATAAAAGAAGAAAACCAGGATAAAGAAGGCATTGAAAATCTGGATATAGGCTTTAAGGTATTCAAGCTGGATACCTCAAATCTCAAGGCCTGGGACCCGGATGTTGAAGAACTGGAAGAAACTCTAAAAGGGATGGTCGATCCCATTAAAGAAGACCGCACTCAGGAGGACATGCTATATGAGATTATGCTGAAATACGGTATAGACCTGACCATGCCCCTGGAAGAAATTCAGATAGCAGGTAAGACTGCCTATTCCGTAGGTCTGGGCTACATGATTGTTTGTCTGGAAGACGGACTGACCCTTGACTTTATCGAAGCTATCGGCGATATGAAACAATCCGGTCAGGAAATAGCCCGGGTAGTTTTCCGCGATTCCGGTTTTGCCGATGATAATGTCAAAACCAATGCGGTGCAGCTGTTAAAGAAATACGGCATTAAAGTGGTCTAGTGTTGTCGAAAACATAAAACATAATTGGGTGCCTCTTTTTGTATGTGATGCATATAATATTCCTGACTGTAATCGAGTCTATCAAACAGAGGGCAAATGGCTTAAGTGTTGATAGTATAAATGAGAGATATGGTTTAAGAAGCCTCTTGTCGCAAATAGAACAAAAGGCCTATTACGGAGCGGGAAATCACTAAAACGCTAGAAGGGTCTATCGCCAAGGGTGAATCGGTTGAATACTCAGGGATAAATGATTTGTTTGAGCTTACCCCTCACTTTTCTTGTTTAAAAGGAGATACAAAGATGTTAAAAGTTAAACTTTCCAGCTTTCCCCACGAACCCATCATTCGCCAAACGCCCGGCTCCCGGGGAATATGGGGAAATTGTCAGTTTTTTATTAATGAGGATATAGAAGAATGTGATTATTGGGTGGTTTATGATGGATTAAAGAATGAGGAAAGCGCCCTTTGTCCGCTGGGAAACACCATCTTGCTCGCGGTTGAGCCCCCCAGTGTTTTCCGCTATGAGCCGGATTTTATCCAACAGTTCTCCACGGTGCTAACTTGTCCGGGCCATAATTTTTCCCATCCCCGGTTAATCTATTACCCTGCTTTCAACTGGTATGTGGGGAGGGTAATCATCGACATAAGACAAGCGAAGAGCAAAGTCAACCTGGATTATGATGATTTCAAAGGAATGGAAGCTATTGAAAAGAACAAGCTGATTTCGTTGGTCTGCTCCAATAAACAATTTACCGCAGGTCACAGGAAACGGCTGGCTTTTGTGGAGCGGCTAATGGAACACTTTGGTTCCAGGATCGAGCGTTTTGGGACTAACATTAATTATATTGAAGACAAATGGGATGCCATCAAGGAATATAAGTATCACATAGCCATAGAAAACAGTTCCTTTCCCCATTACTGGACCGAAAAAATCGCTGATTGCTATTTGGCTGGTGCCTATCCCCTATATTACGGCTGTCCCAACCTGGGAGAGTACTTTCCTCAAGGTGCTTACACCTGCATAGATATTGATGATGTGGAAACGGCTATAAGCTCTATCGAAGAATGCCTGGCGGAAAATCGCTATGAGAAAAACCTGGATAAAATATGGGCGGCAAGAAAGCTAGTTTTGGATTATTACAATCTTTTTGCCGTAATAGAAAGATGTATTTTACGTCTGGAAGCCGCGACCAACTCCCGCCGAGCCAGCAAAATCCCCACCACCATCCGCCCGTGTCCGGAGGACTGGTTAAATTCCTGAAGTATGAACAAAGTTTGTCAATGAAAAAAAGTTGCTTGCGTTGCTGATGATATCCGGGATCACTTAACATGAATCCACCTGTTGCATAAACAGCAGCAAAAAACAGCATAACAACAAATACAATAATGTGGTTTCTTTTTATGTAAACCCCCATCCCAGGTCAAAAGAAAACCTACCTTGTCCTGGCAGGTTATTGGGTTTGGAACTATGAACAATTAAGCGGACATGTTTATGCTTGATGCTTCACCAGGCCGAAGGCCTTAGAAAGTTCCAGGACTACTACTGGAACCAGGGCCAGGCCCAGAGCGCTGAGATACATGGCAGCGGACAACTGCGTCAAGCCAAAGGCGAAGGCCACCGGGGGAAGGAAGACCACCAGAGCGATCAAGGCCAGTGAAATAAAGGCAGCGCCATTCAAGTACCTGTTGGTGAAAATGCCGGTTTTAAACAAAGAATGGTTGGAGCGCATATTGAAGGAGTGAATCACCTGCGAAAGCGCCATTATGAGAAACGCCATGCTGCGCCCGGCCACGATATCCCCGGTGTTTTGCCAGACCATAAAGAAGCCAATAAGGGTTAAAAGAGCAAACATGGCCCCTTGCAGCAGGATGCGGGTGCCCATACCGTGGGCAAAGATACTCTCTTCTTTGGGCTTGGGCTTGCGCTCCATAACATCACTTTCCACCGGTTCCATACCCAGTGCAATAGCGGGCAGGCCATCAGTAACCAGGTTAATCAACAAAAGCTGCATAGCCAGAAATGGCGAGGCTTTCCATAATATCATAGCCAAAAAGACAGCCAGTACTTCACCCACATTGGTTCCCAGCAGGAAGCCCACGGTTTTTTTGATATTATCATAAATACCCCGGCCTTCCTTTACAGCATCCACAATAGTGGCAAAATTATCATCTGTCAGTATCATATCGGCGGCGCCTTTGGCCACATCAGTACCGGTTATACCCATGGCACAGCCAATATCTGCGGCTTTTAAAGCCGGGGCGTCATTCACCCCATCGCCGGTCATGGACACGATTTCGCCCTGATGCTGCCAGGCGCGTACAATGCGAATTTTATCTTCCGGTGAAACCCGGGCATAGACCGAAATCCGGCGTACCTGCTCATCAAGCTCGCTATCGGACAAATTGGCCAGTTCGTTGCCGGTAATGGCCTTGTCTCCATCGAGCATTATGCTCAGGTCTTTAGCAATGGCAGAAGCAGTTCCTACATGGTCGCCGGTTATCATGACCGGCTTAATTCCGGCCTGGCGGCAGATGGCGACCGCATCCCGCGCTTCCGGTCGGGGTGGGTCAATCATACCCAGCAAACCCATGAAAATAAGTTCCTTTTCCAGTTCTTCGCTGCGGGCTGTTTCGGGCAAAGTTTCAATTTCTTTATAGGCTACCGCCAGCACGCGCAAAGCGTTCCGGCTCATTTCGTTGTTGAATCTTCGTGCGGCTTCCAGGTCTCCGGCTATGCACCTGGCGGCTAAAACATCGAAAGCGCCTTTCACAATTACCAGGTATTTGCCATCAATTTGATTGACAGTTGTCATTAACTTGCGGTCTGAATCAAAGGGCAGTTCAGCCAATCGCGGGTACAGGCGGTTTAATTCATCCTTGGGCAGGTTGTTTTTATGAGCAGCCAGGACGATGGAGGTCTCGGTAGGGTCACCAATATGCCGTTCCTTGCCATCTTCAAACTCTACCGTACCATCACAGCATAGCGCAGAATATTGCAGCAGTTTTTTAATAACGGCAGAATTGCTTTCACCAATATCCTCCAAAACGGAAGCACCGTCAGCCAATGCTTTTACCAGCGTCATTTGGTTTTGGGTCAAGGTACCCGTTTTATCAGAGCAAATAACTGAGGCGCTGCCCAAAGTCTCCACTGCCGGCAATCTTCTGATAATAGCGTTCTTTTTCACCATTCGTTGTACCCCGATGGCCAGAACAATAGTAACAATCGCCGGCAGGCCTTCGGGAATAGCTGAAACAGCCAGTGCCACTGCTATCATAAAGATTTCCATGACCTGCATGCCATCGATTAATCCGATAATAAAAATGACGGCGCATATCCCCAGGGCCATAAGTCCCAGATATTTTCCCAGCACCGCTAGCCGGTGCTGCAGAGGGGTTTGCCTGTCCTTGGCGGCATCCAGGAGGTGGGCTATTTTACCTATTTCCGTATTCATCCCCGTGGCGGCAATAACCGCTCGGGCATTACCATAGGTAATGCTGCACCCGGCATAAACCATGTTGAAGCGATCACCTAAAGGCGCGTTGGCCGCTACCGCAGCGGTCGCATCCTTTTCGCTGGGAACAGATTCCCCGGTCAGGGCCGATTCCTCAGACTTTAAACTGCTGGAATGAATAAGCCTGGCATCAGCAGGAACACTGTCTCCGGCTTCTAATTTAATAATATCGCCCGGCACTAAAAAAGAGGCCTCGATAATGCTTTCCTGGCCATCGCGAATGACTCGCGCATGAGGGGCGGAGAGCTCTTGCAAGGATTCCAAAGCTTTTTCCGCTCTGCTTTCCTGTACCACACCCAATATGGCATTAAGCACAACAATTAACAGGATTAAAACCGGTTCATAAAACCCTTCTCCTTCATAGCAGGCAACTACAAATGAAATTGCCGCTGCCAGTATTAAGATTAGAATCATGACATCATAGAACTGCTCTAAGAATCGCTGTAGCATGCTTTTCTTCTTTTTCGCCTGTAGCTTGTTTTCCCCGTATTCCACCAGCCGTTGGGAGGCTTCTGCGGAGCTTAAGCCGCTATCAGGGTTCACCTGTAATTGATCTAATAGTTTTTCATGTTTTGTTGTATATGGTATCAAGTTGTGATATTCCTCCGTTCTATGTAATAATGCCGGCCATTCCAGGGCTCCATAATGCTTCAATGGTCTGATCCCCATAGCCTGTCCCAGCTATCATAAGCTATTATTCCCTGGTGAACAGCCTAATAAAGCCCCTGAATATGTTCGGGGGAAAAGAATAACCCCGTGCTTTATATATCATATCCCATCTCCACCCGGCAACCTCAGCTCTTGGAGCAAGAGCAGGGGAGCAATGGCTATGAAAAAAAGCTGATTAATATTATATCCTATAAACATCCATTTTGTTCCCTGGGTTATTATGATGTATCACGGGCTGATTATCAGCGGACGATAGTCAGCGGCATGAGCTACAAACTCACAGCGAGGCATTATCTGTTCCTCGCTTTCCTGCCAGGTGTGGCTTCCTGAATCCCGGCGTCTTATGCCGACAAAATTGAAGCGCGAGGAAGAATAGATTATGATTCCTTTTTCCGCACAGTCTTTTAAGAACCAGAGGTCTTCTCCCACACTAAAATCACGGAACTTTACCTCTTGGAATACTTCCCGTTTTATTACCAGGCTGCCTCCCGTTAGATATTCTTCATAAGAGTTCTCATGATTAGGATTGAAAATTGCCAGAGTCTGACTTTCTTCAAAGTAGATAAACCAGCTTGATTTCCCCACCACATGTGCAGCGCTAAGCGCAAATGTTTCCATTTGCTCCCGCAAATAGCCCGGGGTATAGTAATCATCATCATCAAATTTGGCTACATAGTCCATATTGATATAGTTTAAGGCATAATTCAGACAGGCCCCTTGAGTTTGAGATTCATCCACTTGGAATACCCTTACACCAGGATAGCCCGCTGTCCACATTCTCCATTCCCGTAAGTCCATGCTATTCAAGTTTAGTATAATTAATAGTTCTTGGGGCGAGAAATCCTGGCGGAAGAAATTAGCCAGAATATTATCTCGGCATTCGGGTCGGTTGGTGCAAGTAATAATGGAGACTCCTTGTCGCTGCTGTGTATAGAGCTCAGCCCTGTTAATGCGTATGGTATTAGCGGGATAATGTAGCTGCAAATGAATCAACTCCTTAGCTTTATACTATGCAGCAGTGCTTTCATTGGTTGACTCCACTGCCAAAAACCCTTTTTGTTGCATAAGGGTTGCATGAATATACAAAGCGAGCGTTGGCGAAGGTGAAAGCGGGCGGTCGAAGACCGCCCCTACAATGCCCTGCGGTCGCCTTTAAGGTTGCACCCTGTCGGGCACTTCTGATGCTCCCTGCGGTCGC
>NZ_JAQVZX010000028.1:8311-22871 GCF_028707975.1 Syntrophomonas sp.
CCCTGCGGTCGCCTTTAAGGTTGCACCCTGTCGGGCACTTCTGATGCTCCCTGCGGTCGCTTTTAAGGTTGCTGAGCGGTATAAATATGCACACTAGTGCATATTTATTACTTTTTGCAGTGACATCAAAACATAAGAAATTGAAGGGAAATTCTTATGCCCTTTCTGGTATAAAAGCCATAAGCCTAAAGCAGAATATTAATAGAAATTAAAAAAGGAGGTTATTCTTTTGCAGGTGAAAGTATCAGAATTTGTCGGAGAATCAAGGAGAAGTTGGCAGGATGCGGTGGAAAATGCGGTAAGTGAAGCCTCACGGGATATTAACAATATTTCCGGTGTGGAGGTTGTCAATTGGACAGCCAACTGCGCGGATAACAAGATTGTGGAATACAAAGCCAATATCAGGATAGCTTATTTAGGCTAGTTATCGTGTTGAGGGACGGCCCTTTTGATAAGTTTTCTAAGTGTTTAAAGGGTGCGTCCCTTCAATGCCCTGCCAGGCTAACGAGCGCATAATATTAAGCTATAAAGTTAATAATACCCTTGCAAGGAGGCAAATTGGTGAAAACACCTGATCCCCAGCGATGGAAGAAAATAGAAACAGAAGAATACGAAAGCCTGGTACAGCAGGTAAAACCCAAACCTCCCCTCCTTAAGCACTGTGTCTGGGCATTTATTGTGGGAGGACTTATCTGTCTCCTGGCCCAGCTAATAATGAATTATCTTCTCTACCAGGGTATAGACAAAGTTGAGGCTTCTTCCTATACGGCGGTAGTTATGATTTTCCTGGGAGCCTTTCTCACCGGTATCGGAATCTATGATGAACTGGGAAAAAGAGCTGGCGCCGGTTCTATTGTACCCATTACCGGCTTCGCCAACGCTATAGTAGCTTCAGCTATGGAGTTCAAGCGGGAAGGCTACATATTCGGGGTGGGGGCCCGCATTTTCACGGTGGCAGGCCCCACCTTGCTTTTCGGATTTGTTGTGGCGGTTCTGATAGGTTTGATCAAGGTTTTTCTTAGCAGCTAAAGTGCAAATAGAGGGGGATAATATGCCGGCTAAAAAGAAAAGAGGGGCGCAAACGCTGGTTTTTGATAAACCCCCGGTTCTCACCTCCTGGGCTTCCATAGCAGGCCCCAAGGAGGGGCAGGGACCCTGGGGCCAGGAATTTGATTGGATCATGGAAGATTATCTTTTTGGGGAAGAATCCTGGGAAAAAGCCGAAAACAAGATGCTCCGGGAGACGGTTAAAAAGGCCTTGAACAAAAGGAATTTTGATGAAGCTGATGCTGAAATCCTGATGGCGGGAGACCTGCTGAACCAACTGGTTTCCTCCAATTACGCAGCTCGCCAACTGGGGATTCCCTTTCTAGGACTTTACGGCGCTTGCTCCACCATGGCGGAGTCCCTTTTAGTAGCAGCTATTCTAGTAGATGGCGAATATTTTGAACGAGTGGTAGCTGCTGCCTGCAGCCATCATTATACCGCTGAAAGACAATTTCGCTTTCCAACTGAGCAAGGAATACAAAAGACCCTGAGCTCCCAATGGACAGCTACTGCCGCCGGAGCAGTGCTCTTGGAACCGGTTGGCACCGGCCCGCGTATTACTGCAGTAAGTATAGGAAAAGTTATTGATATGGATCAAAAGGATGCTAACGATATGGGTAGTGCTATGGCTCCGGCTGCCGCCCATACCATAAAGACGCATTTTAGTGACCTGAACCGGCCTTCTGATTATTATGACTTGATCGTAACCGGCGACCTGGGAAAAGTGGGCATGGCTATTGCCCAGCAGCTATTTATTAGAGATGGGCTGCAGCCTGAACCCAACTACAGTGACTGTGGTGTTTTGCTTTATGATGCTATTCAGGAAGTAAATGCCGGGGGCAGCGGCTGTGGTTGTTCCGCCTGTGTCTTGTGTGGTCCATTACTAAAGAAAATGATATCAGGAGAAATAAATAAACTGCTGTTTGTTGCTACTGGCGCTTTGATGAGTCCGGTTACCAGTTTTCAGGGTGAAAGCATTCCCGCGATCGCTCACGCCGTGGCTATAGAAAACTAATGCTGGAGGGGTAAATATGGTACCGCTATATATGGCGTTTCTAATCGGAGGTCTTCTTTGCCTTCTTGGCCAGCTAATAATGGATCTGACCAAGGCCAGTATAACCCCGGGGCATATACTGGTAGGCTATATTTCTGGTGGGGCCATTCTCAGTGGGCTGGGGCTGTACGAGCCTCTGGTAAAAATCGGAGGGGCCGGGGCTACTATCCCCTTATCCGGTTTTGGCCACCTTCTGACCCAGGGAAGTCTGAAAGCTGTGGAACAAAAGGGATTGCTGGGAGCTTTCAGCGGGGGAGTAGAAGCTACTGCTGCCGGGATTACAGCGGCCGTAGTTTTCGGCTACCTGGCCGCGGTTTTATTTAACCCGAAGGGATGATCTGGTTGTTTAAAAAAGGTTCCCATCTTTATTTGGGTAAGGATTATGATAAAAACCTGGATATTATGAAGCAGGAACTGGCCGAAGGTGAGAATTTTGATCTCATTGTTCGGGAAGTTCGAGTTGGAGGAAGGAAAGCCGCCTTCATATGCCTAGATGGTTTTGTCAAGGACGATATCATGACTGAATGCATGAAGTCCTTGTTAGCCCTGAAGAGAGAAGTGTTTCTTTCCAGTACGGTCAAAAGCATTCTGGAAAAAGGTGTTCCCTATGTGGAACTGAGTACGGAGAACAAAATAGATGAACTGCTTTATTCCGTATTATCTGGTTCAGTTCTGTTCATTATAGATGGTAGTGAAGAAGCGTTTATTATAGACCCACGCACCTACCCGGCCCGCAACCCCGAAGAACCGGACATAGAAAGGGTTGTTAGAGGTTCCCGGGATGGCTTCACTGAAACTATTGTCTTTAATACCGCCCTCTTACGGCGGCGGATAAGGGACCCCAAATTGCGGATAGAACTGCTGCAGGCGGGTAAACGGTCCAAGACCGATATTTGCGTCTGCTATTTAAAAGATGTGGCTGATCCGGCATTGGTAGAGGATATCAAGTCCAAAATATCCGGCATCGCCATTGATGCCCTGCCCATGGCGGAGAAATCGGTGGAAGAATTAATTATGCCCGGCAATTGGTGGAATCCCTTCCCCAAGGTCCGCTACACGGAAAGGCCTGATGTAGCGGCAGTACATTTGTTTGAAGGCCATGTACTGGTAATGGTGGATACATCTCCCAGTGTTATGATCCTTCCCGTAACCTTTTTTCACCACCTGCAACATGCCGAAGAATACCGGCAGAGCCCCAGTGTGGGCGTATACATAAGGTGGGTGCGTTTTATAGCGGTGCTGGCTTCCATTATTATTACCCCGTTGTGGCTATTGCTGGCTCTGTCTCCCGAGATTCTGCCGGCTTCATTGAAGTTTATCGGGCCCAAAGAAGTGGGAAATGTCCCTATCTTCCTGCAATTTGTTATAGCTGAAATCAGCCTGGATATGATGCGGATGGCCGCCATTCACACCCCCTCACCTCTGGCCACGGCTCTGGGGGTCATTGCCGCTTTATTAATCGGAGATGTGGCGGTAAAAATTGGCCTACTGGTACCGGAAGTAATACTATATACCGCTATGGTAGCAGTGGGTTCTTATTGCACTCCCAGCTATGAAATGGCTATGGCCAACCGTTTAATGAGGTTTTTTATCCTTTTGGGAACCGGATTTTTCCGTTTACCCGGCTTTATCGTTACCACCATTTTGGTAATACTGCTGGCTGCTTTTACTAAATCACTTAAGGTGCCTTATTTATGGCCCTTAATTCCCTTTAACTACCGGGCTCTTAAAGGTATTTTGGTGCGTTCCCCGGTCCCTATCCAGAACCTGCGCCCGGAAATTTTAAATACCCAGGACCAGAGCCGGCAACCCAGCCCGGCTTTTAAGAGGAGGAGAGAAGAAAAATGAGCAGGGTGGGTATACCCCGCAGTTTATTTTATTACTATTACTATCCCCTGTGGAAAAGCTTTTTTGCGGATTTGGGAGCCGAAATACTTACTTCCGCACCCAGCAACCGGCATACGGTAGAACGAGGGATTGAGCTGGCGGTAGATGAAACCTGTTTCCCTATCAAGGTCTACCTGGGCCATGTGGCGGAATTGTGCCGGGAAGAACTGGATTATATCTTTGTACCCCGGCTGGTCAGTGTGGAAGCCCGCAGCTATATCTGCCCCAAGTTCATGGGTTTGCCGGATATGGTAAGGGCCTTGATAAAGGAGACCCCTCCCCTGATAGATATAACGGTTGACTTGAGCTGTGATGAAAAATGCTTCCAGAAGGACATAATCCGAGTGGGCCGTCTCTTTACCCGCCAGGCGCGTAAAATCCAACTGGCTTACCAGCACGGCTGTGAGGAGCTGCGTTTATGTCGTTCTCTGGCTAGCCAGGGATTCACCATGGAGGAGGCTATCAAGATGTGGGAGGGTGAACCGATGGAGGCAGAGTCGGAAACCGACCTCAATATAGGGGTATTAGGACATGGTTATTCGCTTTATGACGAGCGTATCAGCATGAACCTGGTTAAACGCTTGCGGGCCATGAACTGCAAAGTTCTCCTGCCCGAGCATTTGGGCAGCGAAGTGGTGGAAGCAGAAGCAGCCACGGTACCAAAGAGGGTTTTTTGGACCCTGGGGCGCAAAATGCTGGGAAGTGCTCTGCATATGAGCCAAAGAGAGGATGTTGACGGAATTATTTATCTGGCTTGTTTTGGCTGTGGTCCTGATTCTCTCATTGGGGAAATAATTGAACGGAAAGTACGGGATAACAAACCCTTTATTCTTCTTACCGTTGATGAGCATAGCGGGGAAGCTGGAATTATAACCAGACTGGAGGCTTTTTGTGATATGTTGCGGCGAAGGAGGAACTACAGGAGTGAAAGTAAGCTTTCCCCATATGGGGCATCTCTACATTCCTTTGAAAACACTGTTTAAAGGCTTGAAGCTGGAGGTAATAGCACCGCCGCCGATAAGCCAGAAGACCATGGAACTGGGAGTGAAATACTCGCCGGAATTTGCCTGCCTGCCACTGAAGATTAATATGGGCAATTTTATTGAAGCCCTGGAACAGGGAGCCGATACCATTGTTATGGCCGGAGGCTGGGGACCCTGCCGCTTTGGCTATTATGCTCAGGTAGAAAGAGAGATTCTGCAGGAGTTAGGTTATGATTTTCAGATGGTTGTCCTGGAAGCTCCTGATTCCCGCATTTCCGAATTATTGCTGCAGTTAAAAGCCTTGGGAGAGAAGGTTTCAGTCCGGGAAGCCTACCAGGCCATTCGTTTTGCCTGGAAAAAACTTATTGCTATTGAAAAACTGGAAAAAAAACTAGAATACTGCCTGCCCCGGGCTATTGATAAAAATCGCCTGGAAAGCATATTTGAGAGGGCCCTGCAGGCGATCGATGAGGCGGAGAGCCAGCAGGAAGTGGAGAAAATCGCTCAGGAAAGCTTAAGGGAAATGGAAAAGAGCCCCTTCAAAAGTGCCGAGGTATTAAAGATTGGCCTGGTAGGTGAAATATATACCATACTGGAACCGGCCAGCAACTGTTATGCGGCTCGTTGCCTGGGAAGGCTGGATGCACATGTAAGCCGCTCCATCTATGTTAGCGACTGGGTTAATGATCATCTTTTTGGAGGCTACCTGCGCAAATCCAATCATAAACAGATTATGCAGTCCTCGCGTCCCTATTTAAACCATGAAGTTGGAGGCCATGGGCAGGAAACAGTTGGTTCCACGGTGGATTTTGCCCGCCGGGACTATAACGGCATAATTCAGATTGCTCCCTTAACCTGTATGCCGGAGATTGTAGCCCAATCCATACTGGGCAGAGTCAGTGAGGAACTCGAAATACCCTGCATGACGCTGTATTTTGACGAGCATTCGGGAGCAGCCGGGGTATATACAAGGTTGGAAGCCTTTGTGGATATGCTGCAAAGAAAAAGGGCTTTACCGTCAAACTCCCAGTTGATGGAGGCCCGGGCATAATAATCGTAGAAAGAAGGCATGATAGATTGAACCTGTATCTGGGTGTGGATATCGGCTCGGTCAGCAGCAATTTCATTCTGCTGGATCAGAACGGCAGGCTATACCGAAAACTCTATTTGCGAACCCTGGGCAATCCGGTGAAGGCCCTAAAAGATGGCTATGCCAGCATTAGCGATGGCCTGGATAAGCAACACGGGAAAATAAGAGCTGTGGGCAGCACCGGTAGCGGTCGCCACCTGGCCGCCGTTTTGCTGGGGGCCGATGTAGTGAAAAATGAAATCACCGCCCATGCAGTAGCGGCATCCCATCTTTTTCCCGGTGCCAAAACTATTATTGAAATAGGGGGACAAGACTCCAAGATAATAATCTTGCGTAATAACATTGTCCATGACTTTGCCATGAATACCGTCTGTGCCGCCGGAACCGGTTCCTTTCTGGATCAACAATCAGCTCGCCTCAATATTCCTATTCAGGAATTCGGTGATTATGCGGTAAAATCCGGCCATCCGGTAAGAATTGCCGGTCGCTGCGGAGTTTTTGCCGAATCGGATATGATTCACAAACAACAGATGGGTTTTCCGGTGGAAGACATTATAATGGGTCTTTGTGAAGCCCTGGTAAGAAATTACCTGAACAATGTCGGCAAAGGCAAAAAAATTGAGGAACCGGTGGTATTCCAGGGCGGAGTCGCGGCCAACCGCGGTTTGGCCAAAGCCTTTGAGAAAATACTGGGTTTGAAAATAAATGTACCTGCTCATTATGAAGTTATGGGAGCCATAGGAGCGGCTATCCTCGCCCGTGAACAGATGGAGCTAAGCCATAGCCCCACCCGCTTCCGGGGTGACAATTTTGTGCTGGAAGGCAATTTTACTTCAAACAGTCATGAGTGCTCGGGCTGCCCCAATCTCTGCGAAGTGGTTTGTATTAAACGAGACAATGAGGTCTTGGCTTACTGGGGTGATCGCTGCAAAAAGTGGGAGAGCTCCATAAAACAGCCCCGCGATAGACTGAAAGTGGTGTAAGTTTAAGAATAGTGAGGCATGAGGGTATCTTGCCTGCCAGGAGAACCGTTCCTGTGGCAGCTTCCATTTATTCCATCCCCGGGATAAGGGCGAAGGAGTAAAAGAGCGCATCGCCATAAACGAAAAATTATACTTTGAAAGAATGTCTCAAATCGTCCGCAACCAGGATCGCGAATGGGGAAAACTGGAATGACATGAGCAGTGGAAAGGGAAGAGCACGGGACATCGCAAGCGGGGCATATTCTTCAAGAAGTGGAGCAAGACCCCAGAATTTTTTTAACCATTCCCAGCAATTGCGCTGCGCGCCGGGTGGTAGAGTGTTTTTCGCGCACCATCTCATAGCCCTGCTGAGCAATCTCCTGCCGTTCCTTCTCATGTTGCAGGTAATACTCCGCCTTCTCCTCGAAATTTAGCTCATCAATGTCAATAAAATGAACCCCGGGGACGAAGCCCAGATCCAAAAGTTCAGCTGAGGAGGGAGCCAGTAACAGAGTATTGCAAGCCAGAACCTCAAAGTACTTCAAAAGTGGGTATTTATAGACCGAGTCGCAGCTGAAGAATATCTTGGCCCGGTTGATTTCGCGGGCATAATTGGGGCCGACCAGGAGATTTCTCATCTCCGCCGGGGAGAAATGCTTGTAGCCGGGGTGTTCATGATAGATGAATCCGGGCTTTCCCTTCATTTTCTCGCGGATTTTATAGCGTAAAGAGTAAACATATTCATGCATAGCTCCCATCATAAGGTAATCAATAGATTTGGGCAAGTGATAGTCTTTAAAAATTTTGTTGTCAATATGATGAGGAAGCCAGCTCATTCTCTTTTGCCATTCGGGATACCAGTCCAAAAATCTATCCCGGTAGCGAGTAAAAACCCAGCATAAATTTTTATCCTGCAAGGCTTCCTTACAAGAATCATGATGCAGGTCATGCAAATAGACGGCATAAGGTATGGCAAGTAAAGAAAGCTCATCAATGACCGGGCTGTTTATTTCGCCGGGCTCATTCACCAGTACAAAATCAGGGGTTGAAGGCAATTGGGACAGGATATATTTTATCGACCCGCTCTTATACCATAAGTAAAGTTCCAGTAAATCGGCCAAGGTGGTCATTAAGGAATGAAAGCTGGAATCGAGGTATTGCCGGAAATCGCCGCTTATGACCAGTAGTTTCATCTGCACCACCATCCCCCTTTATCTGATTCACCAAAATGGGAGGTATCAGTTAATTATTGAAGCTCTGGCCTGAAGTATTGGTTCCAGGTATTTCTTTTACTTCTATAATATGTTCTCATCCGCTTCCAGGTTCCAAGCGGGGAACAGCACCCATTAGATTATTCGGACAACTCTTCCAGCATCATGTTAATGGCCAGATTCCGCTCGCAGTCTACGCATGGGCAACACCAACGGCTCGTCTCGCGGCTCAAGGGGTAGCATCCATGCTTCGCCAACGCTCGCTTTGTATATTCATGCAACCCTTATGCAACAAAAAAGGGTTTTTGCAGTAGAGTCATAATTTAATTTTCTTTTATTTATTATATTGCAGGCATTAACCCCAATTCAATGATGGAGTTCTAACAGCATTATGTAAAAATGAAGAGGAATCGACTTTCATAGAAGATAAAAAGATAGCTCAACTTGCAAAATAATGATAAAATATTTTATTAGAGCTGAATACTAGACGCTGGGGGAGCTTTGCCCAGGCAAAGCTGAGATAGAGGGGTAGCCTCTGACCCTTTGCACCTGAACTGGATAATGCCAGCGGAGGGAAGCGTTTACCTGGAGCCTTTACAGGTTAACCTTTTTTGCTGGTTAACCTGTATTTTTATTTTAAGGAGGTTATTTTTTGCGCAAGATTCTAACTATAGCGGGCTCTGATTCCTGTGCCGGGGCAGGAATTCAAGCGGACATCAAAACTATTCAAGCCCTGGGAGCTTATGCCCTGTCGGTGATTACGGCAGTAACAGCTCAAAATACCCGGCAGGTAACGGCTGTTCAGGAAATCGAAGCCCAGGTGATAGAAAAACAGCTGGAAGCCATTTTTTCTGATATTCGCCTGGATGGAATCAAAATCGGCATGTTGGGAAGTGCCGGAACTGTTCAGGCGGTAAGCAATTTTTTGGCATCTTTCTTCCAGGCGGGAGCTTTCCAGAAAAAACAACTTAAGAACTCCCTTCCTCTGGTGGTTGACCCGGTGATGATTGCCAAGAGTGGTGACCGCCTGCTGGAGGAGGAAGCGGTGGAATCACTAAAAAAGAACCTCCTGCCTTTGGCCAGTGTAATCACTCCTAATCTCATGGAAGCCGGGGCCTTGTTAGGGCGGGAGATTAACAGTTTGGAAGAGATGAAAGAAGCCGCTCGGGAACTCCTGGAATTCGGCTGCCAGTGGGCCATAGTCAAGGGTGGCCATCTGAAGGGAGAACCAGTAGATGTCCTGGCCAATAAAGACTCGCTTTATTGGCTAAGAGGCCAGCGGGTCGATACTAATTGCAATCATGGCACCGGCTGCACCTTTTCTGCGGCCCTGGCCACCTTGATGGGACAAGGTTTTGCCGTACCGGCAGCAGCCAAACGAGCCAAAGCCTATGTAGAATATTGTCTAGAGCATGGGTTTGCCATAGGCGAAGGGGTGGGCATACCTCATCATTTTGCCGCTCAGCGCCCCTGGGAACCGGAAGCTTTGAAGGACGGCAGCGATGCTTCGATAAAGGAGGAGGTTTAATGCTCAAGTATTGTGCGGAAATATGGGATGAAGTTAGAAACAGGAGACCGCTGGTACACTGTATTACCAATTATGTAACCGTAAATGATGTAGCCAACATTATTCTGGCCGCAGGTGCATCACCGGCCATGGTGGAATACCCGGCTGAAGCCAGTGGATTTGCCCCCCTGGCCTCAGCTCTGTATTTTAATCTGGGTACCCTTACCGGGGAGCAGGAAGCAGCTATGCTGGAAGGCAGGTGGGCCGCCGCCTCCCGAGGTGTTCCGCTGATTCTCGATCCGGTAGCTTGTGGAGTGATTGGGCGCAAGGTGGATTTGATAGAAAGAATAAAGTCACTGGGCAAGATACAGGTATTGAAAGGAAATATTGCCGAGATAAAAAGCCTGGCCGGTTTAGCCGGACAGGCTCAGGGTGTTGACTCTCTGGATACGGGTGAAGGTTTGGAAGAAGCCTGCCTGCAATTGGCGGCTAAGGACAAGTTAATTGCCGTTGCCACCGGAGAAGTTGATATTGTAGCTGAGGAAAACCGCTATGCTCGAATATTCAACGGTACGCCCCTGTTTCAAAACATTACTGGTGCCGGTTGTATGGCCGGCGGGGTAATAGCCGCTTGCGTGGGTGCAGCGCCCGAAGAAGCCTGGCTGGCCAGCATTGCCGGTTTGTTAGCCTTTAATCTGGCCGGGGAAAGAGCCGCCAGCCAAGCGGGAAACCGCCCGGGGACTTTCCGGACGCTTCTTTTTGATGAACTATTTGTTCTGAGGGGAGAAGAACTGATGAAAGAAGGACGAGTGGAATGATAACTCCAGAGTATTCCCTGTATCTGGTTACTGACCGCAGCCTGCTTCAGGGCCGCAAACTGCTGGATGAGGTCAGGAAGGCGGTAAAGGGCGGTGTAAGCATGGTGCAATTACGGGAAAAAGAGGCTGGCAGCAGAGAATTCTATGAGCTGGCCCAGGCCCTGCAGGCGGAATTAAGAGAACTGGGTGTACCCTTGCTCATCAATGACCGCCTGGACATCGCCCTGGCGGTGGATGCCGATGGCTTGCACCTGGGGCAGGATGACCTGCCTTTGCCAGTAGCCCGTTCCCTGTTGGGAAAAGAAAAAATAATCGGCTTGTCCATTAATAAGCGGGAAGAGGCCTGGGAAGGAGAGAAGATGGGAGCTGACTACCTGGGGGTGTCACCGGTGTTTTCTACCCCGACCAAAGCTGATGCTCCCCCGGCCACCGGTTTGGAGTTCCTGGCGAGCTTAAGACTGGAAACCAAGATTCCTCTGGTAGCTATCGGCGGAATAAATAAGGAAAACCTGAAGATGATAAAAGAAACGGGAGCCGATGGCGCGGCCGTAATATCGGCTCTTATGGGAGCAAGTGATATTGAGGGGGAAGCCAGGAAGCTGAGGCAAATATGGGAGAGAAATTAGTCATTTTTATTGATTTCGATGGCACCATTTCCCGGGAGGATGTTTGCAATAAGATGGCAGCCAGGTATGCCGGCAGGAACTGGGAGGAAATAAACCGCCTCTGGGAAGAGGGAGGTATTACTACTGGAGAGTGCGCCAGTCGTATCCTTTCATCAATGGAGGTAGGGGCGGCTGAATTGGAGGCCTTTTTTCAGGCTCAGGAAGTAGACCCCGGCTTTTCCCCTTTCCTGGATTGGGTACAAAAAAATCGGCACCTCCCCATTATATTGAGCGATGGCTATGACCGCTATATAAGGAGCATATTACAGGGCCAGGGCTGGGAAATAGAGTTTTATGCCAATAAATTATATTGGGATGACGGCTGGCGGATGGAATCATCCTACCTGGATGAAGAATGCCCCCAATGTGGGGTATGCAAGAGCAAGATAATCCGGGAAAGAACTTTACCCGGCTGTCTCACAGTATATATCGGAGATGGCTACTCCGATTTCTGCCCGGCGGCCTCTTGTGATATCGTTTTTGCCAAGAATGAACTGGCCGGCTACTGCCGGAAAGAGGGTTTAACTTACTACCCCTACCGGGATTTTCACGATATCCTCCAGCAACTGCCGGGGATTGTAAGAAAAAAAGTCTGAAGGGAGAAAAATATGAACTACAAGACCCAGAGGGAAGCCGCCCGCAAAGGCATAGCGACCCCGGAAATGAAAAAGGCGGCGGAAAAAGAAGGAGTGGAGCTCAAATACCTGCAAGAGGGTTTGGCCGCCGGGAAGATAGCCCTACCCGCCAACCGCAACCACCTGTCATTACAGGCTGCAGCTATCGGAGCCGGCCTCAAAACCAAGATAAATGTTAATCTGGGTATTTCGCGCGACTGCAGCAATATGGAAGAAGAAATGCGCAAGGTAGAAAAGGCCCTGGAAATGCAGGCTGATGCTATAATGGACCTCAGTTGTCATGGAAAAACCCAAGAATTCAGAAAAGCCCTGTTGGCAATTTCCCCGGCCATGATAGGAACTGTACCGGTTTATGATGCTATGGGTTTTCTGGAAAAAGAATTATCGGAAATAACTGTGGCCGAGTTCCTTCAGGTGGTGGAAACCCATGCCCGTGACGGGGTTGACTTTATGACCATACATGCCGGCATTAGAAGGAGTACCCTGGAACGCTTGCGCAAAACTCCACGGCTGACCAGTATTGTTTCCCGGGGTGGAGCCCTTTTGTGCACCTGGATGGAGCGCAATAAAGCCGAAAATCCGTTTTACCAGTATTTTGATGAAGTTTTGGAAATATGCCGTGAATACGATGTGACTCTGAGCCTGGGTGATGCCTGCCGGCCCGGTTCCATCAATGACGCCAGTGATGCCTGCCAGCTTGAAGAACTGATTACTTTGGGAGATCTGACCTTGCGGGCTTGGGAAAAGGATGTGCAGGTTATCATTGAAGGGCCGGGGCATATGCCTTTAAACGAGATAGAAGCCAATGTGCTACTGCAAAAAAAGCTTTGCCACTCCGCCCCATTTTATGTACTGGGGCCACTGGTTAGCGATATAGCTCCCGGTTATGACCATATTACCAGTGCTATAGGAGGAGCTATAGCCGCCGCTGCCGGGGCTGATTTTCTCTGCTATGTAACCCCGGCGGAACACTTGCGCCTGCCCAGCCTGGAGGATATGGCGGAAGGTATTATCGCTGCCCGTATTGCCGCTCATGCCGCTGATATCGCCAAAGGCCTTCCCGGAGCCAGCGAATGGGATGGGCAGATGAGCAAGGCGCGGGCTGAGCTGGATTGGGAAAGCATGTTCAAGCTGGCTATTGATCCCGAAAAGGCGCGGCGCTACCGGGCAGAATCCAGTCCCGAACTGGAAGACAGCTGTACTATGTGTGGCCAGAACTGTGCCCTGAGAAATATGAAAAACCTGTAGAGTGCTTTTTTTAGCTACTTGTGAAACAATGGCTTACTGTGTTAAAATATACCCATCTATCTAAAAAATCAAATATTTGAGAGGAGAGATTAGTTTAGATGAGTAGAGATGAGCTAACCAAGATTATTCTGCCCGAGGATAAGATCCCCAAGTTTTGGTATAATGTCCAGGCGGATATGCCTAATCCCCTGGAACCGGGATTACACCCGCAAACCCATCAACCCCTGACTCCACCCGATTTGGAACCCATATTTGCCCGGGAGCTGATTCTCCAGGAAGTCTCCAGTGAAAGATTTATCGAGATACCCCGGGAGATCCGGGAGCTTTATAAACAGTACCGGCCCTCCCCACTCTTCAGAGCCCGCCAACTGGAAGCAGCACTGCAGAGCAACTGCCGGATTTATTATAAATATGAAGGGGTAAGCCCGGTGGGAAGCCATAAGCTTAACACGGCCCTGCCTCAGGTTTATTATAATAATGCTCAGGGTATCAAAAGGATAACTACTGAAACGGGTGCCGGCCAGTGGGGTACCGCTCTGGCCCTGGCCTGCAAACACTTTGGCCTGGAAGCCATGATTTATATGGTTAAGGTAAGTTTTTACCAGAAACCCTACCGGCGCTCTGTCATGGAACTATACGGAGGGCGCTGCATACCCAGCCCCAGCAATCTCACCGAGAGCGGGCGTCAGGTTCTGGCTCGGGACCCGGAAACTCCGGGAAGCCTGGCTATTGCCATTAGTGAAGCGGTAGAAGATGCGGTTACCCGGGATGACACCAATTATTCCCTGGGCAGTGTCTTGAACCATGTTTGCCTGCATCAGAGCATTATCGGCCAGGAAGTGAAGATGCAGATGGAACTGGTGGATGATTACCCGGATATAATTATTGGCTGTTGTGGCGGGGGCAGCAATTTTGCCGGAATAGCCTTCCCCTTCATCCCGGACAAACTGGCCGGGAAGAATATTCGCCTGGTAGCGGTAGAACCTGCGGCTTGTCCGACCCTGACTAAAGGGGTTTATGCCTATGACTATGGTGATGTGGCCGGTTTTACCCCGCTTATGAAAATGTATACCCTGGGTCATGATTTTATCCCCTCCGGAATTCACGCGGGCGGCTTGCGCTATCATGGGGAATCCCCCCTGGTCAGCCGTCTTTATCACGATAAACTGATTGAGGCAGTAGCGGTCAAGCAAAACCCGACCTTTGAAGCCGCGGTGCTTTTTGCCCAGACTGAGAGCATAGTGCCGGCTCCAGAGTCAGCTCATGCTATACGGGTAGCCATAGACGAGGCCCTGAAAGCCAAAGAAGAAGGGGTTTCCCGCACTATTGTCTTTAATTTGAGCGGGCATGGTCATCTCGACCTCTTCTCCTATGACAAATATCTGTCCGGGGAAACGGAAGATGTTGAATTCTCCGATGTCGAATTGCAGGAGAGCTTGAGAAACCTGCCCCA
>NZ_JAQVZX010000001.1 GCF_028707975.1 Syntrophomonas sp.
GCAAGTCGTTGTGATTATACATATTAACTATAATCCTTCTACTATAAGGATTATTCTTTAAATCATATAAAACCCTATCGACTTGATCAAATTCCCCCTCACCGTACTTATGTTTGATACTCAATTGATATCCATATGCCTTTCCTATTGACCCATCCTTATTAGCCCAACTATCCCAAATACTACTATTGAGTTCTTTAATATTATTGGATTTCTTTTGCCATATCCATAATAATTCATCGATTGCAGCTTTTAAATTAATTGGCCTTAATGTTAGAATTGGAAATTCTTCCGAAAGATCGTATCTATTAATAACACCAAACTTTTTAATAGTATGTGCTGGTATACCATCCGACCATTTTGCTCTTACAATCTCACCTTTAGAAGAAATCCCATTGTCAAGGATATCTTTACACATTGCAATAAAAACATTATCGGCTTTACTCACAAGACATAACCTCACTAATCCATAATATTACTTGATTAGTATCCATATGGTATTAAGTATCGGAAGAAACTGCGGAGCAGTTTCGACACACCGCTGCAACGAGGCAGGGGATTAGAACCCGCCGCCTGTTTTGTTAATAGGAACCCGGAAACTTACAGAAGCGGGGACATATTTCACCTCGCTATAAAATTAATTATGTTTAAGTATCGGGCACTCGCCCCCTTTCACCTGCTCGCCTTCGCCGGTGCAACCTTAATAGTGACATCCGAAGTATGGAACATCAGGAGTACCCGCAGGGTGCTGCACCCATGCTTCGCCAACGCTCGCTTTGTATATTTATGCAACCCTTCTGCACCAAAAGGGGGTTTTTGCAGTAGAGTTATCGTTTTATTCCGTGCTCCCCATTCCTTAATTTGATTAAGGTCGACCTCAGAGACTTACATATCCCCCAGAGCCAGTTGCAGAAGTTCCTGCAACCTTGCTTCATCACCCTTTAAATAAGTATAGCCCAGCAGAGCTTCAAAGCCCGTACTCATGCGGTAGTCGTACACACCGGCATGGCGGGGGGGCGTTGACCTGCTGTTACGGCCTCGCCGAACAATATCCCGCTCCTCCTCGCTCAACTCTTCCAGTATCTGCCTGAGCACCTGGGCCTGGCTTTCGGCCCGGACCGTAGCCACCGCATCCAGATGCAGATCCTTGATCCGGCGTTTCCCCTGTGTCGCCAGGCGGGTCCTTACCGCCAGTTCGAAAACAGCATCACCTACATAAGCCAGTAGCACCGGCGAGTATTCGCGCAGTGCCTTCTCTTCTATTTCCTCATGCATCAACAATTCTCCAGCGGACTCCTTCCCGGGTATCCTCTACTGCTATACCTGCTTCCTGCAGCTCGTCCCTTACTTTATCAGCTCTATCAAACTGCCGGGCCTTTTTGAACTCTGTCCTGAATTCCAGCAGCTTGTTTACTAGATTTTCCGCAGCCGGCAGCTGTTCCCAAAGAAAACGTGAACCCTGTGCCGTATCCTCCACTCTTATTCCATTATCACTCATAAAGTCTCGTATTTGATCTGCCAGGGCAAAATCTTTTTCCTGGCGAGCCAGCTGCCGCAAGTCTCCCATTATTTCCAGAAGCTTTTCCACCATCTGGTTCTGATCCTGCTCTTTATCCATAAAAATACCCAATACATCAGCCAGTTCCCGGAATACCGTCAGGGCCTGTTGCACCGCGGAGCGGCTCATAGTATCATTAGCAGCTGCTGCCAGGTAGCTGTTTATTTGGTGGGAAATTTCAAATAAATGCCCCAGGGCTCGAGCAGTATTAAAGTCATCGTCCATGGCCTCTATATAACGCTTCTGCAGTTCCTCCACCGACTGTACGAAACTCAAGGCTGAACCCTCCAAGGTCTGCTCTCCCCCAAGCTCGCCATTTCCTATAAACTCCCGGGCCAGGTTTTCCGTAGTTTTTAACCGGCCCAGGGCACGGCGCGCCTCTTCCAGCTTGCCGTCATCGAAATCCAGCGGGCTGCGATAATGGGTGGATAGCAGATAAAAGCGCACAACATCAGCCGGATAGTTTTTTAAAATATCACGAAGTATAAAAAAATTGCCCAAAGACTTGGACATTTTCTCATGGTTTACCGTAATAAAACCGTTATGAACCCAGTATCGGCTAAAAGGTTTTCCGGTCAAGGCTTCAGCTTGAGCTATTTCGTTCTCATGGTGGGGAAATATCAAATCATTTCCCCCTCCATGAATATCCAGGGTCTCGCCCAGGTATTTCATGGACATTACCGAACACTCAATATGCCAACCGGGCCGGCCCGGTCCCCAGGGGCTGTCCCAATACGGTTCTCCAGGTTTGGATGCCTTCCACAGGGCAAAATCCATGGGCTCTTCTTTACGTTCATTAACTTCCACCCGGGCTCCGGCTAGCATCTCTTCCAGGGAACGACCCGAAAGCTTGCCGTAATCCTTAAAAGCCCGTATCCTATAGAAAACATCTCCATCAACCTCATAAGCATAGCCCTTATCTATTAAGCCAGCAATAGCCGCAATTATATCCGTCATATGCTGGCTGACCCGGGGGTGAATATCGGCGCGCTTGATGCCCAGGGCATCCGCATCCTTAAAATACTCTTCAATATAGTGCTCCGCCAACTGCAGGGCATCCCGTCCTTCCTCCTGGGCTCGTTTTATTATCTTGTCATCAACATCGGTAAAGTTCTGCACATATTTAACTTCTAATCCCCGGTAGAACATATAACGGCGTATGGTGTCAAAAACTACCAGGGGACGGGCATTACCCAGGTGAATATAGTTATAGGTGGTAGGACCACATACATATATTTTTATCTCAGGCGGAGCCAATGGCAATATTTCTTCTTTTCTTTTGTTTAGGGTATTGTACACCCGCATCATCCTTTTCCTCCCTTTCCAACCGGGCCAACTTTTGCTCCAGTTCATCGATTTTGGCCTGCATAGCCGCTAAAGTATCTGCAATGGGGTCAGGCAGAAGATGGTGTTCCAAATCCACTTCTATTTTACCGTTTTCCACCCGGGCACCGTCACGTACCACTATTCGTCCAGGAACACCAACTACGGTGCAACCGCTGGGAACAGCCTTCAAGACCACGGAACCGCCACCTATTTTTACATTATCCCCCACGTTTATGGCCCCCAATACCTTGGCACCGGCGCTGATGGTAACATTATTGCCAATAGTGGGATGTCTCTTACCTTTCTCTTTACCTGTTCCGCCCAGGGTTACCCCCTGGTAGAGGGTAACATTGTCTCCTATTTCAGCTGTCTCTCCAATTACTATACCACTGCCGTGGTCAATAAATAAACCTTGGCCTATCCTAGCTCCGGGATGGATTTCAATCCCCGTCAAAAAGCGGTTGATATGAGATACCATACGGGCTAGAAAATAAAGTTTGCGGCAATAAAGAAAATGGGCTATACGATGATGAATAATAGCATGAAAACCCGGGTAACAGAAAATAACTTCGAGAACACTTCGCGCCGCCGGGTCTCTCTCAAAAACTACCTGAATCTCTCTTTTTAGGGTTGAAAACATTTTTACCCCTCCCAAAATATTTTTAAGCATCTGAAGAAACTGTGGAGCAGTTTCAACACAGCGCTGCAACGAGATGGGAGATTAGAACCCATCGCCTGTTTTGTTAATAGGAACCCAGACACTTACAGAAGCGGGAACATATTTCATCTCGTTACAATAAAAAAGCCCTTCGTCCCTCCAAAGAGACGAAAGGCATTCTTCCGCGGTTCCACTCTAATTGAGCGCTGTTTTTCTAAAAGCACTCCCCTTAATCCCATAACGGCTTATAACCGGATAGGCCTACTTAAAGATTCGGCCTACCTGCTCCCGGGTGCAATTCAGCAGAGCTCATACTGTGAAAAGGCTCTCAGCCGGTGACCTCTTCTCTCTGGCAGCGATACAGTGCTTACTTATCCCGTTCCCCGCAATTAAGTATTTACTTGTTATAAATTATATGTAGCAGCAACAATTATGTCAACTCAACGCTCGCGTTTTTAAGCATCGGAAGAAACTGCTAAAGCATTTTCAATAAATAATATCAATTTATGGTATGATTGGTTGGGAAAGGGAGGAGGCGGTGCAGGCAGGGGGATTAGAACCCGCCGCCTGTTTTGTTAAATAGGAACCCGGTTGCTTAAAGAAGCGGGGACATATTTCATCTCGTTATAAAGTCTATAGCCCGGTCTATCCTTTTGCTGGCTTCGTCTCTACCAATAACTGCGATATAATGAGTCAGATCCGGGCCATGGGCCTGACCGCTTAAAGCACAGCGCAGGGGCATAAATACGTTCTTGGGCTTGAGTTTGAGTGTTTTAGTAATGCCTTTGATCAGCTGTTTGATCTCATCTACTTCATTTACCTTATGAATTCCTTCCTTAAAAGCCTGCAGTAGCGGAATGACGCCTTCTCCTGCCAATACTTCCCGGGCTTCACCAGCGTAATCAATATCAGCGAAAAAAACTTCCAGCTGCTCTTTCACATCGGCCAGGCAAACCAGATAGTCTCTAATAGTACTCACCAAAAGCCCATACCTTTCCTCACCCATTTGCTCTATCTTCTCCAGGTATTTACTATCTGCCAGGTAAGGTTTCAGCATTTCCTTCAGTTCTTCATCCCCGATTTTTTTGAGATACTGCTGGTTGATAAAGTTCAGCTTATTTATATCGAAAACCGCCGGGCTTTTGGCTACCCGTTCCAGGGAAAAGGCCTTGGCGATTTCTGCTGGGCTCAGGATTTCCTCTTCACCTTCCGGGGACCAACCCATTAAGGCCAGAAAATTGAACAGGGCTTCTGGTAGATAGCCCATTTCCCGGTATTGCACCAGTGATGTGGCTCCATGGCGCTTGCTCATCTTCTGGCGGTCACTGCCAAGGATGAGTGATATATGGGCAAATTCAGGCCGCCGAAAGTTCAGGGCGTCATATATCATCAGCTGGCGTGGAGTATTGGACAAATGTTCTTCGGCTCGGATTACATGACTTATACCCATAAGTACATCATCTATTACCACCGCAAAGTTATAGGTTGGTATACCATCGGACTTTACTATTATGAAATCCCCTATATCATCGCTGTCAAAACTTACCCGTCCTCTGACCAGATCATCAACAATATGAAGCTGGTGTGCTGGTACTTTAAAGCGGATAGCCGGCTTGATTCCCTGTTTTAGTTTTTCTTCCCTTTCCGCCATACTCAATTGGCGACATCTTCCCGAGTATTTTTGCATCTGCCCGCTATCCAGTAAATCCTGCCTCTCCGCTTCCAGTTCTTTCTCACTGCAAAAACAATAATATGCCTGCCCCGCTTCCAGGAGCTTCTCGGCATATTCCTGGTATATTGGTAGGCGCTCGGTTTGCCGGTAAGGTTCATTGGGTCCCCCGGTGTCAATTCCCTCCGACCAGCCTAATCCCAACCACTTTAAAGAATCGATGATTTCACTCTCATATTCCCGGCGCGAGCGTTCCAAATCAGTATCCTCAATACGCAAAAGCATTTCCCCATCATAGCGGGAAGCGAAAAGGTAATTGAACAAGGCCGAACGTGCACCGCCGATATGCAAGGGCCCCGTAGGACTGGGGGCGAACCTGACTTTTATTTTATTCACTTTATTGCCTCCTTTGCACACCGGTAATTATAGCACCTTCAGGCGAAATCAACCAGCATAGGGCTTGTTACACCAGAGCATTTTTTAAGCTACTAATCAAATCTCGCAAAACATTCAGTAGCTGGTTTAATAGTCCATTGCTCTCACGGCTATTGCTTTTAACTTCATTCCAACTTCTCTCCAGGCCACTCAACTGCTCATTCAATCTGCTTATATTCATGTTAAGTGAGTTCAATCTTTGCATTAGTCCTACCATACGATCGATATCAGCGGCAGATAGATTTATATTAAGATCAGCGCTTACTTCCAGGATTATTTTCTTTATTTCCTCCGGGTCGGAAATTTTTCTTTCCACGACCTGTCTTTTAACCTCGTAGATTATCTTTTCGGCTTTGTTGCTGCCTATCTTTCTGGCTAATTTGGTAGTTTCGGCTATCTCCTCATGAGCGGTCTCCTTGGCCTCTTCATCCAGCTTTTCTCCTTGGGCTGTTTCAAAGGCCTTTATTATTCCAGTCAGAGCTGCTGTTCCCGAAACCGCAAAAGGAGCCGATACAATTACCCGGGCATTTTCTATTCCGGCCGTTGACAGGGCATTAGCATACATGAAAGGAGTAATAGCGGTAATGTTGCGGGTTTCCACCTCTATTCCTCTACTTCTGTCCAGGGTCTCGCAGTATACCGAAGAAATAGCCCGGCTGCCGATAAGTTCTTCGTCTATCAAGCCTTGCAAGTAGTCTCTTTCTTCCTTATTGCTGACAGTTATATATTGAGTATCCCTGTCTCTACCCTTTTGCCAGCTATAGAAATAATCCATAAGCTCGCGTTTTTGCTGGTCAGTCAAGTCCTCACCAAAGCTTATCACTATTTTGGCTCTTTCCGCTCTCAGTACCGTACTACTGCTATCATGGCGGAGCAAAAAAACCCCACTAGTAACGACCAGAGCAAAAAACACCAGCATAATAATCCCTTTGCTACGCATATCATTACCTCCTGCTATTTTTTACTATTCTTGCTCCTTCAGGAGGTAAATATTCGCTGTAAATTGTTCGGAAAAAAGTATACTCTGGGATCATAGCCTGATTCGGAAGGACACGGGGGTCGTTCCCTACACAACACCCTGGGGTCGCTAATGAGGTAGCACCCTGCGGGTACCACTGATGCTCCCTTCGGTCGCTTTTAAGGTTGCTGAGCGGTATATTTATGCACGCTAATGCATATTTACAACTTTTTGCAGTGACATCATATTTTAGCATTGGAATCAGGCTTGCTCTATTAAAACTACGGCATGGGCAGATATTCCTTCCTGGCGACCCTCAAAACCCAGTCCTTCCGAAGTGGTAGCCTTAACACTCACCTGCTCCGGCTCTAAGCCCAGGAAGCGGGCAATATTTTGCCGCATCTGAAAAATGTGCGGTGCCAGACGAGGCTCCTGGGCCACTACCGTACTATCAACATTTATCACTCTCCAACCAGCACGGTTTAAAATCCCCGCCACCTCTTTCAGCAGCAACAGGCTGTTTATGTCTTGGTATTGACTATCGCTATCGGGAAAATGTCGACCTATATCCCCCAGAGCAGCCGCCCCCAGAAGGGCGTCACAAATGGCATGAAGGAGAACATCGGCATCCGAATGCCCCAGCAACCCCTGGGTATGTGGTATTTCTACCCCCCCCAGAACCAGCCTCCTGCCTTCTTGCAGGCGGTGCACATCATAACCATATCCTACCCTCAAAATCTTACTCCTTCCCTTAGGCTTCCAAAATAGTCCGGGCTATGGCCAAATCCTCGGGTGTAGTTATCTTCAGGTTACGATAGTCTCCAGACACCACTTTAACCCGGCCGATATATTTTTCAAAAAGAGAGGCATCATCGGTTGCCCTTACTCCTTGCTCCCGGGCATATTCATAGGCTTTATGCAGTTCACAGTACCTGAAAATTTGCGGGGTCTGTATAGCAAAAACACTGGATCTATCAAGGGTTTGCCGGACGAAATTGTCCCGATCCACTTGCTTCAAGGTATCCCGGACCGCAACGCCGGGAATGGCGGCTCCCCAGCGTACAGCCTCTTTCAAGATCTCATCAATCAGCTCGGAAGTGACAAAAGGCCGCGCACCATCGTGAACGGCCACATAATCTGTATTACTATTCAACGCTTCCAGTCCGGCCCAGATTGAATCCTGTCTTTCCAGACCTCCTGCCACTACCCGGCTAACCTTTTGGTAGCTAAATTCCTTTACTACCTCACGCTCACAATATTCAATCTCGCGGGCCTGAGCTACAATTATGATTTCATCTACCAGTTCCATCTTTTCAAAAACATCCAATGAGTAAGCCAGCAGGGGGCGAGACTTCAACAGCATATACTGTTTGTTGATTCTGCCCCCCATTCTACTGCCACTCCCCGCAGCAGCAATAACAACCCGGAGGTTGTTAACCATACAAATTCACCTCTTGAAAACTATCTACGACAAATTCCTTTTCTTCCTTCACTTTACGAGTAAAAATCATTCTACCGGCGGCTGTCTGAAATACGCTAGTTACAACTACCTCTATATCATTGCCTATTTCATCATGGGCCTGCTCTACCACTACCATAGTACCATCCTCCAGATAGCCAATTCCCTGTCCCGCTTCTTTTCCTTCCCTGACAATACAGGTATGCATGGTTTCACCTGGATAGACCATTATCTTTACGGCATTGGTCAATTCATTTATGTTCAATACTTTAATGCCTTGCAATTCAGCGACCTTATTGAGATTATAATCATTGGTGATGATACTGGCAGCAAGCTGTTTACACAAGCGCAGCAGTTTGGCATCGACTTCCTTTTCTTCCATTATGTCTTCTTCTATTATATCAATATTTATACGAGGATGCTTCTGCATTTTTCCTAAGAGTTCCAATCCTCTTCTACCTTTATTGCGTCTTATATTGTCCGAAGAATCAGCAATATGCTGCAGTTCCTCAATAACAAAATTAGGTACCAGCAAGGAACCATCCAGGAAGTTACTTAGACAGACATCATAAATACGACCGTCTATAATCGCACTGGTATCCAGTACTTTGTGATTTGAAGCAGCTAAAGATTCCTCTCCTTTTTTACTCGATTGGGGTAGAAAAACCAGCAGCTCTTGGCTCCGGCGAATCCCCATCTTAAGGCCCAAAAAACTACTCAGAATAAAGACAGCCAGGGATAAAAAATTACCAACTCCACCTATCTTGGAAAGCGGATAACTGCAGAGTACTCCAATTGTTATTCCGAGAAGCAAGCCCCCGGTTCCTCCCAGGAGGATATCGATTGAAGTTGCGTCCATTAGATCCTCTACTCGGGAATATAGCCTGGAAAAGTAACTTAGCATCTTACTGGATAGGAGATAAAACAAGAGAAAAGCCCCTATTCCCAGGCAGATCTGCCAGCTCCTTCCTGGTTGAAAAAACCTCCCGACAAAATTAGCACAGCCAATTCCAAAGAGCAGGCCCAGAACTAGCAAGGATTTAGAAATACATAGTTTATTAAGCACAATAATTCACCTCCGATATAATTATTCTTCTATCGGAGATGCCTAATTATACCATAATTGTGAGATTTATTTATGCCCTTTCCGCCAAGCACCCAATACCTGGTAAATAATCATTCCGCAGCAGCAGGCCAATCAGCCATAAATTATCCCGCTGGGAGATTTGTTTAGCGTCCTGGCAGAAGCCCGGCTCCCTTTGCCAGTTCAGGATTAATAGCCGAACCTTCAGGAAGGGAATACCTTAAAGCTCCAGAGGGACAACGGTTTATGCTTCTAATTATGGCTTCCGTCGGAGCCCCATCAACTTTCACCCAGGGCCTGGCTTCTGGATTGAATACCTGGGGAAGCCGGGTAAAACAGTGGGTATCATGCTGGCAAAGCTTAGGATCCCAATACACAATAATGTCCTCATTAGCATATTCCTTGATATAATTCCCCGCTATTTCTTCTCTTTTTTCGCTATCGTTGATAAATTGGAACTCCAGCAAATCCTGGTTACCGGCCAGAACCGCCCGTCCAAAATTGCTCCCGAAGGCTACGGCTTGCTCCAGTTCCTCTTTGGATGGCTGGAATCTGATGCGCAACCCAGGCAAAACATTCATACGCAGCATCCGCAAGCGTTTTTGCATATTGGGCACCGCTTCCCCGCTCCAACCATAATCTCCAAAAGCCGCCGCTACCATCGCCTCGTGGATAATGGGGGACATAGAGCTCAACAGGTTCCAGACCGGCGGTACGCAGTCCTTGTTAATAGTTGGAGAACCGATCAGAAAACCTCGTGCGTTTTCCAGCTCAACCAGTACTTCTTCCGTTGTGGCTTCGACCAGGTCAAACTCCTTAAGATTAAAATCCCCACTTTTGTTCAGGCCTTCTATTATACTCTCAGCTAGCCTTCGGGTGTAGCCATAAGCACTTGCGCGGGCCATTACAATCTTGGGTCGTGGATCGGACTCGGCTACCGGTGTAGCCCACTGCCGGTATAAATCTATATAATGGGTGATATTGCTGCGCAAAATAGGCCCATGCCCGGGACAGATAATATCGATATTCAGCCCTTTAATCCGCTCCAGTGCTCTCAACACATAGGGCTTGAACGGTCCCATAATAACATCAAAATAATACTTGAAGTCTGGGCTAAAGTCTTCCTCAATTAAATCATTAAAAATCTCTTCACTGGAGTAATGACTGCCAAAGGAATCGCAAGTGAATAAGATGCGGTCTTCGGGAAGGTAGGAATAGATGCTATCCGGCCAGTGCAACAAAGTGGCGCCAATAAAATGCAGGCTTTTGTCGCCCAGATTAAGCTGACTGCCCTGGCCCACGATCCTGGCATCGAAGTCTTTATTGGTTATTTCCCGCAGGAACTCTATAGTATTGGGACTACCTACAACAGTTAATCCAGGTATCCTTTCCAGCAGTCTGGCCACGGAACCGGAATGATCGGGTTCAGTATGATTCATAAGCAAATAATCAATCTCTTCAAATTCTACAAGCTGCTGCAACTTTTCTAAATATTCTTCAAAAAAATCATTCTTTACCGTCTCCACCAGTACGGTCTTCTCGCTTCCCTTTATCAGATAGGCATTGTAACTGCTTCCATGTTCTGTGTGCATGATTATATCAAATACCCTTAAAGCAGGATCCTGAACTCCCACCCAGTAAACATTTTCGCTAATTTTTACGTTCTGCATATGATTCCCTCCTCGACATAATCTCCATTTCATAATAAGTGAAGCCAGTATAATATACAAGCTGACATTTTTAGGTATCACCCTGTATATGCTACTTACTTTCCCGACAATTATGAAAGTACGACTCCACTGCAAAAACCCTTATGCTGCATAAGGGTTGCATAAATATAAGAGCGATCGTTGGCGAAGGTGAAAGCGGGCGGTCGAAGACCGCCCTTACAATGCCTTGCAGTCGCTATTAAGGTTATTGCGCCTGATTCGGAACGACGCGGGGGTCGTTTCCTACACACCCTTCTGTCGCTATTAAGGACGCTGGAGCGGTATAAATATGCACGCTAATGCATATTTATAACTTTTTGCAGTGACATCATATAACCAAAATAACTTTTGCAGTGACATCAAGTTGCATATTTCGACTGTCCCCGTCGCGATGGGCTTTGTTGACAAGTCTACAAATTAGGGGCTATAATTTTATCAAATCACAGAATAAAGGGGGCAAGTCTCTTTATGAAGGACTTGATTTGTGATGAGTTTCAAAATGTTGTAGCTGACCTTTTGATTAGGCATCGCAGCATTTTAGATATCCTCTCCAAGCTTTCGGAATCAACCTGCCGGGTTAACCGGGCCGTCACCAAATCTGTTACCGATTGCGGATGCCTTTCAATTCAAGCTGAAAAACTGCAGATCCCGGATCATATCAACACCTTCGAGGAATTAAAGAATTATCTTGATAATCACTTACATGGACAACTATGCAGTAATTGTGAAGAGATTGTCCTCAACGAAATGGGCAAAATGCTGTTCTATACGGCAGCTCTCTGCAACACGTTGGACATCAGCCTTTATGATGTCTTCATCAAGGAATATAAAAAGGCTTCCACCCTGGGAATATTCAATATGACATAATCCATTAAAAGCAGGCGGAAGCAAAGGCGGAGCAGAGCCTCCGCCTTTGCTTCCGCCTGCTTTTAATAAGACCTTACATATCGATATCGCTTATTCTCTAACTAATCCCCCATGCCTCGCGAATACAAGCACCGATGGAAAGTGAGTTTAAGCGTTTATTATATAATCAGAAGGGGTAGGAAATAACCCCCTCCCTCTTCTGATGTCTGACGACCGACGACCAATCAAAGCATAAACTCCAAGAGCAATTGTTCCTGCATTCGTTTCAATCCGTTCTTGATGGAACGCGCTCTTACTTCTCCAATACCCTCAACATCATCCAGTTCCTCAATACTGGCCCGCAGAATATTGCTCAACAAGCCAAAACGCCCAACCAGGTTATCAATTATGGATAAAGGTATCCGGGGCAGCTTATGTAACATTCTATAGCCTCGGGAAGAAACCTGCTGTTCCAGGTGACTGCTACTGGTACCAAGAGATAATATCCGAGCAATAAATACCGAGTCCGAAATATCCTCCTCAAAGGCCCGCCGCATATTGTTCAATAATTCCTGCGAGCTCTTATCACTGGTATTGGAATAATCCTGAATTATAAATAGGGCTTCTTCTTCGACCGAAGCTATCATTTCATCCAATTGCATTTTCACCAGCCGACCTTCGGTTCCCAGTTCAAGTATGTGGTTTTCAATTTCTCCGGCTATGTTTAGGACCTTGAGGCTGCGCCGAATAACCTTGCAAACTTCGGAAACTGTAACCATATCCTCAAATTCGAGCCCGCCCAAACGCTGGAGTTCGCGGGCATAAACATTCCGGTACTTTTCCAGGGTTTGTAATGCCTGGTTGGCCTTAACTAATATGGAGGGTAGATCCCGCAGGCGAAACATGATATTGCTCTGGTATAAAGTTACTACTTTGCGTCGTTGGGATACTGCCACCACCAGTTGCCCAGTTTGTCTGGCTACTCGTTCGGCGGTACGGTGCCTGATGCCGGTTTCATCAGAATGAATCTCCGGGTCGGGGTCAAGCTGAGCATTGGCTACCACAATCCTGGAGGCATCACTATTGGTTATTATAGCTCCGTCCATTTTGGCCAACTCGTACAACCGGGAAGGTGTAAACTCGCAATCTATGTGAAATCCACCACTAACAATGTTCATTAATTCGGGCGAATCCCCCACTACGATAAGCCCTCCAGTATCAGCTTGCAGTACATTTTCCACCCCCAGGCGGAATACGGTTCCGGGCGCCAGCATTTGCAGATATTTTTTGAAAGTTCCTACATAAATCTCTTCCACCTGGATTATCCCTCCAACACTAGATCTATAAAATTATCAAGGCTCTTTACCTCTAATACCTCTAAATTATAGGCAGATAACGACCTGCCTGGGGAATTTGGAACAATCACCCTTTTATAACCCATTCTATCTATCTCTTTTAAACGTAAATCCAGGAAAGACACCGGTCTTATTTGTCCGCTAAGGCTTATTTCGCCAATAAAAACGGTATCCAATGCCAGAGGCTTTTCCAGATAACTGGATAGCACCGCAGCAGCAATTCCCAGATCAACGGAAGGATCTTTTAGAAAAACCCCACCGGAAACCTTGAGATAGACATCACAGGCAGATAGCTTATATCCTCGTCTCTTCTCTAAAACCGCGATTATCAATGACAGACGGTTCTGGTCTATGCCCGAAACCATCCGGCGCGGGTATCCAGCTCCCAGAGAAGAAACCAAAGCCTGTAGCTCAATCAACAGCGGCCTGCTTCCCTCAATACTGGCAACTATGGCTGTGCCACTACATTCCTCCTGTAGCTGGCTCAAAAAAGCATAGGACGGATCTGGTACTTCCACCAGTCCCTGGCCACTCATTTCCAATAAAGCAATTTCATCGGTAGCTCCATAGCGGTTTTTGGCCGCTCGTAAAAGACGAAAAGAGAAGTTCTTTTCTCCCTCAAAATAGACTACGACATCTACTATGTGTTCCAGAACTTTGGGTCCGGCCAGTGCGCCATCTTTGGTTACATGCCCTACCAGAAAAACGGCCTTGTCCATCTTTTTGGCAATTTGCATTACGGTAGCGGTACTTTCTCTTAATTGGGAAACACTCCCGGGAATAGAAGATATCTTGGAGGAATAAACTGTCTGTATGGAATCAATGATAATTAAATCTGGATCCAGCTCGTTTATGTATTCATGAAGAAGATCAATGTCCTGCTCATTCAAGAGGAAAATCCTATCACTGTTAATACCTAGCCTTCCAGCTCTTAAGCGGATTTGCTGCAAAGATTCTTCTCCGGACAAATAAAGCACCTTTTTCCCACTGGCCGCTATTAATCCAGCCACCTGCAATAAGAGCGTTGACTTACCTATACCGGGGTCTCCCCCCAACAAAATCAAGGAACCGGGGACAATGCCGCCCCCTAAAACCCGGTCCAATTCCGATAATCCACTGCTAAATCTCTGACTATCTTCAGCGGAAAGCTGGTTTAATGGGATGGCTGTTACTCGCTCTGCCGCTCTTCGCGCCGGCTTTTTGCTTATGCTTTCCTCCAGCAAGCTGTTCCAGGCAGAACAACCCGGGCATTTTCCCAGCCATTTGGGAGTCTCATAACCACATTCATGGCATATAAACTTGCTTATAATCTTTCCCATAACTTTCTCCCCAGAACTATTATATTATATTTCGCATCCCGACTTTAAAAAGTTTAATTAAAAATAATGCTACTGCATAAAGTCCAGAATATTATTTTGCTTGTATATGTCACTGAAAAAGTTGACTCCACTGCAAAAAACCCTTTTTGTTGCATAAGGGTTGCATGAATATATAAAACGCTGGCGAAGGTGAAAGCGGGCGCTCGAAGATCGCCCTTACAATGCCTTGCAGTCACTATTAAGGTTGTTGCGCCTGATTCGGAACGACACGGGGGTCGTTCCCTACATAGCCTGCGGGTACGCCTGATGCTCCCTTCGGTCGCTTTTAAGGTTGCTGAGCGGTATAAATATGCATACTGCTGCATATTTATTACTTTTTGCAGTGACATCATACTTATAAATATGCAGCAGTGTCAATTAAAATTTGGCCAACTGGGGGACTGAAGCCTAAACGCTCCCGCTCCCCTTTTCTTGCCTTTTACTGTTGAAGGCCTTTCCGGGCTACGATGTGACTATCCTCAGCATCTACCAGGATCTTATCCCCTGGGAGCAGATTCTTTTTTAATATTTCTTCGGAGATGGTATCCTCGACCAGTTTCTGTATGGCCCTTTTCAGGGGTCGGGCTCCAAAAGCCGGTTCATAACCTTCTTTTAATATTATTTCCCGAGCCTCAGGGCTTATCTCCATTTCATAGCCATTTTCTTTAACTCTTTCTTTCAGCTCCAGCAACAATAGATCCACGATCTCCTTCAGTTCCTGATCACTGAGATTCTGGAAGACAATTATTTCGTCAATCCGGTTCATAAATTCCGGCTTGAAGGTGTGTTTTAATTGCTCCATAACCCTTTCTTTCATCTGGTTGTAATTCTGCGCCTCATCAACGGCCCTGGTAAAGCCTACTTTTTTGCTGTTCTTGATGGAATCAGCCCCCACATTGGAGGTCATAATAACCACCGTATTCCTAAAGTCCACTGTTCTCCCCTGTCCATCAGTCAAGCGGCCATCTTCCATAACCTGCAGGAGGATATTAAACACATCGGGGTGGGCTTTTTCGATTTCATCCAGAAGAATAACGGAATAAGGCTTTTTCCTTACTTTCTCGGTTAATTGTCCTCCTTCGTCATAACCTACATATCCAGGAGGCGAGCCAATCATCCTGGATACGGCATGCTTCTCCATGTATTCGGACATATCCAACCTGATTATGGCATCCTCACTGCCAAACATGGCTTCCGCCAGGCTGCGCGCCAATTCTGTCTTTCCCACCCCGGTGGGACCCAGGAAAACAAAGGAGCCGATAGGGCGTTTGGGGTTCTTCAAACCGGCCCGGGCCCGTCTTACTGCACGCGATACAGCTTTAACCGCCTCTTCCTGACCTATTACTCTTTTATGCAGGACACCCTCCATTTGAACCAGACGCTCGCTCTCTTCTGCCGCCAGCTTGCTAACCGGTATACCAGTCCAGCTGGATACCACCGCTGCAATTTCTTCTTCGCCTACACTTCCCACATTCAGGCTGCGTTTGTTGGACCATTCTTTCCTCTCATTTTCTATCTCATCTTTGAGCTTTTGTTCCTCATCTCTCAGGTTGGCTGCTTTTTCGTATTCCTGCCCATTAATGGCCTCTTCTTTTTCCTTGATTAGATCTTCTAGCTGACTTTCCTTCTTTTTTAATTCCTCAGGAATAATATAATTAGCCAACCTGACCCGTGACGAAGCCTCATCAATGAGGTCTATAGCCTTGTCCGGCAGGAAACGGTCACTGATATAGCGGGCTGACAATCTGGTTGCCGCTGCAATGGCTTCATCACTTATCTTAACCCCATGGTGAGCCTCATAACGATCCCTTAATCCCCTTAATATTTCAATACTTTCCTCTATGCTGGGCTCTTCCACCAGAATAGGTTGAAATCGCCTTTCCAGAGCGGCATCCTTTTCCACATGTTTACGGTACTCATTCAGGGTAGTAGCTCCTACACATTGAAATTCTCCCCGGGCCAGGGAAGGTTTGAGAATATTGGCAGCATCAATGGCCCCTTCCGCTGCTCCCGCTCCTACTAGGGTATGAAGCTCATCAATAAATACAATTACATCACCTGATGATCTTATTTCATTAACTATCCTGGTCAGGCGCTCCTCAAACTCACCCCGATATTTGGTCCCGGCTACCATTGCGGACAGATCGAGTGCCACCACCCTCTTATTGCTTAAAATTTCAGGAATCTGGTTGTCCATAATTTGCTGGGCCAGCCCTTCAACAATAGCGGTTTTCCCCACCCCCGGGTCGCCAATCAATACCGGATTGTTTTTAGTGCGCCGGGATAATATCTGTATAACCCTCTCGATTTCATTATTCCGGCCAATAACTGGATCCAACCTTCCTTCGCTGGCATCCTGGGTTAGATCGCGACTAAAGTTATCCAAGGTAGGCGTTTTGCTCCGAACTCGCTTCCTGCTCTGCGGATTCGCTTGACTTGCTGGTTCCTGGTAGGGATTTTGGTTATTGTAAGTCTGAGAAATATCCCCCCCCAGAAGCAACATAACCTGCTCCCTAATCTGATCCAACTTAACTCCCATAGAATGTAGAACCTGGCCGGCCACCCCTTCTTCTTCCCTTAATACTGCCAACAAGAGATGTTCGGTACCCACATAATTGACTCCCTGTAAACGCGCCTCATCAAAAGCCAGGTTAAAGACCTTCTTGGCCCGGGGAGTAATCGGCAAGTCTCCGGCCGGTTTTTCCATAGCTTCGCCATTGGCCCCAATTACCCGGTTAATCTCTTCCCGAACTTTCTCTAGGTCAATACCACTGTTAAGTAAAGCTCGGGCACCAACGCCCTCGCCTTCCCGCAATAAGCCTAACAGGATATGCTCGGTGCCAATAGCCGGGTGACTAAGCTGCCGGGCTTCTTCCTGGGCATGAATAACCGCATTTCTAGCTCTCTGCGTAAATCTTCTAAACATATTTTTCTCCTCCTTAGCTTTATTTCCCGGTCTGCAGTTTTTCTCGGATTACCTCAGCTCTTTTGGCATCCCGTTCGACCGCATTCATATCGCTCCCCGCCTTTTTCTGCAAGTGAGCCGGCCTTATATCCACTACCAGCTCATTCAGGGCAAAAGGATTAATCCCGGGTATCATTCCCATGTCTACTCCCAGCCGTACATCCGAAAGTAATGTCAGAGCCTCATTTGAACTTATCAGCCGGGCATGGGTAAGAATTCCATAGGCTCTGCCAATTCTATCCTCCAACTGATACTTCATCTGCTCGCTTAAGCTGTCACGAAGCAAACGCTCTTGTTCTATTACCTGCTGAGAAATCGCCGTAAGGCTGGCATTAATGTCTTCTTCACTCTGCCCTAGAGTAATCTGGTTGGATAATTGAAAGAAGTTGCCGATAGCTTCGGTTCCTTCTCCGTAAATACCCCGCACCGCAAGCCCTAACTGGCTCAAGTTTTGAAATATATGCCCGCTTTGGCCGCTGATGCTTATGGCGGGAAGATGCAACATCAAAGAAGCCCTCATTCCCGTTCCAATATTGGTGGGACAGGAAGTCAGGTAGCCCCGATGATCATCAAAAGCAAAATCCAGCTCTTCTTCCAGGGCATCATCGATTTCCTGAGCCCGTTGATAAGCCTCTTCCAACTGCAGGCCCGGTAAAAAACATTGTATCCGTAGGTGATCCTCTTCATTTATCATTATCGCCAAGGAGCCGTCAGCCTTGACCAGCAAGCCCTGATAGGGCCCAGTTGCTTGCGCATGGTAAGGACTGATAAGGTGCTTTTCCACCAGTATCTTGCGATCCAAAGCACTCAAATTTTCGAAAGTCACCAGTTCCATCTGCTTGAGTTCATTAACCTGGCTCTTTTTCCAGGCCTCGCTAATAAGCTGCATAAATTTCTGACCTGATTGCTGATTAAGTAAATGCGGAAAAGCTATATCGTTTAGATTTCTGGCCAGGCGCACCCGGCTGCTTATTACAATATCTGATTGGCTTGCTGCTTGGCCATTCATCCAGGCAACAAAAGTCTCTTCGAATAAGTTATTTATATTCACTCCGCCCACTTCCTTATCCTGTTCTCTTCTCCAGGCTTTTGATCTGGTCTCTGATTTCAGCGGCTTCCTCGTATTCCTCACGGGCCACTGCTTCCTGCAATCGCTGCTTCAGGCTCTCCATCTGCTTTCTCCACAAAACCTTTTCTCCACCCCGCAGTGGAATTTTCCCGACATGCTGGCGATTGCCATGAATTCTGCGCAGGCTGGGGCCCAATTCCTGCTCAAAAGCCATATAACACTTGGCACAACCAAGCTTTCCTGTTTGTCTTATATCAAAAAGTTTTATGCCACAGCTCGGACAGCTAGTATTCTGAACCAGGGACTTGGCCTCTTGAATGCTATGGTCCCCCCCCAAAAAACTGCCCAGCAAATTAGATATTGAAAGCTGGTTATTGGTACCAAAAATAATGGCGCCCTTTTGGCTGGCACATTGCTCACAGAGATGGACCTCAATTTTTTGCCCATTGAACATCTGGGCCAAATGAACTGTAGCCGGCCTGATTTTGCATTCTTCACAGTACATACTTCTAACCTCCCATTTTACTTCTTGAGGAAATCAGCCAGGGCGTATTTAAATGCATCAAAGAACTGGCTCTTTTGATCCGGGGCCATTTCTTTCGAACTCTTGCTAATCACATGCTTTAACATTTCCCCTTCCTTCTGGCTTATGCTTTCAACTTCTAAAAGACGGTCAATAAATATGAATAATTCCTGCCTGCTCTCCCAGGCAGCCTCTTTATCCAGCTCGCAGCAGCTAATGCGAATAAAGCCTTTCCCCCCGCGCCTGCTCTCGGTTATATAGCCCGCTTTCTCGGTAAAACGGGTACCAATCACATAAGTAACCTGTGAAGGAACACAAGAGAAAGTCTCGGCCAGTTCTACCCTTTGGATTTCAATCTGCTGAGCCTCACTCCTGGCTATCAATACTTTAATATATTCTTCGATCCTGTCTGCCAAACTCTTCTTCATAGCCATTACCTCTTTGACCTTTCTTGACCTTAATACTATTCTAATCGCTCTGCGCCAGAAGGTAAAGGTTTTTTTGACTATTGTTCACTTTATTATTATCCTTCAATTCCCTTCCTAAAATACAAAAAGAGGCTTTAAGCCTCCTTTAATTTGAGTGAGGAGTAAGGGGTGAGAGGTGAGGGACCCTATTAATTCACTTTTCATAGGTGGTTATGGCCCTCACCCTACGGGTGCCACTATTATGGTTGCGGTCATGTGGGGTTCCACCGCAAAAAACCCTTTAGTTGCGCAAGGGTTGAAACGCTGGCGAAGGTGAAAGCGGGCGCTCGAAGACCGCCCTTACAATGCCTTCCAGTCACTATTAAGGTAGCTGAGCGGTATATTTATGCACACTAATGCATATTTATTACTTTTTGGCCGTAGAATCATTCTTATTCTTCCCATACTATTTCTACTACACTGCTATTGAAGATGGGGGTAGTGAATCCGGCTTCTTCTCCATCAACCTTCATCTTTAGGCGTCCGGTCATACTGGTTTCCATTTCAAAAAAGCGAAAGATATCGCTCAATATGGCGGAACTTTTCCCTTTATCTATTAGTAAATGCGCTCCATCTTCCAATTCTTCTTCCAGATTAACCACTCTATCTTGTAGCTTGATTAAGGCCCCCTTGCCCTCCAGGCTGAGCGTCTGCCCGTTTACTTTAACCTGCAGTCGGAGATCCTCCAGATCCGAGCAGGCATCCTTAATCTGCGGTCTTAATTGACTAAGCGAGAAGCTTACCTGAGAGCCAAAAGCCACTTCCTGCTTTAATTGCCCGGGTTCCCCGTTTACCAGCACTTTTACCGGAACCCATAGCAATGACCTTTCTTCATCATTGATGTAATAATGGTAGGTTTTTTCCTGTAACCAGTGCTCGCCTACCCCGGCAAGGTTTAATATATTAGCCAGGCTGTTTACCGCTCTGAATACTACTTGGGATCGATCAGGTATTGCTTGATCTGGCTTGACTTCTTGACCGTTGATTAGAACCAAGGGCTTGAGATGAAGCGGCTCCCCGTTGACAAAAACTTCTCCCTCGCTTAGAGAAAGCAGATCTTGAAGCATAACCCGGGCTTCTTTACCGTCCTTTCCCGGAATGAATTCTATCCGAGTGCCCTCTTCTATTGTACTTTCCAGAAAAGCCGGACTGTCATTGAGCTTAATCAAAGGAGGGGTTCCCATCTCACCTTTAAATACTTTTACCTCTCCATTTACTTCAATGGTTTTACCCAAACCGGGTTTACCATAAATATTACCCAGATTAATACCAGAGCTTAAGAGCGCTGCAGATACATCCAGCTTTCCCAGGTTCCAAACCGGAACTTCTCTCCCATTTACTGATACTTTTATAAAAGGAACCGGAACCCGGGAAAAGGAATAATAGGCTATTCCCAGTGGAGTCACCCCCTGCGGTCCTTGTAAGTGATTCTTATCGAGCGTAATTTCCTCCAGGCTGTCACTGCTCTTAATGCCCACCCGGTTCTGGGGCAGGTTCAAGTGTTCGGCTAGCACGGATGCCAGGGAAGGGATGAGGCTCCCTCCTCCAATGCAAATTACCGCATCCGGAGCCTTTTGATTTAATTCCAATATATTACGGCTGATGTTCTCTAATAATTGGTCCAAGACCGGCTGCAGTTCCTGAAGAACTTCGCTGCTTTGTACTCTGCTGCAATTACCCAAAACATCCACTATCTCAATATCTGATTGCTGAGAAAGGAGCCGCTTAATCTTTTCTGCATGGTTAAAATCAAGAAGATAGGTAGCAGCCAGGCTTTCAGTTAACTTATCCCCCCCCTGGGGAACCATGGCATAGGCATAAATACTGCCATTTTTTACAATAGCAATGTCTGAGGTTCCGGCTCCAATATCTACTAAAGCCAGGTTCAAAAGTCTCATACTGGGGGGTATGGCCAGCGAAAGCGCTGCAATAGGCTCCAGGGTTAAACTGTAGACTTCCAGGCCGGATTTTTTAAGCGCGGAAAAGAGACTATCCACTACTACCCGGGGCAGAAAGGTGGCAATTACGCGAACCCCATACTCAGAGCCCACCTGACCCACCAGGCTCCCTATCTCTTGCTCCTCCAAGCTGTAAGAAATGATACTATAGCCTACACAAAAATAATCTCCCTGGATGTTTTGCCTGCCTTCTCCCTGTCCCAACAAATACTGAGCGCGGTGAACCGCTTCAATTTCCAGGGCACGCACCTCTTCCGGGCTAATTTCGCTCATTACCGGCCTTCGCTTGACTACCTGCCCCAGAGAGGTTTTTAAAGCACGACCAGCTGCTGCCACCGCTGCGGATTCCAGTTTAATTTGCAATTCAGCTTCAATTTGCTCTTTTATGGACTGGATGCCCCGCGCTACCTCTTCCACATCGTGAATCTGTCCATCCATCATAGCCCGGGTCTTATGCTCCATAATGGCGCTGCTTAGCACCTCATATGATCCTGATTTCTCCTGCATAACCAATCCCATTATCTTCCTGGTGCCTATATCCAGAGCAAGTATTTTTTTACCATCCACAGCAATAATAAGCCTCCTTAAAATAAGAAAAGGGTAAGGGGTTATTGGTCGTCGGTCGTCATTCGTCAGACATCAGAAGGGGGAGGGGGTTATTTCCTACCCCTTCTGATTATATAATAATCGCTTATAACTCATTTTTCATCAGTGCTTGTGTCCTCATAGGCAAAGGTAGTTATTTTTGAATCTGGCAAGCCAAAACCAAGTTTATTAATATCCCCGCCATTTTTGTTTTAAGACCAGCCAGGCAAAGCGTGGCAAGGCCAACTGCCGCTTGAACCGGGTCGGCTCTACCAGCAAGCGGTACAGCCACTCCAGGTTTAGATTTATGAAAAGTTTTGGGGCTCTTTTTTTTATTCCCGCCACTACATCGAAACTGCCTCCGACCCCTATACAGACTGCTTTGTCCAAATACTTTAGATTACGCCTAATAAAGTATTCTTGTTTGGGAGCTCCCAGGCCCAGAAAAAGTATTTGGGGAGAAAGGGCCTTTATTTCAGCAATAACCGCCTTTTCCTCTTCCTCTTTAAAATAACCATCCCCCGTTCCGGCTATGAGCAGGCCCGGGTATTTATCCAGCAGCTTCCTGGCTGCTTGTTCAGCTATTCCCGGAGCTGCTCCCAGGAAAAATATTCTCCAGCCTTTAGCAACTGCTTTTGAACAAAGGCGATCCAGCAGGTCAATTCCGGTCACTCTTTCTTCAAGTAAAAAGCCCAATTGTCGTGCCGCCCATACTATACCGATACCATCAGGAGTATTCAAGCTGGCCGCATTAATTACCTCCTGTAGCTGTTTATCTTTTTGTGCCTGGTAAACGATTTCTGCATTTACGGTAATGATATGGGAGGGGATGCTTTCCTCAATACTCTTTTCGATGAAGGCCAGGGCTTCTTCCATATTAACTTGATCTATCTGGCAGCCCAGAATATCTATTCTGCTCTTGGTTTTATCTATCATTTTTTCTCCATAACAGCTCCCGTATTTATTTATTTATAGCCAAGCAGAGATTTTCCTCTTTTTCACCTTAAAATAAAAAAACCGCCTGGCGGCGGTTTTTTCTCTTAGTTTAGACTACCCACCTTTTCAATGGCCTGGCCAATAGTCTCATCCTCAGCCTGTACCATCTTCTGCAGGGATTCATAGGCTCTGACTACGCTTATCAAGGTAACCATTTCCTTTACCGCATTTACATTGGACTGCTCTATATATCCTTGTAGTATTTCCGGTCTTTCCACCACCATTGGCTCTTCTGCAGAATTTAAGAGGTTGTCCCCCAGTCGCTCTAGTATCTGCAAGTCATTAAAGTTAACTATCTTCAACTGGGCCAAGTTTTCTCCGTTTACATTAATATTCCCCTGCTCGTCAATACTAAATTCCCCTTCGATATTAATAGGAGAGTTGTTGCTATCGAGTACCGGATAACCGCTGTTGGTACTAAGTATTCCTTCAGAGTTAAGCTTGAACTCTCCACAACGGGTAAAACGCTGACCTTCCGGAGTTTGAATTACAAAATAACCCGCTCCGGTGATGGCCAGGTCGCATGGGCTATCGGTTTTTTCAAGGTTGTTATTATCAAAATCGGTATATATACCACTGATGGCAGCCCCGGTTCCCAGGCGACCAATTACTACCGGCGGTTGCACTTTAAGCTGTCCCTGTCGGTTTTCCTTGCACTCTCCCAGCCGGCTCATAAGCATGTCGGGAAAAGCCTTGGCCACTGCGGTATTTTTCTTAAAGCCGCTGGTATTGACATTGGCCAGGTTGTTGGCCACTACATCCTGCCGCGCCATTTGCAGCATCATTCCTGCTCCGGCTGTATATAAACCTCTAATCAATATAAATCCCCCATTTAAAATAATCCCTAAAAACATTATCGTATATTGGGGGTCAGGGCTTTAACTTATAGTACTCTCCTGCTTCCTTTTCCTTTAGAATTAGCCAACACTGATATCTCATTTAAAACTCGTCCCGTTCCTATAGCCACACAGGAAATAGCATCATCCGCTATATGTACCGGCAGGTTGGTTTCCTTGGATAGCAGGGTATCCAAACCATCAAGCAGGGAACCGCCGCCAGTCATTACAATACCATTGTTGACAATGTCGGCAGCCAGCTCCGGAGGGGTAACTTCCAATACTTTCTTGACCCCTTCAATAACTGTAGCTATGGGCTCTTGGAGAGCTACCCAACAATCTTCGGCGCCAAACTTAATGGTTTTGGGCAAACCACTTACCAGATCACGCCCTCTTACTTCTATAAGCCGTTTCCGATTCCCCTCATTAACAAAAGCGGTTCCCACTCGAAACTTAACTTCCTCAGCCGTCCTATCACCTATCATAAGATTGTATTCCTTACGAATATAGCGAATAATTGCTTCATCAAACTTGTCCCCTCCTACTCGAAGAGAAGAGTTGCATACAATTCCACCCAGGGATAGCACTGCTATGTCCGATGTTCCTCCACCGATATCCACCACCATGTTGCCGGTGGCCTCGGAAATATCGATACCAGCCCCAAGTGCTGCCGCTACAGGCTCTTCAATAATAAAGGCCTGTCTAGCTCCGGAAGAGAGGGTAGCCTGTCTCACGGCTCGCTCTTCCACATCGGTGGCTCCAGTAGGAATACATGCTACTACTCGGGGTTTGAAGAAGAACTTTCTTCCCATTATCCTTCGGATAAAATAGCTAAGCATTTTTTCTGTGGTATCATAATCAGCAATAACGCCTTCTTTTAATGGTCGGATAGCTACAATATGTCCCGGAGTCCTTCCCAGCATCTGCCGGGCTTCTTCTCCCACTGCTATAACTTTATTGCTGTTATTATCAATAGCCACTACCGAGGGTTCATTAAGTACTACCCCCCGACCCTTTTTAAAAACCAGTACGCTGGCTGTTCCCAAATCAATTCCTATATCTTCGGTAAACCACATTACTGCAAAGGCCTCCCCCAAAAAATATACGCTTGTTCATTATTTTACCTTTAATCAGCAGTGATGGCCATTGTTTTTTATCTATTATCATTCCATACAGGCATATTTTTGCCTGGTAGCCTCTCCTCCTCTGATATGCCTCTCGGCCTTATTTTTATCCAGAATACCCCTCACCTGTTCAGCTAGATCCCGGTTGATACGTGGCAGCCTTTCGGACACATCCTTGTGTACGGTGCTTTTACTGATGCCGAATACTTCTGCTGTCTGCCGTACAGTATTGGAGGTTTGCAGTATGTGATGGGCGATTCTGACCGCCCGCTTTCTTATATAGTTCTGCATGTTTTCTCTCCCCTTTTTGAATTATTAAAATATATTCAGCAATTCTGTACAGAAGAACAAAAAGGGGAGATGTCTAATAATTCATCCGATAATAATCTATATTTTGCTTCCAGTTCAAAAGAAGCCGGCATTTCTGCCGCTACCACTCCTTGAATATATTCCTCCAGCTTGAGTTCAATACATCCCATCTGCTGAGTACCAGTATTTCTAATCTCAACCAACTTTTTTCAACGCCATCCCAATAAGCCTATCAGCATAATCCGCCATAAATAATGGGATATTCAGTAAGTCATCATCAAGGCGCAGGTTATTCAATGAAAAACGAATACGAAGCTTTACCTTATCACCGTACTTTTCCTTGTACTTTTTCAAGCTTCTGCTTTCTACATTACTCTCTGATTTAACCTCTACAGGTAAAATGTCATTTTCTCTCTGAAAAAGAAAATCAACTTCATACCTTGGATTGTCCATCGTCCAATAACGTGGCATGGCTTCAAACTGATTCTGCAATGCTTGCAGAACATAGTTTTCAGTTAAAGCCCCTTTAAACTCTACAAACAATCTTTTGCCCTCGCCAAAGGCTGAAGGTGCCAAGAGAGATAGTCTGCGCAATAGTCCTACATCTGCCATATATAGTTTAAAAGCAGACAAATCATCGTAAGCAGAAATAGGCAGTCCCGGCATACTGCTCCGATATATTTTATAAGTCAGGTTAGCATCACAAAGCCACTGCAAGGCATCTTCATACTCTCTTGCCCTAGCTCCTTCCTTAACGACTTTATAGATAAATTTCTTGTTCTCCCTTGCAAGTTGGGAAGGTATGGACTTCCATATCATCGATATCTTTGGAAAGTCCTTTGGGTCAGGGTGCTTGGCGAAATCTCGTTCATATGCTCCGAGAATATTGGATAGTACCTGCTGCATAAGCTCCACATCTCGCTCCTGTGTCCAAACACGAACTGATTCAGGCATACCTCCAGTCACAAAATACATCTTCAGCTTCTCATAAAGGGGATTGAAAAATGCTTCAGGTATCGGCTCGATTTTATCTATAGTATGCATATAATTATTAAGATTGACATCCCCATTAGCTATTAAAAACTCTGAAAAAGTCATAGGCATAATTTCTAAAAAGTCCACTTTGCCAACTGGAAAGGAAGCTGGTTTAGACAATGCTATACCCAATAGAGAGCCTGCACAGGCTACATGATAATGTGGTGTATTTTCACAAAAATATTTTAGTGTATTAAGGGCGTTTGGACATTCCTGTATCTCATCAAAAACAATGAGGGTATCTTCTGTCGTATCTATGCTGATGATTTCACTACTGGCCATCATTAGATTTTGCAGAATACGATTGACATCCTTGGTACTTTCAAAAAACTGCTTGTATTCGGGGTGCTCATCAAAGTTAAAATATGCAAGATTTTTATAATAACGCTTGGCAAATTCTTTAAGAAGCCAAGTCTTGCCTACCTGACGCACACCTTTTAAAATAAGGGGTTTTCGATACTTGGAGTTTTTCCAATCCAGCAGCTTCTCCATAATCAATCTTTCCATAGTTACCTCCAAAACATCACATTATTATACATTATTTGCGACACTTTATCACATTATTATATAATAATATAACTTCATTTCTAAGAGCCGTCAATACAAATCACATTATTATAACAAAAGTTTTAATCTAAATCACACTTTTATGCAATTGCTTGATATGTAACATTTATGCTGAGAAAATACCTAGTTATAATTTTTTGCACAATTAAACCTGCCCCTAATAAGCAGGGCAGGTTAATTAGCTTTTGAGCTTTTCTTATTTTACATATCAGTTATCCTTTAAGCCATATATTCGAACACCCAATGCAATCGACACCAATTATTAACACTGTATGTACGGTGCTTTTACTGATGCCGAATACTTCTGCTGTCTGCCGTACAGTATTGGAGGTTTGCAGTATGTGATGGGCGATTCTGACCGCCCGCTTTCTTATATAGTTCTGCATGTTTTCCCTCCCCTTTTTGAATTATTAAAATATGACTCTACTGCAAAAACCCCTTTTGTTGCATAAGGGTTGCATAAATATACCAAGCGCTGGCGAAGCCTGATTCGGAACGACACGGGGGTCGTTCCCTACACACCCTTCGGTCACAGCACCCTGTCGGGCACTTCTGGTGCTCCCTGCAGTCGCTATTAAGGTAGCTGAGCGGTATATTTATGCACGTTAATGCATATTTATAACTTTTTGCAGTGACATCAAATATATTCAGCAATTCTGTACAGAAGAACAAAAAGGGGTGATGTCTAATAATTCATCCGATAATAATCTATATTTTGATAGTATTTATCTAAAATATCATGATAATTTTTTCCCTGAGCTGCCATGCCATTGGCCCCATATTGACACATACCCAAACCATGTCCATAGCCTTTGCTTTCAATTAAAAACTTATCTTCTTTTTTCTTGAAACTCCACCAGGTAGAGGGTAAATGGCAAAGTCGGCGGAACTCTTCGGCGGATATTAAGCGATCATTTAATTGCAGTTTTTTGCTTCGCCCGGCCGGGGTCTTCTTGATTATTTTTACTTTTTCCGCACTGGATACTCCAGTGAGTTGCTGGAATTCCCTTATAGAGAAAACCTGGATGCTTTCATAATGCTTGGCATGCTGGCAATAACCACAGTTTACCGAGCGCAGGTAAGGGGTATCCTTACCCCAACTTTCCAAAGCACTCTCCGTTTTTCCCCCACAAGTGGAATGATACAAAGCATCAATGGGCTCACCATTATAAAGCATGATTTCTCCCCTGGTTTCATTACAGGCTTGCTCAATTCTTTTTTGCCATAGCTGCTTTGCCTGGGGATGTCTATGCCCAAATTCCTCCCAAGATATGTAAGCCTGACACTCATAGATATTATCGGAAAGATCGGAGTTTAAAGCATATTTTCTTCCATCAATTAGTTTTCTTAAGGTATAAGTTCTAGCTGCCACTGCCTGTGCCTTTAATGCTTCCAGTTCAAAAGAGGCCGGCATTTCTGCCGCTACCACTCCTTGAATATATTCCTCCAGCTTAAGTTCAATACATCGTTTTTCCTGTGATAAATATAGGCTGATACTGGGCTCCGAAATTTGCTCGCTTTGCTTGCAGGCGCGGATGAGCATACAAGTAATAAACCCGAGAAAAAAAATTCCGGCTATTATTATCAGCTTGTTTTTTGTTTTTCTACTCATGTATCCATAATATTAAAAGGAATCTGGATTCATTCCAGCTTAGCCGGAATCAAGAAAAAAACAGATAATGCCATTACCTGTTTTAGTAATCTATACTAACTCCCCATGTCCGCAACCTTAATAGTGCCACCCGCAGGGTGGAGTACATAACCACCAATAAAAATAAAGGCATTTACAGGAGGTTATTATAATATATATCAGAAGGACCTTCCCCGTGATATATTTCCTAACCATTACTGCTCATGCTCTTGAAATCCTGGCTCCCAAAGCGCTTAGCTTTTCAACAATTTTTTCATAACCGCGATCAATATGTTCACTTTCACTTATTATCGTACTGCCTTCAGCGGTTAAACCTGCTATTAATAAGGCTGCTCCTGCTCTCAAATCCGTAGCTATTACACTGGCTCCACTAATTTCCTGAATACCCTTGATTATCGCGGTTCTTCCCTCCGTTTTGATTTTTGCTCCCATTCTTAATAGTTCTTGTACATGCATAAAGCGGTTCTCGAAAACGGACTCCGTTACTACACTGCTTCCCTCAGCCCGGCTTAGATAGGCCATGAATTGTGCTTGCATATCCGTAGGAAAACCCGGATAAGGTAGGGTTTTAATATATATCGGCTTAATCCTTTCCGTCCTATTCACCCTTACCTGATCTTTATTCTCTTCAACTTCAGCCCCACTTTCAATTAATTTGGCAATTACGGCTTTTAAATGCTCCGGAATTACATTTTTAACAACAATATTTCCAGCGGTTGCAGCAGCCGCAACCATATAAGTCCCGGCTTCAATCCGATCTGGTATGGGGGTATAATTAGTGCCGGTCATTTTTTTTACCCCATCTACCTTGATGACATTACTTCCGGCTCCACTTATCTTTCCCCCCATACTATTTATGAAATTTGCCAAATCTACTACTTCTGGTTCCAGAGCTGCATTTTCAATATAAGTTCGGCCTTCTGCCATGGAAGCAGCCATTAATATATTTTCGGTAGCCCCAACGCTTGGATAGTCGAGATATATATGATTTCCTTTGAGTTTCGTAGCTGATGCTATAACATCACCACAAGAAAGATTGATCCTGGCTCCTAGAGCTTGGAAGCCTTTCAAATGTAGGTCAATAGGCCGATTACCGATGGCACATCCTCCTGGAAATGATATCCTCACCATCCCTTTTGTGGCCAATAGCGGTCCCATTACCAGAAAAGATGCTCTGATCTGCCGGACCAATTCGTAGGGAGGATGGTTGTTTTCCGGCATACCTAGAGAGCGTAGAGTTTTTCCGGATTCTTCTACTTTAACCCCCAAAGAATTGATTAAGTTTTTTATTATGCAAACATCGTTAATTTCCGGTACTTTATTCACCAAAACTGCTTCATCACTCAAAAGTGAGGCTGCTAAAATCGGTAAAATAGCATTTTTTGAAGAACTTACTTCTACTTCGCCACTCATTCTTTCACTATTTTCCACAACAATTACCAATTGGACATCACCTCCTTTATTTTATCGGCAACGGATGGTCAAAGGAATGAGAATAGCACAACTGCTTCTACCATAAACCTCACCCCTTTCGCCTGCACTTTTGCTGGTATCTTTATCCTTCATGCTTCAGCAAAGTTGCTGCTCATTTTTTTGCAAAACCTCGGCAAAAGGACAATCTTGACAGTTAATAATTCTGCATAATTAAAGGGGAACCGATATAAATATAAGTTTTCCCCTCCTTCCAATTACTTCTTGCAGCTACCTGAACATTGTATTTTTTTTTGCCCATTAAAACCGGCGGGCTAATTTTTTCAATACTCTGGCTGTATCCGGTCATGCTGACAATATTTTTTTCATGGAAACTTTCCACTACTTCAGATTCTAAAGTTTTCATTACCGTATGTAATATCTTCTGCTGTGACTCTGTGCTTAGGCTATGGTCGATTCTTCCTGTGAACAAATAATACGAAGTCCAGTCCAGATTGCTTCCATCACTTAATATTTTGGGCAGACTTCGCAGGTAACTACTGCTGCTTTTGCTAGAAACAAGGCTTAAAATAAAGTAGGTCTCGCCGGATTGTTCATCTGATTGGCCTGTTAGCTGAATTCTAAAGTCCCCGTAAGAGGAGCAAAATGTCATGGAGAGCGGGTACTTCCTATTAACAAAGCCTTTAGAATTGACTGGGAAATTTAGTGTTTCCAGAATATTTTCCATGCTTTGACGAATTTCTTCTGATGTAGATGTCTTTTTTATTCTTGCCCAGCAATCCAGACGCGATTCAAGTGAAATTGCACCGATTGATGCAAAAGATAGGTAATATGGTGAGCGTTCTAAAACTTCCTTTTCCTGCTTGCTGTTAATAATTTGATTGCAAAATGCAGAAACAAGAATAAATGATAGAATAATAACTATAACCCTCCGCAAACAAACACCCCCAGACCTTTTATTATAAATTCTTGCCGGGGAGAGAACGCTTTATTCCATCACTTATTTCAAACAGAAAAGAAAAGACCCGACCTTTGGTCAGGCAGTGCTTGCCAGTCTTTATTGAGTAAAAAGCTATTTAGCGCTTTCATCCTGGTCCACAGGCTTGGGCTCATCCTCATTATTCTTTTCCGTTTTCTGCTCTTCATTCTCTTGGGCACTTTCCAATTCTCTTGCCAATGCTTCCTGTCTCTCTATCGCGAGCTGCTGCAAATAGGCTTCTCGGCGTTGTTTTGCCGCCAGAGCACTTTTCTCTAATTTTATGGTCTGCCGCCAAATTAAAACGGCAAATAGCATAGTTATTATAAAAACAACACCAATAAGAATAAGAAACATGGTTCTCATTTAGCTCCTCCTTTTTGCCGCCCTTCCTGAAACCCATCACCACCAATTGCTATCATCATCCCGTTCAATCTCCTCATCCTCCCAGATCCGCCACATACTCCCCTGTTTCTCTTTCTCTTTTTGTTTCTGCTTTCTGGCTCTCTCCTCAATTTTGTGGGTGGTCTGCCATAGAAACAAATAAAAGAGTCCTTTTAAAAAAAAGTAGCACAGGGTAATGATGATCAAATACTTTACAATTCGATTCATATTGAACTCATAATTGAATGCAAAAGATGTTACCGACAGAAAACTACTGGCAATGATCTTTTCCAAAGGTATATGAATTTTTAACTCCTCCCAATAAATATGTATATCTATATTGACTCTGCTGCAAAAACCCCTTTTTATGCAGAAGGGTTGCATAAATATACAAAACGCTGGCGAAGGTGAAAGCGGGCGCTCGAAGACCGCCCTTACAATGCCTTGCAGTCGCTATTAAGGTTGTTACGCCTGATTCGAAACGACACGGGGGTCGTTCCCTACATAGCCAGCGATCGCTATTATGGGTGCACCCTGCGGGTACGCCTGGTGCTCCCTTCGGTCGCTATTATGGTTGCTGAGCGGTATATTTATATAAGCCAATGAATATTTATAACTTTTTGCAGTGGAATCCTATATTGAATTATTATATAATCTAATCCTCAAATTTGAAAGCCGGAAGGAAACATTTTTCCTTCCGGCTTTAACTTTTGATTGCCATTCCAGATTTTACAGGATACTAAAGGGGTTTCTCGGTGGCCCTGATCCGGGCTATGGCTCTCTGCAGAGCCATCTTGGCACGAGCATGATTTATTTCCTCGCTTCTTACTTCAAGCCTTTTTTCTGCCCTTTCCTTAGCGGCCTTGGCTCTCAGTACATCGATTTCATCCCCGTTTTCAGCAGTCTCGGCTAGAACCCGGGCACTATTATCAATAACTTCTATAAACCCACCGCTAATTGCCATACGCCTGGCCGCACCAGTAGAGTTTTCATAACGCAATACACCGATATTTAGTGCTGCTACCAAAGGGGCATGGTTTTTCATAATTCCCAGTTCGCCTTCTATACCTGGAGCCACCATAAACTGGATCTCGTCCCGGTATAGTATCCTTTCCGGAGTAACTACTTCCAGCATAAAGGTACTCTCTGCCATAGGCTACGCCTCCAGTCTCTTAGCTTTGGCAACTGCGGTGTCAATACTACCTACCATATAGAAAGAATCTTCACTCAGATTGTCATGCTTACCTACCAGAACTTGGCTAAAGGATTCTACGGTCTCGTTAGTGGGTACATAGATTCCCGGTGAACCGGTAAATTGTTCTGCAACGTGGAAGGGCTGCGATAAGAACCTTTGAATCTTGCGGGCTCTGGATACTATCAGCTTATCCTCATCACTCAATTCATCCATACCCAGAATGGCGATAATGTCCTGTAGCTCCTTATAGCGTTGCAGTATCTTCTGAACTCCGCGGGCGGTATCGTAGTGTTTCTCACCAACTACCTGGGGATCCAGTATACGCGAGGTGGAGTCCAGGGGGTCAACCGCTGGGTAAATGCCCAATTCAGATATTGCACGGGAAAGAACCGTGGTCGCATCCAAGTGAGCAAAGGTCGTGGCCGGAGCCGGGTCAGTCAAGTCGTCAGCGGGAACATAAACGGCCTGCGCAGAAGTGATGGAGCCCTTCCGGGTTGAGGTAATACGTTCCTGCAGATAACCCATGTCCGTGGCCAGGGTTGGTTGGTAACCAACGGCGGAGGGCATACGTCCTAGCAGAGCCGACACTTCGTTCCCAGCCTGGGCAAAGCGGAAGATGTTGTCAATAAATATCAAAACGTCCAAACCGGAGAAGTCACGGAAATATTCCGCTACGGTCATTCCCGTCAGACCAACGCGAAGACGTGCTCCGGGAGGTTCATTCATTTGTCCGAATATAAGGGCGCATTTATCAATAACGCCGGACTCGGTCATTTCACCCCAGAGGTCATTTCCTTCACGGGTACGCTCACCCACGCCGGTAAATACTGAATATCCACCATGCTCGTAAGCGATGTTTCTTATAAGTTCCTGGATAATAACGGTCTTGCCCACTCCAGCTCCGCCGAACAGCCCTATCTTACCACCTTTGGCGTAGGGACAAATCAGGTCGGCAACCTTGATGCCAGTCTCCAGCTGTTGCGTAGCGGGAAGCTGATCAATAAATGCGGGTGGCTTACGATGAATTTCCCAGTAGTCTGATGCTTTAACCGGTCCCGCTTCATCAACCGGCTGGCCCAGAACATTGAGTATTCTGCCCAGGCATCCTTCACCAACCGGTATCTTAATGGCCGCACCGGTATTAACGGCTCTCATGCCTCGGCTAATTCCATCGGTAGGCTGCAGGGCCACGCAGCGAACTACGTCATTACCCAGCAATTGCATAGCTTCAAGCACGATATCGATTTCAGCAACGACTACAAAGCCGGCTTCTTGCTCGCTGGTCCTAATTGTGATTGCGTTCATCAGGTCCGGTAATTCTCCAGGCTTGAAGCGTATATCTACAACCGCGCCAATAACCTGGGTTACCTCTCCATATGTTACATTCGCCATTATCTACTTTCCTCCTTTATTGAGGGCTTCGGCACCACCAACAATGTCGAGGATTTCATCAGTGATGGCCGCCTGTCTTACCTTGTTCATTTCCAGAGTAAGGTTGCTAATAATTTCCTTAGCATTTTCAGTAGCATTACCCATAGCTGTCATTCTTGCTCCCTGCTCGCTGGCTTTACCTTCCAGCATAGCGTTGTATATCTGACTACCCACATATCTGGGCAGTAATGCCAGCAGAATGTCATCGGCACTGGGCTCATAAATGTAATCCACTTGCCTTGTTTCTCTGATATCACTGCTGTCCACTTCCTGGGTAGGGGGTTCTATGGGTAAAAGCTTGGTCACAGTTGGTATCTGGCGCAATACGTTAACAAATCGGGCATAGACGAGGTATACTTCATCTACTTCCTCATTCTCATAAGCATTGGTAACATATTGTCCTATTTCACGGGCATCGGCATAACTAATATTATCGCCCAAATTAACAAACTCTGCATCAACACCGCCGCGTTTACGATAGAAATCGCGCGATTTCCTGCCTACAGCAATGATACCGGTTTCAACTTTTCTCTCATCCTCGGCAATGGCATGATTGACGGCCCGGATAATATTGGTATTATAACCACCACAGAGGCCGCGATCCGCTGTTACCACAATATATCCAACTTTACGTACATCTTCTCTTTTTGCCAGCAATGGATGCCGAACATCAAAAGATACCGCCGCCAGCCGGGCCAGGGTTCCCTTCAATGTCTCGTTATAAGGTCGGGACGACTCGGCCGCTTCCTGAGCACGCCGCAACTTGGCCGCCGCCACCATCTTCATGGCTTTGGTAATCTGCTGGGTATTTTGAACACTTCTTATCCTGCGCTTAAATTCTCTTACACCTGCTCCTGCCATTCAGATCACCACCTAAACCGCAAAAGTGGATTTGAATTCATTAATCGCCTTGATAAGTTTTTGCTCAGTTGTGTCATCGATTTTTCCAGTATCCCTGATGGTGTTCAATACATCAGCATTGGCACTGCGCATAAATTTGAGGAAATCCACCTCAAATTCACCCACTTTATCGCGGGGAATATCGTCCAAATAACCGTTGACCCCTGCATAAATGGATACAACCTGTTCCTGTACTGGCATGGGTTGATATTGTCCTTGCTTCAGTACCTCGGTTACTCTTTCACCACGGGTCAAGCGGGCCAGAGTAGCTTTATCCAGGTCGGAACCGAACTGGGCAAAAGCCGCCAGTTCACGATACTGAGCCAGGTCCAGCCGCAACTGACCAGCAACTGATTTCATGGCTTTGGTCTGGGCGGATCCACCAACTCGACTAACGGACAATCCCGCATTAACCGCAGGCCGTTGGCCGGCGTTAAACATGTCGGCTTCCAGGTAAATCTGACCATCAGTAATGGATATTACGTTGGTCGGAATATAGGCGGATACGTCACCAGCCTGGGTTTCAATTATAGGCAGTGCCGTTATGGAACCTCCACCGTGGTTAGTGTTCAAACGGCATGCTCTCTCCAACAAACGGGAATGCAGGTAGAATACATCACCTGGATATGCTTCGCGGCCAGGCGGGCGGCGGAGCAGCAGGGACATTTCGCGGTAGGCCACGGCATGCTTGGAAAGGTCATCGTAAATAATCAGAACGTCTTTACCTTCAGTTTCCATAAACTCTTCTGCCATGGCCACCCCGGCATAAGGGGCCATATAAAGCAAGGGAGCCGGTTCAGACGCGGTAGCGGCAACGATGATAGTGTAATCCATCGCACCCATTTCTTCAAACTTGGCGGCAATTCCTGCTATAGCCGCTAGCTTTTGGCCTATAGCTACATAAATACAGATAAGGTCTTTCTTATCTCTCTGATTAATTATGCTATCAAGGGCAATGGCCGTTTTCCCGATCTGGCGGTCACCAATGATAAGTTCACGCTGACCTCTGCCGATGGGAACCATGGAGTCAATGGCCTTGAGTCCGGTCTGCATTGGTGTAGTAACCGGTTGACGGCTAACAACACCATGAGCCACTTTTTCCAGTGGGCGGAATGCGGTGGTGTTAATGGGTCCTTTTCCATCTATAGGTTGCCCCAAGGCATTAACTACCCGGCCCAACAAAGCAGCACCAGCCGGCACTTCCATGATTCTTCCGGTGGCTTTTACGACATCGCCTTCTTTAATATGATTATAGTCTCCCAAGAGAACGGCACCAACATTGTCTTCTTCCAGGTTTAGAACCATTCCGAAGGTTCCTCCAGTGAACTCCAGCAATTCACCAGCCATGGCTCCTTGCAGTCCGTATACGCGGGCAATACCGTCACCAACATATATGACTGAGCCAACATTGCTGACCTCGACCTCGGATTGGTAGCGCTCTATTTGTTCTTTTAATATCGCGCTAATCTCTTCCGGTCTAATACTCATTTATGTGCTCACCCCTATCGCATTAACTTATCTTTGCTTGTTTTAGTTGTTCTTTTAACATTTCGAGTTTCTTGGCAACGGTGGCATCCACGATCTGGTCACCTATTCGTATTTTCAAGCCACCTATCAGCCCGGGATCAACCTTCAAACTAAGTTGAACCGTCTTCCCGGTTTTAGCTGAGAGATTCTGTTCCAGGTTTTTCATGTCCGCTTCCGCAACTGGAATCGCCGCAGTCAGCTCAGCCTTGGTAATATTCCTTAATTCATCGGCCATGTCCTGGTACTCCTGACAGATAACAGCAATGTAAGCTTCCCGGCGTTTGTCAATGATCATATTTAAGAAGTTCAAGCTAATTTGGGAAACCTGTCCGCCAAAAATCTTATTAGCCACTTCCTTTTTGGCTTTGGCCGGTATTAAAAAATGGGCAAAGTATTCTGGTAAATTTTCGGTGGATTCAATAACACTAACTATTTTTTCCAGCTCCTGCTGAAGTTCGTCTACTTTTTTCGTTTCCCGAGCAATGCTAAAAAAAGCTTCAGCATAGCGCCTGGCGACGCTCTTATTTAACATAATAGATCGCCCGCCTCATTAACAAATTGTTTAGCCAGGTTTTTGTGGTCATCATCATTAATGGCCCGGTTCAATACCTTTTCCGCAGCCAAAATAGCCAGGGAAACGGCCGCATCTTTGAGCTCCAGCTTGGCCTGCTCGGTGGCAGCCTGGATCTCTGCCGTTGCTTTGTTTTTAATTAATGTGGACTCTTCTTTAGCCTTGGCCATGATTTCGTTTTTGGACTCTTCTGCTGCTTTGGTCGCTCGAGCAACAATTTCTTGAGCCTCTTTACGGGATTCTGCCAGGTTGCTGGCGGTTTCTTTTCTCATCTGTTCTACTTCTAGTTTGACCTCTTCTGCATGCTTCAAAGAACCTTCAATGGCATTAGTCCGCTGTTCCAGCATATTGTTGATGGGACCATAAGCGAACTTGTACATGAGAGCCAGCAGAATCAGGAAGTTAACTGCCGACCATCCGATTGCATAAAGGTTTCCGAATGCAGGCGTGTTGCCTTCCGGTTGCGGGACCGGGACATTACCTCCGCCTGATGCCATACAGAAGGTGGCAAATCCCAATATCATAACCATGGTTACGAGGAGGACCGATAAATAGAATCTCCTGTTCCTTCTCACGGATGTGCTACCTCCAATCTCAAGAGCAAAATAGTTTTTGGGGCGATTAAAGGTTCTAAGTTCTATACAGTTCTTAAACGCCTTTATCGCCCCGGAAAAATCGAGTTCTGTTTTTACTCCATAACTTAGCCTTTACCCATAAGCATGAATGCAATGAGAAGACCATAAATAGTCAGGGTTTCAATAAAAGCCAAGACTATGAAGAGAAGGGTTCTTACATCTCCTCCGACTTCAGGCTGCCGGGCAATTGCTTCAAAAGCTTTACCTCCAGCAATGCCCATTCCTATACCACCACCAATACCGGCAATTGATACAGCCAAACCAGCGCCTAAAAATGCCATCTTTTTCCCTCCTTTCATTGCTCAGTCATATTATTCGTTGAGCTATATTTTTAATTTTTAATGACCCTCTCCAGCAGCAGCCGCTATATAACTGGCTGATAGGATGGTAAATACTATGGCCTGGATAGCACCCAGAAGCAAACTCAAGGCCATAATCAAAGATGGCACAACAAATGGCGCCATAAATAACAGATAAGCTATAACCATTTCTTCGCCGAATATATTACCGAATAGACGGACGGTAAGGGACAACGGGTGCGCCACCTCTTCAATCAGGTTCAAGGGCAACATAGCCCAGCTCGGGCTCACAAAATGACCGAAATAATGTCCTCCGTGCTCGGAGAATCCGGCGATATGAACCGCGAAGAATGTAATTAAAGCTAAGGTCATGGTAACGTTCCAGTTACTGGTGGGAGGCTGAAAGCCTTCAATGCGGGCTGCTCCGGGAATGAGTCCGCTGTAGTTGCTCAGTAAGATGAACAGGAAGAACGTCGTAAGTAACGGCGCCCATTTCTTGGCAACGCTTTCTTTATCCATTAACTGAGTAAAGAAGTCATAAGTCCACAGTATAATGGCTTCAAAAGCATTTTGTAAACCCTTAGGAACCATCTGCATGTTTTTCGTTGCGGTCATGGCTATAATACCGATGAAAGCTATTATAACCCATTCTGTAACAATTAGATGGTCAACTGGAATGGGACCAAGATAAAACAAGGGACTATCCCACATACCAAATATCATTTCTCTTTCCCCCCTTCCTTACATGTACTTATCGCAGTTTTGCCAGCCCCTCATCCCCGGACTGAGCGCAAAACTTTAGACTCGTGAAAACTATTGAGATTTAATCCACTATTTAGATTAGCTGCTTTCCAAGAATCAAGCCAAATTTACCATCAATGTTACTCTTTATCTCTTTCAGAAGTTTTCTCCTTGGTCTCTTTAATACTCTTCTTTATGGGAAAACTCTTTTCCCACATCGCCTTCATGCCTGTAGCAACTCCCAACATAAAACCAGCCACGGTCAACCATGGCTCAGTGTCGAATTTTCCATCCAGCCACCTGCCGGCAAAATATCCGATGGCTACCGCTGCTGCAACTGTAGTAGCCAGGTTTACCGCATCACTAAGTCCTCTGACCCAGTTTTTGCTGCCTTTTTCCGCCATTAACTCACACCTTTTGTCCCATACTGCAGTATCCCCTATTTCTATTCGTCACAAATAGGCAAAATCCTTTTTTCACAAAATAAAAATTTTCGTTTAAAAACAAATGCTGTTTCTCCCCAAAATGACAAAGAACTTGATCTATAGATAATGGAAATCTGTCATCCCCTTCAGTTTTTCATACATAAGTATTTTTAATTCGTTACGGGAAGGAAAAATCCTTTTATTACTTTATTCTATTTCGACTTTTTTAGCCAGGTCTAAAAGTAATACCGTCCTCATACCTTGAAAAACCGCTAATCAAACCGGCTTGTTGAATAAGATGGTCGATCTTTTTTAACCGGGCGCTACTGTGTATATATTACGATTAGCTTGTCTTCAAGTTCCATTATAATCTTTTTACAAAGCTTTTCATCGGGATAAATATCCTTTGCGTTCCAGCTTCCCCCAATGATCCTTTAACATTTCTTCAATGCTTAGATCAAATTGTTCTTCCATCACAAACATCATGGTAATTGCCGTTTGAGCCACATCCAAAAGTTCCCGCGCAATTTGTCTTACCACTATCTCATCGTTAACTTCCACTTTTTCACCGCTCATTCCCCGGTATTTGCCTATCACCTGTGCCAGCTCACCGGCCTCTTCCATAAGTTTCAAGGCGGTTGATTCCAGAGTAGGGTTAAGTTGGTTAAGTCTGGGTAAGGACAGGGTCTTGGTTTCCATAATATATTACCACCATTATTCTATAATTGATTAAACAGTATTATCTGTTATGGTTAACCCCTTCGCTTTGCTGGGGTTTGAGTAGTAGCTCAATACCTGCTTCCTTTAAGAATTTTATGGCCAAATCATCGTCAAAATTACCCCGATGTACAATTCTTATTATACCAGCATTTATTATCATACGGGCGCAAATAATACAGGGCTGATTGGTGCAATAAAGTACAGCTTTCGAAGTGCTTACTCCATAAAAGGCGGCATTTATTAAAGCATTTTGTTCAGCGTGTACCCCCCGGCAAAGTTCATAGCGCTGTCCCGAGGGAATACCACGCTCCTCACGCAAACAGCCTATATCCAGGCAATGTAAGAGTCCACGCGGGGCTCCATTATAGCCGGTGGAAATAATGCGCTCATTCTTTACCAGCACTGCCCCTACCTGCCTTCTCAAACAAGTGGAACGTGTTGCCACCAAATCAGCCAATTGCAAAAAATACTCATCCCAATCGGGCCTGTTGCTAACCATTTTCTACCTCTACTTTGGAGTTGTCAAGGGGAAGGTTCTCTTGACATCCCTTTGTTTTCTTAATATCTCTGGACATAGAGGGGATACTTGTCACAGAGACCTTTAACTATCCCTTTAGCTTCTTCTTTTACTTCCTCGCTGCCAGGCTTGTCCAGTACCAGAGTCATAGCTCGGGCCAATTCCCTCATATCCTCGCCCTTAAGCCCGCGGCTGGTAACCGCCGGGGTTCCCACCCGAATACCACTGGTAATAGTCGGCTTCTCTGGATCAAAGGGGATAGCGTTCTTGTTTACGGTAATGTTTACGGCTTCCAGGATAGCTTCGGCATCGCGTCCGGTAAATCCTTTAGGACGAAGATCGACCAACATTAGGTGATTATCCGTTCCTCCTGATACCAGCCGTAAACCTTGCTCCAGCAAAGCCTTGGCCAGTGTAGCGGCATTGTTAACGATAGCCTGCTGATAGGCTTTAAATTCCGGCATAAGGGCCTCTTTAAAGCAAACGGCCTTGGCTGCTATCACATGCATCAAAGGCCCCCCCTGTATGCCCGGGAAAACCGCTTTGTCTATTTTTGTCGCCCATTCCTGCCGGCATAAAATAAATCCTCCCCGAGGTCCGCGCAGAGTTTTGTGGGTGGTGGAGGATACAAAGTCGGCATAGGGAACCGGGCTGGGATGAAGGCCTGCAGCCACCAAACCGGCGATATGAGCCATGTCGACGAAAAGAAGGGCACCCGCTTCATCGGCAATTTCTCGAAATTTCTGAAAATCCAGAATTCGGGGATAAGCACTGGCGCCAGCCACAATCATTTGGGGACGCGCTTTTAATGCTACTTCTCGCAACTGTTCATAGTCAATGCTCTCTGTATCCCGGTTGACCCCATAGTCCACAATATTGAAATACTTCCCGGATATATTAACTTTACTGCCATGAGTGAGATGTCCCCCGTGATTTAGATTCATGCCCATGATGGTTTGCCCCGGCTGCAACGCTGCAAAGTATACTGCGGTATTAGCCTGGGCACCGGAATGGGGTTGAACATTGGCATGCTCTGCCCCGAAAATCTTTTTAACCCTATCCCGAGCCAACTCTTCTACTATGTCTACATATTCGCAACCGCCATAATATCTGGCACCAGGTAAACCTTCAGCATATTTATTGGTCATCACCGAACCCTGGGCCGCCATAACAGCACGGGATACAAAGTTCTCCGAAGCAATTAATTCCAGTTTATTGTTTTGCCTGGCCTCTTCCTTTTCTATGGCTTCCGCCACCTCTGGGTCTATTGGCTTAACATATTTTTGAATATAATCCATGTGGCTTGACTCCTCCCTCAGGCATTTTTTTTCTAATTTACTTATCTTTTCAACCCGGCGCAGGTGCCTACCTGCATGAAAATTACTTTTTATAAAGCTCTTTATAATTTCTAAAGCCAAGCCCCCTCCTGTTACCCGGGCACCCAGTGTTAGTATATTAGCATCATTATGTTCCCGAGCCAGGCGGGCACTGTATATATTATGACATACCGCCGCTCTTATTCCGGGAATTTTGTTGGCCGCTATAGCCACGCCAATCCCGGTTCCGCAGATCAAGAACCCCAGGGTCTTTTCCTGTAGAACCAGCCGGGCTACCTCTTCAGCTATGTCGGGATAATCCATCGATTCTGTACTAAAGGTTCCACAATCCATTATTTCGTATTCTTCTTCAATCAGAGCATTAATAATCTCGTTCTTTAGTTCCAAGCCGGCATGATCACAGCCAATAATTAACTTCATCATATTCCCCCTGCACTTTTTCGCTGGAGTATTTCCTTTAAGACCTGCGGCAAAATAGTCTTTAACTGCTGTAAAGTATCCAAGTAAGCTTCCCGTCCCATTCCTATAGGATCGATAATATCCAGCTCTCCCAACCCCGCAAACTCAGCCAGAGAAAAGATACAGTCCCTTTTAAGGGGGAATATCTCTTGTAAATAGTTGCGCTGGCTTATGGTCATAGAAAGAATCAAGTGCGCATCTTCCAATAAGTCATCACTGAGTGGAAGCGATAAATGTTGGGAAATATCTATTTCTTCCTGACGCAGAACTTCTACCGCTTCCGGAGAAGCCGGACAAGCTGGATAAGCAAAAATACCGGCTGAAAGCACTTCAAAGTCAGAATCCAGTTGCGTTTCCCTTATAATTTTGGAAAAAAGAGCTTGTGCCATTGGACTCCTGCAGGTATTACCGGTGCAAGCAAAGAGAATTCTTTTCATTCTAGCTTTCCTTCTCTCAAACTACAAACTTTATTGCCAGGGCTAATAAAACTACTCCACCAAAGATTTGGGCATAGCTTCCTATCCAGCGGCCCAGTACTCTTCCCCCGGCAAATCCAGCCCAAGTCATAATAGCTGCAATTATTCCCATCATTAACACCGTAATAAGAATGGGCATTTTTAAAGTACCCAAAGTAAAGCCAACTGTCAAGGCGTCAATGCTTACAGAAAACCCCAAAAACAAAACACTGGCCCAACTATCCGGATTATTTAACTTGTTGCCAGTCAAAGCTGCCTTGGCCTCAGCAAACTTATATCTCCGGGGTTGGATTTCAGCGTATCCCTTTCGCAGCATTTGCAGACCCAAGTAGAGCAAAACCAGGGCTCCCAACCTGGTAGCCCACACTCCCGAAAACCTTCCTGCCACCAGCCCCAGGTTTAAACCTAAAAGGGGCATTAAAACATGCAGAGCACCCACTGTTAAAGAAAATTTCCGTTCATAATCTTTGGTAACTCCGCGCAAACCTATTCCCATGGCCAGGGAAAGAGCATCCATCCCCAGAACCACAGCAATTAATGTAATCGTTATTAATTGTTCAATCATCTTTGACAGCACTCAATAAACTTACGCTTGGTTGGTAAGCAGTGCTCGCACCTCTTTCATAATCTACTTACTGGAACCCCTGGCTGCCTGGTATATGCGATCAAGTATAACCCTTCCTATCCCCCCTGGTTTCTCGGGAAGGGGGGTGAAAAGCAGCAGCTCGAATTCCCTCTCCTCGGCTTCCCGCAAGAGTGAATAAAGGCGGTTGCTAGCAGAACTTATGTCCAGGTCATAAGATTGATGTTGGGGATATTTATCTTTTAAGCTTTCCCAACGGGCATTTTTTTTTTCGACATAAGTGTAAACCAGGGCCAGCTTTTTTTTCGCATGCTTTATATCAGCCAAGGAGTTTTCAATCTCTTCCCAAGTTTGGCAGAGAAGCAATTGGGAATTGGTCTGGTAATGATGATACTGTTCCTGGCCCCGGTCATTAATGGCAATGGCCATCCCTGTAGCTTCTTCTAATTCCTCTACAGTGATACCACCCTGGCGCAATATTCGGCAACCCCGGCTAGTGAAATCTATAATGGTAGATTCCAGCCCCAAACCAGTTCTCCCCGCATCTAAAACCGCAGCTATCTTACCGTCCAGATCCGCTTTTACATCTTCAGCATTAACCGGACTGGGACGGCCGGAAAGATTGGCACTTGGAGCTGCCAAAGGCCCGGTCTGATCAATCAAAGCCAGGGCCACAGGATGAGCCGGCATGCGCAAACCCACCGTAGTTTTTCCACCTCGGACTATAGCTGGTACCGTTTCCCGGGCCGACAGGATAATGGATAAAGGGCCGGGCCAAAAACGTTCCATAAGCATTTCAGCCACAGGAGGAATCTCTTTAGCCACACTTTCCACCTGTTCCATCCGGCTCAGGTGAAGCAAAAGGGGATTGGCTTCTGGGCGCCCTTTAGCCATAAATATTTTTTCCACTGCCTGGGTTTGAAAAGCTGCCGCCCCCAGACCATAGACCGTCTCCGTCGGAAAGGCTACTAACTCCTGGGCCTTGATTAAATTAGCGGCTTTTATGATTATCTCCTTTTCCGGACAGGTCGGATTAACTTGCCAATACTGGGTTTTCAGTGTTATTGCTCCCTTCTAGACTTGAGCAGACGCTCCCTGCCTGCCAGGTCCTTAATCACTTCTGTTTCCCCAAATCCCCGCATCATTTCCTGCCCCTTTTGCCCTTGCTCATGCCCAATCTCCAACAAAAGGTAACCCCCGGCAGCCAGTAAAGCTGCGGCCTGGGGCAACAAACGCCGGTAAATATCCAAACCATCGCCTGGGGCCAACAAAGCCAGTGAAGGTTCATAATTTTTCACCCCAGAATCCAGTATTAAAAATTCTTCCTTAGGAATATAAGGTAAATTGGCCACAATAATATCGAAAGGTTCTTCATTTACGAGAGGAAAAAGCAAATCCCCCTGGTAAAAACTTACGGTAACGCCATGCCGCGCTGCATTATCGCGGGCTATTGCCAGGGCTTCGCCAGATATATCTGAAGCATAGATCCGGGCTGTAGGAAGATAAAAAGCCAGGCTCACCGCAATCGCTCCGGAACCGGTTCCTACATCGCAAATACGCAGCCCTTCTTTTCCCTGGGCTATTTCCAGGGTTTCTTCTACCAATAATTCCGTTTCCGGGCGTGGAATCAATACCGCCTGGTTAAGCTTGAATTCAAGAGACATAAACTCCTTATGTCCCACAATATAGGCTAAAGGTTCGCCCTTCATTCGTCTTTTAATCAGTTCGCGGAATTGCTGGCGTTCTTCCTGGTTAACCGGCTTGTCAAAATGAGTATATAAATAAACCCGGTTCTGCAACAAAACATGGGCCAGTAAAACTTCCGCCTCCAGGCGGGGTTCTTCCAGGCCCCGATCCGCAAAAAACCGGGTAGTCCACTCCATTAGTTCATTTATTAGCCACTGTTCCTGCACTCAATCCACCTGTTTCAAACGCTCTGCCTGGTAATGGGCTATGAGAGCATTTATTATATCCTCCAGCCGCCCCTCCAGTACCGCTTCCAGCCGGTGCAAAGTCAGGTTTATGCGGTGGTCGCTTACTCGGCCCTGGGGGAAATTATAGGTGCGTATGCGTTCACTGCGATCCCCACTGCCTACCTGGCTCTTACGGGCACCTGCCATTTCCGCATTCTTCTCCTCCTCCAGAAGCTCTTTCAACCTCGCCCGCAAAACCCGCAGGGCTTTAGCCTTGTTCTTGTGCTGGGATTTCTCATCCTGACAGGTTACTACCTCGCCCGTAGGGATATGAGTTATTCTTACGGCTGATTGGGTGGTATTAACCGATTGTCCGCCGGGACCACTGGAACAATAAACATCTATGCGCAAATCATTGGGGTCAATATCTACTTCTACCTCTTCGGCCTCTGGTAAAACAGCCACCGTTGCTGCCGAAGTATGAATTCTTCCACCAGATTCCGTAACTGGTATGCGCTGCACCCGGTGAACTCCAGATTCAAATTTCAGCTTGCTATAGGCTCCCCGTCCATCAACCACAAAAACTATTTCCTTGATACCCCCGATATCGGTGTAATGAGTATCCATTATCTCTGTTTTCCAGCCTTGTTCCTCAGCGTAACGGCTGTACATACGAAACAAATCACCGGCAAAAAGGGCGGCTTCCTCACCACCAGTACCGGCCCGAATTTCCATGATTACGCTTTTTTCATCATTAGGATCTCGTGGTAGCAAGAGTATTCTTAATCCCTGCTCCAGAGAAACTTTTTTTTCTTGTAACTCCGGAATCTCTTCCAGCAGCATTTGTCGAAATTCTTCATCCTCTTCCTCTTCCAGCATCTCCTTGGAATCCTCCAATTGCCGGGACAGTGATTTATATTCGCGATACATATTTACAATATCGCTAAGATCAGAATGGGCTTTGGCCAGCTTTTGAAACCTGGCCTGGTCGGAAAGAACTTCAGGCTGGCTCAAGAGATGGGTTAAATCATTATATTTTTCTTCCAGACTGTCCAATTTCTCTAGCAATTCGTTTCCTCCTCGATATTTTGGGAACTGAACAAGTATTTTGAACAAGCGGACGGTTCTCCTGTTCAACTCCAGCAGAGTAGTGCAGATCTAGCTCCCGTAAGGTTTTTCCCCTGATTCTCTATAGCGTTTGTAAGACCGCTGTCTCCTCTGCGGCGGGCAAAGCAGTTTTCTCCTCTGCTAAAACCGCCTGGAGGGCTGCTATAGCCACTTCCAGCATGCCATCATCCGGTTCCCGGGTGGTAAGTCTCTGCAAAAGCAGACCCGGAGCAATCAAAGTTTTGGCCCACTGGCAGCTATAATACTTGCCGGTGAATTTCAGGAATTCGTATCCCAGACCAGCCACTACCGGAAGAACTGCCAGTCTAGACCATACCCGATAGAACAGGCTTCCTTCTCCCAGCATGGCAAAAACCAGAATAGATATTACCATCACAATAAGCAAGAAACTGGTACCGCAGCGGGGATGTACGGTCGTATATCTACGGACATTTTTTACGCTCAGTTCTTCCCCGGCTTCATAGGCGGAAATGGACTTATGCTCGGCTCCATGATACATAAAGACTCGGGCTATATCTTCCATTTTTGATATGGCGTAAACATATAGAAGGAAAAAAGTGATTCTGATTAGGCCTTCGACAATGTTCTGCAGGATTATTCCCCCGGTATACTGCTGTGTGTAGTGCACAATTGCCGTAGGAAGAATCACAAACAGCAAAACTGCCAGGGCAAAAGCAATCAGACCGCTGATTAGCATCTCTCCAGAACTGAGTTCTTCTTCATCTTCTCCCAGGGACATATTGGCGGACTTGTTCAACATCCTGATTCCCACCACCATAGAATCTATAAGTACATAAGTTCCCCGGATGAAAGGCCATTTTAAGAAAGGATACCGGCGGGGAAGCTGGCTGTTGGCTTCTTGATCCAACTCAATGTTGCCGTCTTCTTTTCTAACGGCTATGGAAGTAACTTCCGGGCCCCGCATCATAACCCCTTCGATTACGGCCATACCCCCATATTGAAACTTAGCCATTTTATCACCTTGTCCTATTAAATAGTAAGGCGTAAAGTGTGAGGTGGCTGAAACATTATCCCCATTCACCTTACACCCAACGCCTTAGAAATAAAGAGCAGAGACCAGTCCCTGCCAATATGCACTAACTCAAGCCGTATTTTTTCTTGAACCTGTCAACTCTTCCGGTGGTGTCAACCAGCCTTCCCTTGGCTCCGGTATAAAAAGGATGACACTTGGAACATATTTCCACGCGTATGTTTTCGCTGGTAGAGCCCACTTCAAATTCATTACCACATGCGCATCTGGCTTTGGCCTGATGGTACTTGGGATGTATTTTCGCTTTCATTAAATTCACCTCTCTTCAACCTGGCTAGCTGCAGTTAAAAGATCAAATGAACTGCAAAAAAAATTATATCAAGAATAAGGTTAAAAGACAAGGAAATATAGAAACGAAATGAAAAAGTCAGCTTCTTGCGCCAAATCCTTATAGTCGTATTCTGGCGCTCGCTTTGTATATTTATGCAACCCTTATGCAACAAAAAGGAGTTTTTGCAGGGGAATCAACTTTCAATTGCTTCTTCTCTTTTTTCCTTGAGAAATACAACCTGGGATAGCTTGACATTCTACAACCCCATTTGTCTCTTGTATTCCGGGTATTTATAACGGCTCATCAAGGCTTTCTGTTCATAACCGTAAAACTCGATTTCATAGGAGCGGTCAAATATTCCCCGCGCCTGTTTTATCTGCTTCAGATTAACAATGAAGGACTTGTGAACCCTAAGGAAACTGCGGTCAAGCATCGCCTCCAATTCAGCCAGGGATAAATAGCTTTCAAAAATACCCTCTTTGGTATGAATAAAAGATAGATTGTTCTGAATCTCAATAAAAATGATGCCGCCTGGCCTTATATGATGTATTTCGTTTTTGTACTTAATCACCAGGATATCGGAATCCAATGCATCCTTTTGCTCTATTTTTTCAGCTATCTCTTCTACTGCCTCCCTGAATCTGGTAACTTTTATCGGTTTTAAAATATAATTATAGGGATGTACCTCAAAAGAATCTATAGCGTATTTGGAATAAGCGGTTAGAAAAACTATGTAAGCTTCTTTATTGAAGCTGTAAATATTTTGGGCCACCTGCAGGCCATTTAGTTCGCTGCCTTCCAGTTCAATATCCAAGAAAATAAGATCGGGGCGTTTGTTTTGAGCCAGAGCAATAGCTTCTTCAGCGCTGGCAGTGGCCATAACCTCTCCTACCACTGGTATATCCTCCAATAGTTGTCGAATAAACTCCCGGCTGTATTCTTCATCTTCGAGCAGCAGAATCTTCAAGATATCACCCACCCCCCGTCTTCCAGCGCTCGAGCCTGGTATAGCTTTTACTCGAGGCGATATTGCTTCCTTTATCAGCTAGCTTTATGATTACACTGGTTTGTCCTTTGCTCATGACTTCGATCGTCCCCTGGTAGCGCTCCAAAAGTCTGCTGACCAGGTACAGGCCATAACCCCGGGCCGGAGAATCCTTATTGGTATAGCCCGGTTCGAATATCCATTCTTTCTCGCCAGCGGGAATCCGGGCCCCGTTATTTTGAATACTAATTACATAATGTTGGAATTCATATTTGAACTCTATTGCTACCCGGGGTTTGCCTTTGTCCTCCAGGGCTGCTTCCATTGCATTATCCAAAAGGTTGCCCAGTATGCTGCAAATATCCCAGGGGGGGATTGGTATTTCCGCTGGATCGCATTTCACGGCTACCGCAAATTCTATACCCTGGGATTCGGCGAAACTGCGTTTGCTATTTAGCAAGCCGGTCAGCACCGGATGGCCCGTATAAAGGATTTCTTCCATCTGCCAGTACTCTTCAGCAATTCCTTCTATGTATTCTTTGATTTCCTGATAACGCTTTAAATAAACCAGGGACTGTATAGCCTGAATATGCCGGCTGTATTCGTGTTTTTGACTCTGTAAAACCTTTAAGAGCAGCTCCACCTGTTGCAGGTGACTTTTTAACAACTGGACTCTTTGACTGCTCCTGCTGTTTTCCTCCAATTGTTTTATGGCTACTATACTTAATATAGCTATGAGCAATACAATTATGTTAGCCCAGGGAACGATAGCAGCAATATTAAAGCGTTGTTGATTTACCAACAGACTAGCACTGATCAAAACCAGCAAAAAGCTCTGCAGGAGTATGACTGCAATGACAAATACCCCTTGATTAATGGGTCTCTTTACTTCTCCGGCTTTTTTCAAATCAAAAAGAATAAATTTGGCCTGTCGGATAAATGCATATAACAGCAACCCTAGAAGGAGTTCGGGTAAGAACGCCGCAATATTAAACCAGGGCTGTTCCGCCAGATCCAGCACCGTCTTGGAAGTGATTTGCAATAATAGTGGTAAATAGGCATTTTCAATTACACCAAATATCATAACTCCCAGTAAAACTGCAGCCAAACTACGCCAGAAATCGATTCGTTGTAAAACTACTACCAGGATAGTTAATAAAAGAACCAATATTATAGTATGAATTCCAAACAACAAAGGCAGCTTTCGCAAAAAGTAAGTAACTACAGCCATTATCCCCGACAGTAAGAAACACTGGCGGGCATTCACCTGCAAATTAAACAAGCCAAAGCCGATTTTTAATATCAAGATGCTTTGTAGTACGGAAATAAGAACAATGGCATACCAGGGTACAGAAAACATATCGTCCTCCCCATAATAAAAATACCGTATTAACCCCCCATGCCCGGCACCGTTACTAGTCTTCTATTTTCTTTAGCTACTATCCTCTTCTAAAAACGGGCATTCGCCAATTAAAAACGGGCATTCGCCAATTTTAGCAGGAAGTGCAAAATAAAGAGCGAATTTTTGTTATTTGGGGAATACCTTGAAGGGAATGGCTGTCTTTGTATATCCTGCTGGAAATAAATCTTTCCAAAAAACATTTAAGATGGGGATTATCATTACTTCTACTGCTCTTATTCTTGCTTCTACTGCGTCCACTGGTATCCGTACCGGTCGGTTATGTCGGCATCATACTTCAGCAGGGAAAGATACAGGAAACGCTAATGGACGCGGGGCTTCACCTGCGGATCCCCGGATACCAGAAGATAGTCTATCTGGATTGCCGGGTTCAATCGTTGGAAATGCAGGCACTGGCCAGCAGCCGGGATCTGGAAACACTTAATGCCGCCGTCTCTCTCTACTACCATATTGACCCTTCCCGTGCAGGGAAACTCTATCAAAAGGAAGGCATATCCTACGAAGATAGCTTGATAGCTCCTATCATAGAGGAATCTTTGCAATCAGTTTTTGCCTGCTACTCCAGCCGGGAATTACTTTCCCAATACCCGCAGGTGGTGGCGCAAAGCTCCCGAATAATCACCCGAAAACTGGCGGAATCCAATATTATTGTAGACAGATTCAATATCCCTAGCCTGGTTTTTAGTTCCCCGGCAACTCTGAGTAAGTATATAGACCGCGATTACAGTCAGAAATTCACAAATACTATTTGGGACGCATAATATGACGCTCCAGCAGATTGATGACAACGCGTCCTGGAGTCAGGATGGGTAAGAACCGAAGAGCAAGTAAAGGTCGAAGATCCAGCAGATGAAATAGAAAAATTTACTGCGAAGCCGGGGTATCCCCCTAAGCTAAGCGGAAGGTAAAGAAATGCTGACCATAGAAGCTGTCGTATTTGCTAAAATACTCTTCATCTCCGTCTCCTTCTTCAATTTTATTCTTAAATACAAAGACCCTGGCATCCAGGTTATCCATAGCATAAAGAATATATGCTTCTGTAAACAGAGGAAGCACTGGGGAGCCATATTCCAGGCTACCATGGTGGCTGACCAGCATGTGCTTGATCATCCACTCCAGCTCCAGAGGGAATTCTATTCCTTCGTTTTTCATCTCATTTATCCTGGCAGCTACCATTTCATTGCCCAGTACAATATGCCCCAGGAGCCTGCCTTCCGGGGTATAGCGTGGCGCCACATCCATCTCATATTCCACGAGCTTGCCGATATCATGCAGCAATGCTCCAGTCAGCAAGAGGTCTCGGTTTATACCCGGGTAAGAGTCCGCCGCTTTGTTACATAGACCTGCCACTGACAAAGAATGCTCCAGCAGACCGCCATAATAATTATGATGAATCTTTTTCGCCGCCGGGGCCTGAAAAAATCGCGCGCGAATCTCCGGATTAAATACCCGCTGCAATAATTCCTTCATATTCGGATCAGCGATAGAATTCAGAATCTGGTCAAACTCCTTCACCAATTGCTCCATATCAGTTAGCGGCATTCTTAAATACTGTCGCTGGTCTTCATCCAGTATCTTTATCCTCTTCGCTATCACCTGCAAGCGTTGATTATAAATACCTATATCACCCAATAGGCCAATTACCAAACCTGTTTCCAATTCTCCGTGGATAGAGCAACTATCCCATACGACAGAATAAATTTCGCCGGAGGAATCAGCTATCCTCAGGTCAATAATCTCGCGCCCATCTTTGGTCTTTCTCTGGTTTTTGCCTATAATCAAGTATTTCCCCCAGAACTGGGTACCTGGAGGCAGAGCCTTGAGTTCCTTAACCGTAAATGGTCCTTTCTTTTCCAATCCTTTTCTCCTCCCACAAAAGAGTCAGGGAACGGTTCTCTGACTCACTTTTTCCTACTCCGCCACCACATTTATATTTATAAAGCGATACAGGTTCCGGGCCTGCCCCCCATATTACTCCAGACCCCTTACGACTTGCCCCCACATCTTACCTTGCTCCTGCTTCCTTGCAACTTAACGAACAGGATGAGAATATGAGCCTATTTTTACTCCGGGAAGTTCTGTTTTTAGGAGTTTTATAAAATTGCTTATTCCTAAAACCCGACTCTTGCCCGGAAATGTTCGCATTAGAAATTCAGGATCAATATTCAAGTTACGTAATTGAATCATATCCACCTGGTTCTGGCTGACAAATTTCATCAAGGCTTCGATTTCTTCTTTACGATCACTAAAGCCGGGGAAGGCTAAGAGGTTTAAAGATATTTTTACCCCGCGATCCCGGGCATAAGCAATGGAGTATTCCACATCAGCCAGACTGTAGTCCTGCGGACGATGATAAAGATCATAATTCTCCTCTATTGCAGAAAAAATAGTAATCCGCATGGAGTCCATTCCGGCATCAGTCATCAACTTGACCCCTTCACAATAACCGGCATTGGTATTCATGTTGATAGTTCCCTGCGAGCAAAGATCCCGTATCTGGTGGATGGCCTGAGACAACCTTTGGCCATTCAATGCGGGCTCACCTTCGCATCCCTGGCCAAAACTAATGATTGCTTCCCGCGCCTTTAGCAAGTGCTCACTGGCCACTTCAGAGATCTCTTGTACCGTAGGTATAAAGTCCAGGCGATTTTGCGGCGATGTTGTGCCACAATGGTCTTCGGAAATACAAGCGATGCAAGCAGCATTACAGGCCTTCATAGTTGGAATGCCGCCTTCCCAACGCTGGTAGAAAATATTCTGAGCGGTAAAACAGCTATACTCCAGGGAACAGCGGGCTAATTGATGTAATATCCGGTTCTGGGGATATTTCTTCAACATTTTGTTTATCTTTAAGGGTAATCTTTCGGTGTTGAAATATCGAGGGTGCCATTTGCGGTGTTCATCACTTTGTACGGCTGCTACATAGATTTTTCCTTCTTTCAGAGCTACCGCAGCATAACCCAGAAGTGGCAGCAGGACTTCCCCGGAACTGCCCACACAAGCCGGCAGGAGGGTGCGGGTAAAACCCTGGGGTAGAAGAGCCGCAACAGCATATGCCCGCTGCCCGATTTTCAGCGGGTCAAACTCAAAATAAGCCAGTCGCTCGTTCATATCCAAACCTACCGGGATATTCCCCGGGATTCTTACCAATGACGCTCCGCGGGGTAAAGGCATCATTTCACTAGCCTCCGGCACCAACCATTCACTTCCACTGCGCCCCAGCATAAGTATGTTAGGATGCTCCAGGACCTCTCCCTTTTCATTGGCATAAAGGCTAAGATACATGTTAACCCCCCATAAAGTTGAGAAATATGCCTGATGACAAAATCGAGTTGTTTATATTACCAGCGTACATCAAATTGATAAATAAAAAAAGCCCCCATGAAGGGAGCTTTGCTTTATTTATCTAAGCAATTGCACGGGATTGATGGTTTTATCCCCTGCTCTGATTTCAAAGTGCAGGTGCGGCCCAGTAGTCCGTCCGCTGGTACCTACCGTACCTATTATCTTGCCCCGTTTGACCTCTCGCCCCTTTTCTACATAAATCTTTTCCAGATGAGCATAAACCGTCTTTTTTCCGTTATCATGTTCCAGGATAATGGTTCGCCCATATATGGGTTGGTAGTCAGCACAGTTAACGGTACCATTGGCAGCCGCCCGGATAGGATCACCTACCTTTCCTGCTATGTCCAGGCCATGATGAAATCCGGATTTACGCCATCCATAAGCTGAGGTTATGGTACCCATAATAGGCCAGGCATAAAAACCGCTCCCCAGGGAAAGCCCCCGTGAAGAACTCTGGGTCAAAGCAAGCGATCGAGCTGCTGACGGAAGAATAAGCCGCTCACCGACCTGTAGTTTATTAGCTGGTTTGTCTCTATTGAGCTGCTGCAATTCTTCCAGCCCAATCCCGTAGTTGTTGGCAATCTGCCAAAGAGTTTCACCGCTCTTAACAATATGCACCCGGGCATTAGTACCAGGTATCTGCAAGGTCTTTCCCACTGTTAAAATACTCTTCTCATCCAGACGGTTAATCATCATGAGGTTTTCCATCTTTATCCCATAATGGCGGGCGATAGACCACAAAGTATCGCCTTTATGAATGCGGTAGCTAATTTCCTGACTAACCCCGCTGGGAGTCTGGTTTTTTAAACAGGGGGTAAATCTCCCCTCACTCAGGCTGGCCCAAGACATATTTACGGCTGACGTGAGCATACAGGCACTCAAGAGTAGTGAAACCCAAATCCTTTTCACTGGTATTTTCACCTCATTTCCAATAAGAAAGAATAAGGGCCTATTGACCCTTATTCTTAACCTTATTAAAGAGGATTATTCATTTTTTAGATTAATAGGCGCTTCTTGCATGTTCTTTGCGGCCAAATACCAACGGGGCAGCGCGCAGTAGATCCTTGTTGGACCGGGTTTTTTTCATAGTATCAAGCATCAGCTGCATACTCTCTATCTGATTATAATCACTGAAGGCATTGCGAAGATTCCAGGTAAGTTCCATCTCCTCCTTACTCAGCAGCAATTCTTCTTTCCTGGTTCCAGAACGTTTAAGATCAATCGCGGGAAATATTCTGCGCTCGGACAATTTGCGATCCAAGACCAGTTCCATATTACCCCGGCCTTTGAATTCTTCAAAAATTACTTCATCCATACGGGACCCGGTTTCAATCAAGGCGGTAGCGATAATAGTCAGGCTCCCGCCTTCCTCAATATTGCGGGCGGCTCCAAAGAAGCGTTTGGGTTTGTCCAAAGATGCCGGATCAATACCCCCGGATAGAGTTCTGCCACTCGGCGGTACCACCAGGTTATGAGCCCGCGCCATACGGGTAACGCTATCCATCAGTATTACCACATCTTTCTTATGCTCTACCAAGCGTTTGGCCCTCTCCAAAACCATATCGCTGACCTTAACATGGTTTTCCGGAGGCTCATCAAAGGTAGAGGCTACCACTTCGGCCTTGGTGGACCGCTGCATATCAGTTACTTCCTCCGGTCTTTCGTCAACCAGCAGGATAATAAGCTCAATATCCGGATAATTTGCACTTATCCCCTGAGCAATTCTTTGTAATAGAATGGTTTTCCCGGCCTTGGGAGGTGCCACGATCAGGCCTCTTTGGCCTTTGCCAATGGGTGCAACCAGGTCAATAATACGGGTGGGCAACTCGTGGGGTTCGGTCTCCAGGGTCAGTTTTTCCGTAGGATACAGAGGGGTGAGGGCATCGAAATGTATCCTCTTTACTGACTCTTCCGGAGAAAAGCCATTAACATCTTCCACTTTTAAAAGAGCAAAAAATCTTTCATTATCCTTGGGCGATCTTACCTGTCCCCCGACCCGATCCCCGGTTTTTAATTCAAACTTTCTGATTTGGGACGGCGATACATAAATGTCCTCCTGGCTGGGCAGGTAAGCGAAAGGTCTTAAAAATCCGTAACCATCAGGCATAATTTCCAGTACTCCCTGGGCTTGGAGCAATTGGTCGGCATGGGTCAGGGCTTTGGTAATATCGAAAACCAGTTCCTTTTTGCGGAGCTTGGAATAACCGGCCAGGTTTAAGTCTCTGGCGATCTGGTATAGCTCCAGCATGGTTTTGTTATCCAGCTCTGAGATATTCAATTTTTCCCTCCTTATCTAATAATCCTTTTCATCATGATAATTTGCTGGGCAAGCAGGCAAACGAAGTGAAAATACTCCTATAAGCTGCGATGGAAATGGGAAGCTTTTTAAAGTCTAATAGGCACTATTACTGTACTCCTTGAATGCTCTTTTTTTTGAAGGATAGCATGTGGGAAAAGAACTGCCAGTGATAGACTCCTTGGTGGAATCCTATTTTTATTATACCAGTATTAATATTATTTAATCATAATTTCCCTACGAAAACCAGTATTTATACTCTGGTCCGAACCATTTTGACCGGAAAGCCTTAAAGATTCGGGGGTTTTCTCCTGTGGAGATATCTATATACAACGACAGCTTAGTCCTAATCCATCTTTAACTGAATACGCTGATCTTTAAACAAAGGCTTCTTATCCAGGTGATGATTGGCTTCTATATGCCTGATGGTTCCGGATAGGCTTCTCATTACCATAGTCTGAGTAACCGCCCGGCGTTTAAAATAGCGTACCCCTTTCAACAAAAATGAATCAGTAATGCCAGTGGCGGCAAATATTACATCCTCTGACTGAACCATTTCATCGATGGAAAATATCTTATTAATGTCGTTGATACCCATACTATGGCAGCGCGCAATCTCACTCTCATCCTCTGGGTAGAGACGGGCTTGAAAATCGCCCCCCAGGCATTTCAAGGCTGCAGCGGTAATTACCCCTTCGGGAGCTCCGCCAATACCCAATAATATATCGACCCCGGATTCGGGATACGCCGCCGCCACGGCTGGAGATACATCCCCGTCAGTAATCAACTTGATACGCGCCCCCACCCGCCTTACCTCTTCAATTATTTGCTGGTGCCGCTCACGCTCTAAAACCACTACGGTAACTTCACTAATCAATTTGTCCATACTCCGAGCCACTTCCCAGAGGTTTTCTTTCACGGACGCATCCAAGTGTACTCGGCCTTTACATTCGGGACCCACAGCAATTTTGTCCATGTACATGTCCGGCGCATGAAGAAGGCTTCCCCTGGGCCCAATGGCCAGTACGGCAATAGCTCCCGTTAAACCCTTGGCTACGATGTTGGTACCTTCAAGAGGATCTACCGCAATATCTACTTGGGGAGGAACACCAATACCTACTTTTTCCCCAATATAGAGCATAGGGGCCTCATCCATTTCTCCTTCCCCGATTACTACTACGCCATCTACCGACACCGTATCAAACATAACTCTCATAGCGGTTACAGCTGCGTCATCTGCTGCCTCTTTATCTCCTTTACCGACCCATCGTGCAGCAGCCAGAGCTGCTGCCTCTGTCACCCGGGCAAACTCCAGAGCCAATTCCCTCTCCAAGATAAACCCCCCTGTTTTATTTCCCCTTTGGCACTCCAACATTTCCCGTGAATAGTCCTGTTCAAACTTCCAATCATCCTTCGTAAGCCGGCACTTAGCGCTAATGAGCCAACTATGAAGCAGATAAAAGATTCCGGCTAGTGCCAGGTCGTGCCTCTGTGTCCTATAAGTTATTACGCCTCACTTTATTAAATGCCGGCCGAAGCTCCGATAATTTAGAAAGCCTGCTTCCAATCGCTCATAAACTTTTCGATCCCCGCATCAGTAAGCGGATGCTTTACCATCTGCTTAATTACCTGGTAGGGTATGGTGGCAATATCCGAACCGATTTTGGCGGATGCTACCACATGCATGGGATGACGGATGCTGGCTGCAATAACCTCGGTTTCCACCATATACTGGTCAAATATCGCGACAATATCATCCAATAATGTCAGCCCATCATTTCCGGTATCATCTACCCGGCCAATAAAGGGACTGACATAGGCCGCTCCGGCTCTGGCCGCCAATAGAGCCTGGTTGGCGGAAAATACCAGGGTGGCATTGGTAGCAATACCTTTTTGCTTGAGAGCATGGATTGCTTTCAGTCCCTCTTCGCAAAGGGGTATTTTAATCACCACATTGGGATGAATAGATGCTAATTCTTCTCCCTCTTGTACCATATCCTGATAATCAAGCGCTATTACTTCCGCACTTATCGGTCCATCCACCAGCATGGATATCTCCCGGATCAATCCTTTGTAGTCTTTTTTTTCTTTAGCTACCAGACTGGGATTGGTGGTTACTCCCGCCAGAAAACCCATGCCGTTTATCTCTTTTATCTCTTCAATGTTAGCAGAATCAATAAAAATCCGCAAAAACATCCTCCTTTCTGATTTACTTGGGCCAATATGTCACCGCATTGCTTGTATATTTATGCAACCCCGCCTATGCCTGGCCTGAGCTACCGAATACCCTGATCTTTTCCCTTATTATCTCCACTGCGGCATCGCGGGCCGGTCCCAGAATTTTCCGGGGATCAATTTCTGCCGGGTTCTCCGCCATAACTTTTCGCATGGTCCAGACCAAAGCTTCTCTGATATTGGTATCAATATTCACCTTGCATACGCCAAGTTTTATAGCCTTTCTAAGTGATTCGTCCGGCACCCCGGAAGAGCCGTGGAGGACTATGGGTATTTTTACCAGGGACTTGATTTGGGCCAAGCGCTCAAAATCGAGCCGGGGCTCTCCTTTATACTGCCCATGAGCTGTACCTATAGCGATAGCCAGACTTTCCACCCCGGTCTGTTCCACAAAATATCTGGCTTCTTCGGGATCGGTATACATGGCTTCCTTCTCACTCACATGAATGTCGTCCTCAGTTCCCCCTATCTTTCCCAGCTCCGCCTCCACTGATACTTCTATAGGTCTAGCTATATCCAAAACTTTTTTAGTCATAGCTATATTTTCTTCCAGGGGAAGTTTGGAACCATCATACATCACCGAGGAAAAACCGCTGCGAATACACTTTACCACCTGCTCAAAATCAGTACCGTGGTCTAGATGTAAGGCCACCGGCACCGAACTGGATTCTGCAGCAATCTTTACCATCCCGCTTATGAACTCCAGCCCGGCATAGTTAATAGCCCCCTGGCTGGCCTGCATAATAACCGGAGATCTCTCCAGTTCTGCCGCTCTAATAATGGCCTGTACGATTTCCATGTTATTGGCATTAAAAGCCCCTACCGCATAGCCTCCTTTGTCTGCTTGGAATAATAATTTGCTTACTGACACTAATGCCACCGATATCACCTCTTTCAAATCTTCCTGTTTATGATACCTCTTCCGCAACTATTCGGTTAACTTCATCTCTCAAGTAAAGGATATCAAAAGGCTTGGTTATACACTTTCTAACCCCTGACTCCAGAGCCCTTTTTACTACTTCCATCTCCCCATAGGCAGTCATCATTATTATAGCCAGTTCCTGGTGCTTCTCCAGTATTTTTTGGGAAGCTTCCAGTCCATTCATATTGGGCATTTTCATGTCTATCAGGAGGATAGATGGTTGAAACTGAACCGCTTTTTCAATAGCTTCCTTTCCGTCCGCAGCAGCATAAACCTCCCAGCCCTCTCTTTTAAAGAGCTCTTCCAACAGGCGCCTTACTCCTTTTTGATCATCCACTATCATTATTCTTCGCTTCATCATCTCACCCCACATATACCATCTATTTCTTCACTTGTATAAAATATCCTCCCTATTTGGGGTAATTTTTTGAGCATCAACAAGAAACTGCGGAGCAGTTCAACACAGCGCTGCAACGAGGAGGCGGATTAGAACCTGCCGCCGCCTGTGTTTTGTTAATAGGAACCCGTCCACATAGCGAGTAAATATTTCACCTCGTTATAACTCCGCAAAGGGGAAGCTGGAGATAAAGGATGCCGCTATTATCGCCAATAAGAAGAAAACTAATAGCAATGGAACTATATACAAAAGGATTGCTTTACCCGTATCCAGTTCCAATGATTCCCGCAGAGCCATTACCTGTAATATCATTACCCACACTATGCTGATCAAAGGAAAAAGCACTACCCCGGCTGGCAGCTTTATTAGGCTAGCAGCATACTGCAAAGGCGGTCCCAGTATGCCGGGAACTGAAGCAAACCCCAAACAAACCAGCAATCCACTGGCATTTGCGCGCCCGAAAAAAACTTCGCTCAAAAGAGAAAAGAAACCCCCCATAAGGAAAAGAAGCAGAACGGAAAAAATTACCCCCATAAGGCCAAATATCCAGAGCAGATTGACCGGCAATGAAAAGGGGAGTTCTTCAATATTGGCCAGGGATATGGCCTGATTTACCAGCGCATTAAACAGCAACACCGATATAAATACCAGCATAGCCCGGGATAATGGTTTTTCCCGGCTCAGGTATTGCAGGGTCGAAACTGGTTGAAATAGGATACCATAAATCATCTCGGTTAAAGTCATACGCGCTCCCCCCTCAATATTGACTCCATTACCTTTACTTGTATAAATATAGCCGCTCCAGCATCCTTAATAGCGACCGAAGGGAGCATCAGTTGTGCTCGACAGGGCGCTACGCATGGGCAACACCTACGGCTTGATCCGACTCAATGGATACCGCACTAATCTCCCATCCATGGGAGGCAACCTTAATAGTGACACCCGCAGGATGGAACATCAGGAGTACCCGCAGAGCGCTGCATCCATGCTTCGCCAACGCTCGCTTGTATATTTATACAACCCTTATGCAACAAAAAGATTTTCTAAATTATGATTTTTGCAACGACATCAATACTTCAACTCCGCAAATCCTCCCTGCTGGAAGATGTTGGGATTAAGCATGCCCAGTTTAAAGCGATCCCACCAGCTAAAGGCATTAATTACTTCCAACTTGCTTTCGCCCTTGATTCCCGCCATTTTCTCCGCTTGTTGTACTGCATCATAATAATTGCCCAGGCTATCCACCAGCCCCAGTTCCAAAGCCTGCTTGCCGGTGAATATCCTCCCGTCAGCAATTTCCAACAATTTATCCGCTGCAATTTTTTCCTGGCGGCCTTTTTGCACCTGCTCCAAAAACTGTTGGTAAGAATCGTCCACCAAGGCCTGAAGGATTTTTTCCTCTTCCGCGCTCAGCTCTCTCGCGGAAGAGCCCATATCTTTATGTTCACCACTCTTGATAGTCTGGTTTCGAATACCCAGTTTTCCATAAAGCCCTTCCAGGTTGCTGAGCTGCATAATAACACCGATACTTCCGGTCATGCTGGCACCGTTGGCTACTATATGATCGGTGCTGCAGGCTATCCAGTAGCCCCCGGAAGCACAAACATCTCCCATGGAAGTAACTATCGGCTTGCCCTTCTCCCGCAAGCGATCCAGTTCCATGGCTATTTCCTGTGAAGCCCCGGCACTGCCACCGGGACTATCGATCCTCACAACTACGGCTTTAATATCCTCGCGCTTGCCCGCCTTTCTAATGGCCTCCATAATATCGCCGGCGGTAGAACTGCTGTCTTCCAGCCAGCTGGAAACCCCGCCGATGGGACCATTAATCTGAACAACAGCAATGGTAGCTGTCCCCTCCCGCGTTGAACCATGATCCAAGCGGTTTACAGCTCGAATGGACAGGCCGGCCATTAGCAAAAGGAATGCCAGCAAAAGAAAAACCACCAGTTTTTTATGCATTTTAGTCCCCCTCAACTATATAGGAAGTACCGTCTTGATCCCCTATTTTTACCGCTTCTCCGGCTTTAGTATAAATTCTCACCAGATCCCGGGCTACCAGGGTTTTTCTTACCGGGACTTCGACCTCATCTCCGATATGCAGTTCCAAGTCAGTCGGTATTTCAATCATAGCCATCTGCATAAAAACCTTTCCCCTTACGGGATATAAACTATCCCGGATTCTCACCTGCAACTTAAAACGACCCAGATCATAATAAAAGAAAATGTTCTTAAGCAAAATTTTCAATAAATCAATGAAGCCCTCAGCCTTGTTGCCGACATTTAGCCCCAGTCCATCCATATAACCCACAGGAATCACCGCTATCTGCGCATCCTCTTTCAAACGATAGCTGCGGGAATAACCCAGATAATCTCCGGCTTTCAGGCTTTTTAAGGAAATAATCTTGCATTTAAAGCAAAATGGGTCGATTAATTCCACTGGCCGGGGCAAATCTCCAGCCGGGTACTGCCCGGAAATAAGGGTGCCGATTCGCACGGCATCCAAATGCATATGAGGATATTTCAGAAAAACGGTACTATTAGCACAGTGCCGCAGCGGAATCTTATAACCAGCCTGAGCCAGTTTATTTACTATTTCCATAAAACGGCGGAACTGCTCTTCCGTGTAAGCGGGGTCCCCTGATGCCGCATCGGCCATATGGGTGTATATTCCTTCAATATATATGCAGCTATTCTCCTTTAATGACTGGCATACTGCGCTGATTTCTTCCATATTAGTGAAACCAAATCGTCCCAACCCGCTATCCACCTTCAGGTGCACTCTCAAGGGCTGGTTAAGGCGCTCGCTGACCTGATTCAGCAACTGGCAGTCAAATAAAGAACTTATGGAGAGGGTAATATGGTTTTTTATCGCTTCCTTAACCTGCTCTTCATCCACCACCGGGCTAAAAACCAGGATACTGGAGCGTATTCCTGCCTTTCTCAATTCCAAGGCTTCCGATAAAAAGCTGACCGCAAAAAAGTCGACCCCATTCTGATACAGGAAACGAGCCATATTAACTGCCCCATGACCATAAGCATCGGCCTTTAGCACCGCCAGCAGGTGCACACTGCTATCCAGAAGAGATTTAACCCCCTCCAGGTTTTGCTTAACTGCATCAATATCAATCTCCAACCACTTATCATACTTAAGTTGCTTCACCAGTAATCTCTTGTCCTTTCCCGGGCCGTGACAGCTCCCGGCTCAGCTTGAGGTAAACAGGCAAGACCTTGGTCCAGAGCCAGTAGAAAAGCGGAGAATAAACCTTGTCCCATTCTCCAACAAATTCAACTAAATCACCATTGAAACCTTTTTTAAAGCGATATAGTCCATAAAGAGGGTTATCTTCATCCAGGTCTCCGGAAACCCCCCGGAAATCATAGATGGAACAAGCTTGCTGGCGCGCCCACTGTATCATCTCCCATTGGATCAGATAGTTGGGCATAATATTGCGGTGCAGGTTGCTGGAAGCCCCATAAAGATACCAAACCTTCCCGGCGCTAATCAAAGCCAGGGTAGCAGCCACCAGCATTCCCTGGTATTCTGCCAAAAATATGCAGGCCAGCTTTTTTTCCACCATGTATTCCCATATCCACTCGAAATATTCATAACCCCGAATCAAGAACTTATCCCTTTGAGCAGTTTCCTGAAGCAGTTCATAAAATAGCCGCAGGTCTTCTTTGCTCTCGGCTTTTCTCACCTTGACCCCTTTTTTCCCGGCCAGTCTGATATTGTATCTCCACTTGCTATGCATGTTTTCCAATAGTTTTATTTCGGACGGGGTGATGTCCAGGCGAAAAACGAAATTAGGTTGAACCCCTTCAAAATTCAAACCGGTTTCGTTCTTTTTAAACCCGGCTCTTTGCAATATTTCCTGGAAATGCTGGTTGTGGCAGGAGACATCGGGATCGATTTTTAGAAAAATAGCTCCTTCATCTCTGGCCACCCGGGCGGCTCCGTTGAAAAGGGCCGTTATTTGCTCTTCATTCTCCAGATCGACCACCGGACCCCGGGGTGAATAAAATATGCATTTTTTCAGCCCGGGTAGAGGTAGTTTTCTTTTTAAAATCAACAAAGATGCTCTAATTTCACCATCTTGCTCCAATACCAGGGGCAAGGGCTCCCACCCGGTTCCTTTTTTAACCTGGCCCCATTCCCACAATTGTAGAAAATGCCCCTTGGGGTGGGAATCCACGAATCGCTTATAACGGTCTTTTTCTTTTATATCGATGATTCTGGTAGTAAACATAATATCTCCCTTAAGAAAAGTCGTCGGCCGTAAGGCGTCGAGAGACGGAACGGTAGTTTAGCGGAAGTTTAGCGATTGTTCAACCATTGTTCAACTAGTATTATCCTTCCCGGCTAGCGGTATCCGGCTTCTCCTTATACTCCAATGCCCCCCTGACCAGGCCCATAAACAAGGGGTGGGGACGGTTGGGACGGGATTTGAATTCAGGATGAAACTGGCAGGCCACAAACCAGGGGTGCTCCTTTAGCTCGATTATTTCTACCAGCCTTCCATCAGGTGAAATTCCGCTTATCACCAGACCTTTGCTCTCCATTTCCTGCCGGAATTCGTTGTTTATCTCATAGCGATGGCGATGACGCTCACTGGTCTCAGAAACTCCGTATACCTCATAAGCAAGGGTTCCTTCCACCAGGCGGCAGGGATAACCCCCCAGGCGCATGCTGGCACCTTTATTGGCAACATTCTCCTGACCGGGCATCAAGTGAACCACCGGGTAAGGAGTGTCGGGATCAAATTCAGAGCTATTGGCTCCTTTCATTTGGCATACATTGCGAGCAAACTCAATTATCGCACACTGCATACCCAAACATATACCCAAAAAAGGCACCCGGTTTTCCCGGGCATAAGCAGCAGTAGCTATTTTGCCTTCTATGCCTCTTTCTCCAAAACCCCCGGGAATCAAAATTCCATCAACATTTTGTACGAGCTCTTCCGCTCCTTCTTTTTCCACTTTCTCGGCATATATCCATTTAATCTTGATTTCACAGTTATATTGGAATCCCGCATGCTTCAGGGATTCCACAATGCTCAGATAGGCGTCGGGGAGTTCAACATATTTGCCTACCAGTCCAATGCATATCTCCTTGTCCAGGTGATGGACCCGACTTGCCAATTCTTGCCATTCTTTCAGATCGGCTTGTTTACATTCCAATCCCAGGCGCCTTATTATCTCCAAATCCAGTTTCTCCCGAGCCAACATTAAGGGAACCTCATAAATAGATTCGGCATCCGGCAGCTGAACCACGGCTTCACGATCCACATCACAGAACAAGGCCAGTTTAGCCTTCAAATCCTCAGAAAGTTCCTTTTGCGTTCGGCAAACCAGAATATCAGGTTGTATGCCTATGCTCCGGAGTTCCTTTACACTGTGCTGGGTGGGTTTGGTTTTCAATTCGCCGGCAGCATCTATATAAGGGATAAGAGTAACATGTATGTACAGCACTCTATCCTTGCCCAGGTCGAACTTCAATTGGCGAATGGCTTCGAGAAACGGCAGGGATTCAATATCTCCCACAGTGCCTCCAATTTCGCTTATTACTACATCCGGGCTGCTTTCCTTTTCAATCATGGTAACCCGGTCTTTTATCTCATTGGTTATATGAGGTATAACCTGTACCGTCTGGCCCAGATAATCGCCTTTTCTCTCCTTGTCCAGGACTGTCTGGTAAATTCTCCCGGTAGTGCAATTGGCATACTGGCTCAGGTTTTCGTCGATAAATCGCTCATAGTGGCCTACATCCAGATCAGTTTCGGCACCATCTTCGGTGACATAAACCTCGCCATGTTGGTAGGGACTCATGGTACCCGGATCAACATTGATATACGGATCGAATTTCTGTAATGCCACCTTCAGGCCACGGCCTTTTAAGAGCCGACCCAAAGATGCGGCGGTAATGCCCTTCCCCAGAGAAGAAACCACCCCACCGGTGATAAATATATACTTGGTCACTCCCGAGCCCCTCCCTTTTCTGCTTTGCCCATTATTCTGCTATATATTGCTGGTACAAGTAATCCAATACTACCACCAGGGATTCTTCCGGCAGCTCTTCCGGCTTAATCTCCAGGAGCGGCCGTTTTACCACCCGCTCCAATTGACCGGTAAAAGCCTCCAATGGTGCCAGGCTTATTTTAACATGCGGGGTTTGGTAATGCATCGGTATAGTAATCCTGGGATTCAATTGCTTCATGGTTTCCAGAGCCTGCCTGGCATCAATGGTATAGGTTCCACCCACCGGAAGCAGCAAAATATCTACCCGCCCTATGGCTTCGATTTCCCGGGGAGAAAGAATATGGCCCAAATCCCCCAGGTGAAGCAGTTCCATACCTTCTGCCAATATTTTGTATATAGTGTTTTTACCCCGGTCCCTACCCCGGGTCTGGTCATGGAAGGAAGAAAAACCCGTAATAGTTATTTCCCCCAGGCGGAATTCTCCTTCTCCCCGGATAATTCGCGGCTTACCGGCAAGAATCTCCACCGCGTTATGATCCCAGTGTTCATGGCTTACGGTTGCAATATCCACCGTCTCCGTAAAAACAGCATAGCCGGCCCTTTCGTCAAAAGGATCGGTTATTATCCTATCTTTCCCCGTTTCAATAAGAAACGAAGCATGTCCCAACCACCTTATTTTCATTAAGCTATCCCTCCCGTTCCAAAAGCGTTTAAGCGTCCTTGCGCACCCGGTTGGTATCAAAATACCAGTAACCCTGTCCCTGGTGAACCAGGCGGTTGTCCAAATTAATCCGGGTATAAATAGAAGTCAGGCTGCCGGGATCCTTTTTTTTCCCCATCATCTTGGCTACTTCTTTGATCAGATCCGCATAGAACATAGCTTCTTGCTTTTCGGACAGTATATCCACCGCCCAGTCAGCTTCACTTTTTTTTCTTGGCATCATCTTAGCGTACCTCCTACATTTGTTCGGGAGCAGTAACTCCCAGTACACCCAGCGCATTATGTATAGTAATACGGGTTATTTCCATCAATAAAAGCCGGGCATCCTGCAAGGCCCGGTTATCATTCAAAACCCGGTGGTGATTGTAGAAACTGTGGAACATTGCCGCCAAATCCAACACATAGTGGGCTATTCGATGGGGAGCGAGGGTTCTGGCGGCTATAGCGATTTCTTCGGGGAAGTCCGCTATTTTCCTTAAAATAGCCAGTTCCTCCTCTTCCTTTAAGCAGGAAATATCAATTTCATTTATCCCCGCCAGAGTAATACCCTCGGCCCGGGCTTGTCTGAATATGCTGCAAATACGGGCATGAGCATATTGTACATAATATACCGGATTTTCCTGGCTCTTCTGCCGGGCTAATTCCAGGTCAAAATCCAAATGGCTGTCAGGGCTGCGCATTACAAAAAAGAAGCGGGCAGCATCCTTGCCCACATCCTCAATCAACTCATCCAGGGAAACGGTAGTTCCGGTTCGTTTGGACATCCGTACTATATTGCCGGCCCGGTATAATCTGACCAGTTGCATCAAGAGTATGTCCAGCCTGGCCGGGTTATAGCCCAGAGCTTCTATAGCCCCTTTCATGCGGGCGACATGCCCATGGTGGTCAGCCCCCCAAACATTGATAACCCAGTCATAACCCCTTTCAAACTTGTTCTGGTGATAGGCGATATCGGCCATAAAATAAGTAGGCATTCCATTGGCCCGTAAAACCACTTCATCCTTCTCATCACCAAAAGCGGTGGATTTAAACCACCAGGCTCCTTCGCTTTCATAAATATAGCCCTTTTCCCGCAGATCATTTAGAACGGCCTCTATCTTGCCGTTTTCATGCAGGCTTTTTTCACTGAACCAGAGATCATAGCTAATACCAAAACTGGCCAGGGTTTTCTTAATGTATTCTATTTTCTCCTCCAGGGCATAATCAGCAATTATTTGACGCCTTTCCTCTCGGGGTAAATCATACAAGTTCTCACCATAGCGGGCAATAATATTCCTTACGGTGTCGATAAGATCCCGCCCGGCGTAGCCGTTTTCCGGAAATTGCACATCATGTCCCGTCAATTGCAGGTAGCGGGCCTCCATGGAATCGGTAAATATTTTTATCTGATTACCGGCATCATTAATATAGAATTCCCGCTCCACATCATAACCGGCCCGTTCCAGAATATTGGCCAGGGTATCCCCGATGGCTCCTCCCCGAGCATTTCCCATATGTAGATTGCCAGTGGGATTAGCGCTGACAAATTCCACCTGCACTTTTTTGGCTTTTTTTTCATTGAATCCGTATTTATCCTTGCTGTTGTATACAGTTAAAGGAATCTCATAAAGCCAGCTCCTATCCAGAAAAAAGTTGATAAAGCCGGCCCCAGCAATTTCAATCTTCTCCACCGGATGACCGCTCTTTTCCATCAACTCCACCAGCACTTCAGCAATGCCACGAGGAGCCTGACGCGCCTCACGAGCCATTAAAAGGGCGACATTGCAAGCAAAATCACCATGCTCCTTTTCCCGTGGTACTTCGATAAGAAATTCCGGAATCTGCTTAAAATTAATTAAACCCCTGGATTTAGCATTTTCCAATGCTCCTATCACCATACTATGCAAAGAAGCCAGGACTTTTTGTATGGGATTCATTTATGCCCTCCTCATCTTGATTTTTCCACCTATATTCTCTATCAGGACGCCAAAAATACTAAGAGAAACTTAAATTAAAATACCCCAGAAAGGAGGTAAGATTATGCAGCTTGAACCAGGCGAAAAGTCCATTCTGGCCTATTTCCCGACGGAAAACAAAGCCGAAGCGGCCCGGGAGATTCTAATACAAAAGGGTTATAACGAAATCCAGATTGACCGGGTATCCAGCGCCCCCAATTCCAAAGCATATGGAAATAATAATATGACTTCTCTGGCTACTATGATTATGGGTAACGGCGCTTATGATCGCGTTCCTTCGCCACTCATGGCGGCTGACCCTTCAGTAAGCGGCATGGCAGGGAGTCATGACCTTCCCGGCCAAAGCGCTTTTCTCCTCACTATGGTAACTAATGAAGAAAGAATACCGGACGCTTTACAAGTACTCAAGCAACATGATGCCCAGGTCTAATAAGCAGGCAGGTTTATCCAGCTTGCCTGGTGAAAACTCTTAGCCTTTTCTTCTCCTCGCTTTGGCGGAAGTGGGGAGAAGATTATAATTTAACCTGGATGTCTCTCTAAACTCTGTTTAGAGAGTGTTTAATCCCGAAACCATTTGTGGAAATAATCGCTCATATCCCGGCGGGCTTCCTTTTTTATAACCAACAGTAAATCATCGGTAGTGGCCAGTTTAAAGCGATAATCAGCCAGGTATCTGCGTAAAACCTTATTAACCGTATCTTCTCCCATTTCTTTCTCTAAAGCAAACCAGAAAGCCTCTCCTCCCGAATAGGCCATCCGGTAGTATTCCTGCCGGGAAACGATTTCTCGCATTTCCTGCGCCAGGTTAATCCCGTTCTGGAATTCGTTACTTCCAGGCGGTTCGAGCCCCCGGCATTCTTTCAAGTATTTATAGGCACTCCAGTTGGCCAATCCTTCGTCCAACCAGGGCTCCTTCAACTGATCATTGCCCACCACCCCATACCACCACTGGTGAGCTATTTCATGAGCCAGAATAAACTCTCCATGCTCTTTAAAAGTCTTGGGCTCTAAAAATTCCTCACTCAAAAAGATTAGCCCCGAATATTCCATGCCATGAAAACCGCGCATAGGAACGAAGACGATTTTGAAATCCGGATAGGGGTAGGACCCCCAGCTACAGGCATAATAGTCCAGAATCTCAGCCGATTGTTTTAGAATCTGCCCGGACAGTCCACTCTGTTTAGCCGGGGAATAACAACTAATTTGGGGCCGATTTTGACCCCAAATTAACCCATCGTAATCATACAGTACCGCCAAACAAAAGTCACGGACATTCTGGGCTTCAATAAGGTGAACTTCCCTGCCGTTATCTTCTGCTATTGTTTCCCGCTTGATTCCCGTTGATACCATCAGGAAACCCTCCGGCAGGCTCAAGCTTACCTGGTAATCAGCACAATGGAAGCAAAAGGGATCTCCAAAAGCGGAATTGTAGGAATTATGCCAGCCGTCCGCACCCAGGACATTTAATGTGGGATAGAAATTACCTAGCATATAGACCCCACCCTTATTGCCATAACGATAGGCCAGTTTAGGTACCTGGGCCTGCCATTGCATCTCAATCTTTATATCCTCCCCGGGAACAATATCCCGGGGCAATACCACCTGTAGTGATACCCCGTCCGGGAAGTATTCCACCTTTTGCCCATTAACCTTGAATTCCCGGAAATCGAGGTAGCCTTCATTAAATCCAGCATAATAAGCATCAGATGGAGCAGGGCTGTGCCGGGAATCCTTGAAGGCGTTGGGATAGACGGTAAACCACAGTTCGCTCAGGGCCTGTCCGGAAGTATTGCGGGTTAGTAGAACCGTATTTCCATACATAGTTCGTGTACTGGTATCCAGATAAAGTCCCATTTTATAAAGTGTCTGGCCAGGAGCTGGAAAAACAAGCTCATTCTCATTGTTCGCGGTACCTGTTGCCAATGTCTCAATCAAAGACTGCGGTTCCATCCAGATATAAATAAGATAGCCAGCTAGAAAAACTGCTATTACGATTATAAAGAATAATTTTCTTTTCCGTAACGGCAAAATGCTCCCACCTAATCCATTATCAATTTTACACTTAGCTGTAGAAAAAGGAAAACCCTTAAGTTATATCATCGTGCTTCCTCTCCACTTCCTCCATCACTACCACCACCAGAGGATCCAACAGCATACCCATGCTTTTTTTGATTTCCGTTACGGCAGCTTCCGGTTCCAGTCTTTCCTCCTCGGGGGCAAGCCGGGTTAAAGCATCATAGAGATCAGCCACGGCAATTATTCGGGCCGCCAGGGGTATATCCGTACGGCTTAAGCCTTCTGGATAGCCGCTGCCGTCATAGCGCTCATGATGATAAAGAATTCCCTGGCGCACCTTGGCAAAAATACCCTTATTAGGCAGTATTTGAGCCCCCAGCAGCGGATGTTCTTCCACCAGCGGTACAGAAAGCTCCTCCTCCAATTCCCCCGCTTCCCCAGGAAGCCCTTCCTGCAAGAAAAATACTTTACCAGCATCATGCAAGAGGGCGGCATATTCCAGAATACGCAACTCTTCTTCATCCAAACCCAGTTTGCTGCCCAGAAGTGCCGCCACTCGGGCCACCCGCTGGGAATGCCCGGTAAAACCAGGAAAGCGCGAATCAAGGGCATTTAGCATAGAAAACAAGATCTCTTTATAAAAATATTCCAGCTTTTGATAATCACTGGCTTTGTTCAGAGCTGCCGCTGCCTGCTGGCAGATTACTTCCAGAGCTTCACTATCCTGGGGGACAAAATACCCACGCTTACTTTCATTAAGCAGGAATAGCATTCCCACTGCTTCCCCGGTGACCATCAAAGGCCAGCCTAATAATGAGTTTATATTGCTGGGCCAGGGATGGGAAAAAATCTCCCCCCCATTTTTATAAAGAACCAGAATTTCATTATTGTTCTTAACCCACTCCCGGGCCGTTTCCAGTCCGGGCCAGGCCGTGAATTCCTCATCACCAAGCACCCATTCCCCCTGCCACCAAACCAGGGCCGCTTCAGATTTCACCAATCGTTGCGCCCACAAACCCAGCAGTCGGCTGATTTCCGGAGCCTTGCTCTCCCTCCCTATCTCTTTGGCCGCCTTGAGTAATATGCTGATACCCGCCAGGCTTTCCAATCTCATTCGGCTTAGAGCAAAATAATAGGTAACAGCAATTCCAACAAATAAAAGCAAGAAAGACATAAGCAGGCCGGGTATTAGCTCAAAAACGGCCAGCGATGAGAAGAAGGCAGTTAGAACCAGCCCGATTAAAACCATCTTTTTGGAATCCATAACTTACCTCTCTTTCTTGAGCAATCGCTTCCTTAGTTTTTCTCTATACACATATCTTTTTCCTACCTTGAAAAGATATTTGTGCTTTAAACACGGAAGAAACTGCTTAAGCAGTTTCAACACACCGCTGCAACAAGGCGGGGTAACCCCAATAATAAATCCCTGATGATAAAGTGAATCCGAATGTGCTTGAACGGTGAGATGCACCTGCTATATTAACCCTTACTGCCCACTTTTCCTATTGACCGCCTATGCCCGGGGGCCACAACCACCAATGAAAAATGGTTAACCGGCTCTTGAACAGGTATAGTAAGTAATAACCTTATTTCCTCACCCCTCACTTTTCCCCGAGAAGCAGCATGAGGTTCCTGCTAAGCTACTATATCATCCTTCTTTAATAATTCGAAGCGGGTTGGCCCAAGATAATGTTAAATAAAGCTTGGAGGAATAATGTATGGAAAATAAGAAAATGAACCTGCTTTTGTTCAGCGGAGACTATGATAAGGCTCTGGCTTCCTTGATTATTGCCAATGCCGCCCGGGAAATGGAGATAGAGGTAACTATCTTCTGTGCCTTCTGGGGTTTGTTGCTCTTACGCGATCCGGGAAAAGCATCCTACGAAGATAAAAGCCTCTATGAGCAAACCTTCTCCTCTCTTACTCCTCGGGAAGCAGAAGAACTCCCTCTATCCAAAATGAACCTGGGGGGGATAGGAAAAAAGATGCTGCTGGAAATGATGAAGGAAGAAAAGGCACCAAAACTAAGCGATCTCCTGTCCGGCGCCCGCAAAAAAGAAGTAAACTTTTACGCCTGCCAGTTATCGGTAGAAATTATGGGTTTCAAAAAGGAGGAGCTTTTCCCGGAAGTGCAAATAATAGAGGTGAAAGAATACTTAAAAAATGCTCTCGAATCCGACCTGCAGCTATTTATATGAGGTTAAAAGACGCATGACGTGGGGACGGGGTTGTTGACAACTTCGTCCTTCTACGTCTAAGCCCTATTTTCTTGCTACAGCAAAAAGGGGTTTTTGTAGTGCAGTCCTTATTATATTATATATCAACAGAACCGTCCCCATGATATACTCCTTACTTTATAAGAGCAAGCTTGGCAGCACGAGTCATCTTTTTAATCTGCCTTTCTCGCTTTAAGGCCGCCGATTTGTTGGCTGCAAATTCGGAGTAAAGCAGGGTCACCGGTCTACGCCCACGCGTATACCTGGCCCCTTCCCCCTGGTTGTGCTTTTCCAGGCGAGCCGGCAGGTTATTGGTCGAGCCGGTATATAAAGTACCATCGGAACAACTGAGAATATATATGTAATAGCCTTCCTCCCCACTCAAGAAACCTTCCCCCTCTACAATCTAAAAATAATCAGACTCCTCTAAAACCTGCACTACTTATCCCTTATCCCCCATTTTTTTACTAACCCCCCCATGGCCAGGGGCCACAACCACCGATGAAAAGAGAGCTAGTAGGCGCTTGAATAGTAAGATGTAGTAGGAAATAACCCCCTCACCCCTCACCCCTTACCCCTCACCCCTTACCCCTCACTCCTCACTCCTCACTTTTCTTACTAACCACCCATGGCTCGGCATTCACTGTCAGTTATTTCTTTTAAACTCAAAGTAATTTTGCCTGAGCTTTCCGCCTTCTGTCTTCCGTCCTCCGCCAAAAAAACCCGTGTCAAAAGCCAGCGACTGTTCATAGTATATATTAAACGGATACAGGGTGTGTTTACTATTAACAAGAAAGTCTTTAAGCCCAAAAGCTTTCGCCGTGATATTCTGGGGGTGGAGCAAAAAGTTCCTACCCTGGGCGGGAAATATCTCCCTTATATCAATTTTGACAATGCCGCCAGTACCCCGGCCCTCCAACCGGTAGTGGAGGAAATGCAGGATTTCCTTCAGTGGTATTCGGGGGTTCACCGGGGAACCGGTTATAAATCCCTACTATCTTCACAGTTCTACGATGATTCCCATGAAACTATCGCCAAGTTCGTCGGGGCCGATTTGGACTCGCAATGCGTAATAATGGTAAAAAACACCACAGAAGCCATTAACAAGTTATCCTATCGCTTGGGTTTCACCCCGGGAGATGTGGTCATCTCCAGCATGATGGAGCACCACTCCAACGACCTTCCCTGGCGCAACAAGACTCGGCTCAAGTACGCCCAGGTAGACCAGCAAGGATTATTAGACCTTGATGATCTGGAAAAACTGCTGCAATTATACTATCCCCGGGTCAGGCTGGTGACTGTATGTGGAGCTTCCAATGTCACCGGCCATTTAAACCCTATACACCGGATAGCGGAAATAGCTCACGAGTACCGTTCTCAAATCCTGGTGGATGGAGCCCAGCTGGTAGCCCACCACCCGGTGAATATGATGAAAGAGGGCGACCCGCGCCATATTGATTACCTGGCTTTTTCCGGCCATAAAATCTATGCCCCTTTTGGCAGCGGGGTATTGATTGGCCCACGGAAAACCTTTTTACAGGGGGAACCGGAATATTCCGGAGGAGGAACCGTTGACCTGGTAAGCCGGAACCAGGTCTGGTGGACAGGTCTTCCAGAACGCGAAGAAGCAGGCTCTCCCAATGTTATTGGCGCTTTCGCCCTGGCTCGCAGCCTGCAATACCTGCAAAAAATGGGCATAGAAAAATTAGCTCTTTACGAAGAAGACCTCCTGCTCTATGCCCGGGAACGGCTGCAAAAGCTGCCGGGAATTAAAATATACGGCTCCTTTCCCCGGGTGGCAGTTATCAGCTTCAACATTAAAGGATTGGAACATGCATTGCTGGGTTCCATTCTCTGCTTTGAGGCTGGAGTAGGGGTCAGAACCGGCTGTTTTTGTGCACAGGGCTATGTCCGGAATCTCCTGGGAATAAACGAGGAAAGTATTAGCGCTATTTATGAGGGTAAAGAACCGGCGCTTTTGCCGGGTATGCTGCGAATCAGCCTGGCTGCCTATAATACCCGGGAAGAAATCGACCGGCTGCTTAAATGGCTGGAAAGAATTATCGCTCAGAAAACGGACTTTAAGAAAAACTACCTTTTTTCCCCCTCTTTCGGGGCCTATATTCCCCGGCAATGGCCCCGGCAAGCGAAAACCCGGTGGCCATTTATACTGCCGGGCTGGTCATAGTATTAAAAATTCCCTCTTTGAAACCCTGTACAAATTAATGCTTATTGATGCACTGCAAAAAGTAATAAATACGCATTAGTGTGCATAAATATACCGCTCAGCTACCTCAGTAGCGACAACCGCAGGGAGCATCAGAAGTGCCCGCAGGGTGCAACCTTAATAGCGACCGCAGGGTATGTAGGGAACGACCCCCGTGTCGTTCCGAATCAGGCGCAACAACCTTAATAGCGACTGCAAGGCATTGTAAGGGCGGTCTTCGACCGCCCGCTTTCACCTTCGCCAACGCTCGCTTTGTATATTCATGCAACCCTTATGCAACAAAAAGGGGTTTTTGCAGCAGAGTCAATGGTTATTTTGTATTAAAGGCAAGTCATTTAAATTTTGGAGTCCCCGCTGGCATTTTAGTTTTATTGACCCTCATAATAGCTGCGTGCTAATATATTATTGAAGTAGAGCGTTTTTCTATTCCCTTCTTCGAGTGTTAGAGGGACGAGCCCAGTAAAAATGCCCTAAGGCAATACGGGGATTAGCATGTGTTTGTCCTAATTTTAGCTGGATAATAGGGGATTTATCCTCCTGCCGCTATGCTGCGGGCAAGGGGGTTTTAATATGTCCGGGAGGCAGAGGTATTGATTGAGATCAGCAATCTGACCAAGATATATGGCAGCGGCCACCAAGAGGTGATGGCACTCAAAGAAGTCAGCCTCTCCATAAGAAAAGGAGAAATCTTTGGGATAATCGGCTTGAGCGGAGCCGGTAAAAGTACCCTTATCCGCTGCATCAATATGCTGGAAAGGCCTACTCAAGGTACTATTATGGTTGATGGGCAGAATGTAGGTTCTCTGAACTCCTTGGAATTACGCCGGCTTCGCCAGAAGATAGGCATGATTTTTCAGCATTTCAATCTTCTTTCTTCCCGTACGGTGTTTGAAAATGTGATGTTTCCCCTGGAGATTGCCGCTGTGCCTAAAAACGAGGCGGCTCAAAAGGTTAATGCCTTGCTGGAACTAGTAGGTTTGACAGATAAAGCCCAGGTTTACCCGGAGCAGCTCAGTGGTGGTCAAAAACAGCGGGTGGGCATCGCCCGGGCCCTGGCCAACGATCCCAAAGTCTTGCTTTCCGACGAGGCTACCTCCGCCCTTGATCCCCAGACTACCCGCTCCATCCTGGGATTGCTGAAAGATATTAACCGCAAGCTGGGCTTGACTATCGTTCTGATTACCCATGATATGAATGTAATCAAGGATGCCTGTGACCGGGTAGCGGTTATTGATGACAGCACCATAGTAGAAGTAGGTGATGTATTAAATATATTCTCCAATCCTGGAACACCTACTTCGCGAAGTTTTATAAACTCCATAGTCAACCGCGAGATTCCGGCGGAAATCCTGCAGCGCCAGGTCATAGACCATGGCTTAAACAGCAGTCGTTTGATTCGAGTCTCCTTTATCGGAGCCTCGGCGGGTGAGCCTATTATTTCCTCCATGGTACAGAAATACGCGGTAGCTGCCAATATATTATACGGCAACATTGACCAGTTAAAAGACATCCCTTTTGGCAACCTGACCCTGGAATTAATAGGTCCGGTTGAGACTATCAATGAGGCCCTGGATTTCCTGCGGAAATGCGGCCTGGAAATAGAGGTTATAAACCATGCTGGCAATTAGTGGTATTAATCTAGCTGCTTTCTTCGCTACTTACCTGGGAGACTATGACTGGGTTCCAGCCGCCGTACTCTTTGCCAGCTGGGAAACTCTGTATATGGTTTTCTTATCCACCGCCGTCAGCTACCTGGTAGGGATGCCCCTGGCCATTATCCTGGTGACCAGTGAAAAAGGACATATCCTGGAGAACCTGCAGCTGAACCAGGTATTGGGTTCTATTGTCAATGCTGTTCGTTCCTTGCCCTTTATTATCTTGCTCATCCTGGCCATTCCCTTCACCCGTTGGGTTGTGGGTACTTCCATCGGCACCGTAGCTTCCATCGTGCCTCTTTCCCTGGCGGCCATTCCTTTCGTAGCACGGCTGGTGGAAACTTCCCTGAAAGAAATTGACTGGGGCTTGATAGAAGCCGCCCTATCCATGGGGGCCAGCAACTGGCAGATAATAAGTAAAGTTCTGCTGCCTGAAGCTATGCCCTCAGTGGTTCTGGGGGTGGCTATCACTGCTATAAACCTGGTTGGTTATTCCGCCATGGCAGGTGTATTGGGAGGAGGTGGATTGGGTACCCTGGCCTACTACCACGGTTACATGCGTTACCAGACCGGAATAATGTGGATAACCGTAATCGTCTTGATCGTAATCGTACAGGGAATACAAATGCTGGGCGATAAAGCCGCCGGTAGAATAATTAACAAGAGGAGGTAAAAATAATGAGAAAGACCTTATCAATTGTACTTATTGCCTGCCTGATACTGGCCCTGGGCCTGGCAGCAGGCTGCGGCCAGCAGGCCGAGCAAACCGATCCGGATAAACAAGCTGGTAAAGCACCGGAAAAACAAGCCACCGAAAAATTGGTGGTAGGAGCTATTGGTGAACCCCACACCGCCATGCTGAAAATGGTTAAACCCAAGCTGGCCGAACAAGGGGTGGAGATGGAAATAAAGGATTTTACCGACTACCCTCAACTAAACCCGGCCCTGAACGATAAGCAGATTGATGCTAACTTCTTCCAGCACATTCCCTATCTGGAGGACTTCAATGCTAAAACTGGTTCCAAGCTGGTATGGACGGTAAAGATACATACCGAGCCCATGCGTATCTACTCGCAAAAGATCGACAAATTAGACAAACTGGCTGACGGGGCTATCGTGGGTATCCCGAATGACCCGACCAACAGCGGCCGTGCTCTAGCCGTGCTGCAGAGCGCTGGCTTGATTAAATTAAAAGAAGGTGCCGGTGTCACCGCTACCGAAAGGGATATTGTAGAAAATCCCAAAAATTTGGAAATAACCATGGCCGATGCCGCTACCCTGCCCCGGGTACTGCAGGATGCAGCCATCTGCTGCATCAATACCAACTATGCCATTGATGCCGGGCTGGATCCCATGAAGGCTGTTTTTGTGGAGCCAGGTGATTCACCCTTTGCCAATGTAGTAGTAGTTAGACCTGAAGATAAGGATAAGGATAGTATCGTAAAGCTGGGTAAAGCCCTGCAATCCCCGGAAATCGCTGATTTCCTCAAGACTAACTACCCGGCCGTAGTCTTGGCCTTTTAGGTGATGCTATGAGCAAAAATCCACTGGTAACTATCCAAATGGAAAACGGGGGGCTGATAAAGGCTGAGCTTTTTCCTGCTGTAGCTCCCAATACGGTCAACAATTTTATCTCCCTGATTAAAAAGGGGTTTTATAATGGCCTGGTCTTTCACCGGGTTATTCCCAGCTTTATGATTCAGGGCGGATGTCCCCAGGGCAGCGGAACAGGGGGCCCAGGCTACAGTATTAAAGGAGAGTTCAGCAGTAATGGCTTTCCCAACCATCTCTCCCACGAAAGAGGTGTTCTTTCCATGGCCAGGACGGCCGTTCCTAATTCCGCTGGTTCCCAGTTTTTCATTATGGTGGCCCCCGCCCCTCATCTGGATGGCGATTACGCCGCTTTCGGCCAGGTAATTGAGGGCCTGGAAGTAGTGGATCAGATCGTAAATACAGCTCGGGATTTCCGTGATAAACCCCGAGAAGCTCAAAAAATGCTCGGCGTTAGTGTGGATACATTTGGTCAGGAGTATCCTGAGGCAGAAAAGTTTTCTTAAACTATTGGAACATTCAGGGGGACGCAGCAGCTTTGCTATTGTGTTCCCCTGCCCTTTGTTTGCTATTCTTTGACTCTACTGCAAAAACCCCTCTTGTTGCATAAGGGTTGCATAAATATACAAAGCGCTGGCGAAGCCTGATTCGGAACGACACGGGGGTCGTTCCCTACACACCCTTCGGTCGCTCTTAATGTAGCTGAGCGGTATAAATATGCACGCTAATGCATATTTATAACTTTTTGCAGTGACATCTTCTTTAAATCACATCCTAAAAAAGGCTAAATAAAAAATGGAAGCGCTGAACCGGAAAGGAGTATCCGACATGCAAAAACAACCTAACTCAAGAAACTGCTTTCTCTGTGGTCGGCAAAATGAAGTGGGTCTAAAAGTGGATTTTTATAATGACCTGGAAAAGCAACAGGTGCGGGCCAATGTGACTATTCCCGAACACTTCAACAGCTACCCCGGATTCGTACACGGAGGAATTATCGCTGCTTTGCTGGACGAAACTTCGGGCCGGGCCACCCTGCTGGCCGGCGATTTTGACAATCTCATGGTAACCGCTCGCCTGGAGGTTAAGTATATCCAACCTACCCCTACCGGACAGCCGCTGGAAGTTATCGGCTGGTTAATTCGAGGCAGCCGTCGTCATGCCCATGTAGCAGGCGAGATAAAGTTGGCCGATGGAACCG
>NZ_JAQVZX010000110.1 GCF_028707975.1 Syntrophomonas sp.
CATCTTCATAGGGTAATTTGGCTACCGAGTTACAGGCGGCTATGGCTCCCTTTTCTTCCCGGCCGTGCAGGGGGTTGGCTCCCGGAGCCAGGGGCTCACCTTTTTTTCGTCCATCCGGAGTGGTTCCAGTATGCTTCCCATACATTACATTAGAGGTTATGGTTAATATGGACAAGGTGTGCTGGGCATTTCTATAGGCGGGATGGCGCTTAAGCTGGTGTATAAAGGTATGAATTATTTCCACCGCCAGGAGGTCAACCCGGTCATCGTCATTACCAAACTTGGGAAATTCACCTTCTATGGCAAAATCGCTGACCAATCCCCTTTCGTCTTTGATGGGCTTAACCTTAGCATATTTTATTGCACTTAGAGAATCAACTGCTACAGATAAACCAGCTATGCCAAAAGCCATAAAGTGTTTGACAAAAGTATTGTGCAAAGCCATTTGCACATATTCATAAGCATACTTGTCGTGCATATAATGAATAAGATTCATGGTATTTACATAAAGTTCGGCCAACCATTCCATCTGTATCTTAAATCGTCTCATAACCTCGCCAAATTCCAATTTATCTCCATCATAAACCGACATTTCCACCCCTACCTGTTGGCCGCTTATCTCGTCCTTGCCCCCATTTATGGCATAGAGCAAAAGTTTGGCCAGGTTGCAGCGGGCGCCAAAAAGCTGAGTCTCCTTCCCCAGGCGCATGGCGGATACACAGCAAGCGATACCGTAATCATCACCATAGTAGTTACGCATCAGGTCATCGTTCTCGTACTGGAGAGCAGAGGTGGAAATGGATAGATCGGCGCAGAACTCTAAAAACTCGCGCGGGAGATTACGTGACCATAAAATAGTCATATTTGGTTCAGGCGCCGCTCCTAAATTCCTCAAGGTCTGTAGAAAGCGATAAGAAGTTTTGCTAACCAGATGCCTTCCGTCCGTACCAGAACCGCCCAGTGATTCCGTGACCCAGTTCGGATCACCGGCAAATATTTCACTGTACTCGGGGGTGCGCAAGTGTCGAACCAGTCGTAGTTTTATTACCAATTGATCAATCAATTCCTGGGCCTCGTTCTCCGTAATCCTCCCGGAACGCAAGTCCCGTTCCAGATAGATGTCCAGAAAAGTAGATACCCGCCCCAGGCTCATCGCTGCTCCGTTTTGTTCCTTGACTGCAGCCAGGTAGGCAAAATAGAGATGCTGCACTGCTTCAGCCGCAGTGGAGGCCGGTCGGGAAATATCATAATCATACGATTTAGCCATTTGCTTAAGGTCTTGCAGGGATTTAATCTGTCCCGCCATATCTTCCCTGAGTTGTATAAACTCAGTAGTCATTCTGCGATTAAGCCAATCGCGGTCGTTCTCTTTGGCTTTTATGAGAAAATCTACTCCGTAGAGGGTTACCCTGCGGCAGTCGCCAATTATCCGGCCGCGGCCATAAGAGTCCGGCAGACCGGTAATTATCCCCACCTTTCGCGCCAGGCGCATTTCCGGGGTATAGACCGCAAAAACTCCATCATTATGGGTACGGCGGTGTTTTTCAAAAAACTCCAGGAGCTTTTTATCCGGTTCATAGCCATATGCCCGGCAAGCGTTAAGGGTCGTTCTCAAACCACCGTAAATGTTGATAGCCCGTTTCAAGGCCTTATCCGTTTGCAATCCGACAATCTTCTCCAGTTCCCGGTCAATATAACCCGGGGGGTGACTGTTAATGCTTATGGGAGTATCCGCATCCACCAGCAAAACCCCTTGGGATTCCCTTTCCTTCTGTAATAAATCCTGGCATTTTCTCCATAACAAAGATGTTTTTTCTCCCGGGCCAGTCAAAAAACCACTATCACCATTATAGGGGCTATAGTTTTTTTGCATAAAGTCCCTTACGTCTATTTCATGCATCCATCTACCCGCCTTAAAACCGCTCCATGCAGCCTGCAATTTATCCACCCCCAGAAATAGAATTAGCCTTATTATTTGATACTTCCCTGTTTTTTAACCTTATTACAAGGAAGCCTGCCCTAAAGGCCAGCGGAATTTTTTATCTGCTTTTACTGCAGCGAGGTTACGTCCAATAAAGTTCTCCAATCACTCTGGCTATTGGCGGTATCCTGACATCTTGGCATGGAAACGAAAAAGCAGTTGATAGAAGTGAGTCCCAAAAAGAAGGGAAAAAGCCAGGTTGCCGGCTGCGTGGATAAGATCGAAAGGAAAACTGGCGATGCAAGTGCCCAGGTAGCTGGAGCAGTTCAGAGGATGGACGAAGCTGCTCCAATAGGAAATGTTAGTAATCCAGCCGAAGAGGAAGGCAGCGGCAGTACATATAACAGCAAAGGGAAACAGGCGAAATGCGGATAAAGTTTGCCCCAGGCCACTGGCCAATAGCCCGCATATACCCCAGGCCAACATCTGCCAGGGCGTCCAGGGTCCTTGCCCTAAAAAAAAGTTCGATACCAGGGCCGAAATAGCTCCAACCAGAAAACCGGTCTGGCTGCCAAAGACATAGCCAGTAATCATAATTATAAAGGTTGCCGGCTGCAAACCGGCAACAGGAACAAAAGCTATGCGGGACAGGGCGGCCAGGGACGATATGGTGGCAATAAGAGACAATTGCACTATGCTGTTCTGCCGTCTCTCAAATTGCCAGAAAAACCCGGCCAGGGCGACGGTCAAAATGGTGGCCGATAGCAATCCCCAATTCCAATTTCCTAAAGTTCCTCCGGGCCAGATGCTAAGTAACAGCAACAACCCTAGCAAACCCAGGGATATGAGGGATATTCTTAACTGCATAATCCTATATCTCCTTTTCTCATACAAGGGGTGTCATGGGGACGGTTCTTTTGCCTGCTTCCTTTTGTCATTTATCCCCAACCAAAGGGGACATGGCCGGGGGGCAAGAAAATAGGGGAAGCTACAAGTGCAATTTTTTTGACGCTGATTAACGCTGATTTATTAAGATTTCATAAGATAGTATCAGCGCAAATCACCCTGCGGGTACCACTGATGCTCCTTGCGGTTGCTATTATGGTTGCTGCGCCCGTTGATGCAGGATGCGCTGTAAAAGTTTTTGCGCCTGTTTTAGGGTAACGATTCCCTGAGCGATACCACGAAAGAGCTTGCTGACTTGGGGAGAATAAAATGTAGAGGAGCTGAGCATATCATATTTACTGCCAGAGCAAAGCAAAGAACCATCTGCTATAAAAATCACCTTACCAGCGTATTCGGCCACAAACTCCACATCATGGCTGACCATAAGAATAGCTACACCCTCAGCCTGCATTTGTTGGAGGAAACGCCCCAGTTCTTCTTTATGACGGGAGTCCAGGCCGCGGGTAGGTTCATCCAGAAGCAAAATCCGGGGGTTGGCAGCCATAACCGCCGCCAGAGCCACCCTCTGCCGCTCACCGCTGCTGAGATCACGCGGGTTCAGCTTTGCCAGCTGGGAGAGGCCAAAGCGCTGCAAGACCTGCTCGCTACGGCCATCAATATCGTCCTTCACCGCCAAATGCTGCCGGCTGAATTTCACTTCTTCCCGCACGCTAGGTAAAAAAAGATAATCATCAGGATTCTGCGAGAGATAGGCAAGGGTAGTTGCCAGTTCCGCTACCGGAACCCCTTTGCTGTCACGGCCGCAAATCTTAATCTTGCCCCGGCCCGGGCGTAACAGGCCATTAAGGTTTTTAAGGATAGTGCTCTTTCCGGCCCCATTAGGCCCCATAAGCACCGCGAACTCGCCTGCTTTCAAGTTAAAGGAGATATCTTTCAGCACTTCTTTTCCTTCCGGGTAGCGAAACCAAATTTTCTCCACTTCCACTACCGGCTGGGCAAAACTCTTCTCTGCATCGAGCTTATTCCCACAGCCGGGGGAGGCTGTGGGAAAGGAAAGGGGGAAATCGAACTGGGGAGCAAGGCTTCTTAAAACTCCCCGGCCCTCTTTTATACTGACGGGTATTTTCGAGAAAGCAAAACCGGCAAATAAGCGAGCTACCGGAGGGAGGCAGGAAGGCTCATTCTTCATGGCCCAGTGCGAGAGTTTATCCAAGCTCTGCTCATCGCAGACTATACCTCCATTTTTCATCACCAGGACTCTATCCGCTAAATGAAAGCACCTTTCCAGCCGTTGTTCAGCCAAAATTACGGTCAAGCCGCTATCTTCGTTAAGACGGCGTATGCTGTTCAAAATCTGTTCTGCCGCCATCGGATCGAGCTGGGAAGTGGGTTCATCCAGCAGCAGGATTTCCGGTTCCCAGGCCAAAACCGATGCCAGGACTACTTTCTGTTTTTGCCCCCCTGATAAAGTGGATGTAGCCTGCTGCAAGCAATCACTCAAGTCGAGGACCGCCGCCACTTCCATTATCCGCCGTTTGATCAAGGCCGGGGAAAAGCCCAGGTTTTCCAGAGCAAAAGCAATTTCCGCCTCGACAGTGTTCATTAGTAGTTGCCGTTCTGGTTCTTGAAAAACTATTCCCGTTTTTATCAAACGCTTACGATGAGGGATTTGCTCAACGGGAATATTGTCCAGGAAAATGGCGCCTTCGAGCCAGCCCCCATGAAAATCCGGAACCAGGCCGGCTATAGCACGCAGCAGGGTGGTCTTTCCGCTGCCCGCAGCGCCGCAAAGTAAAACAAATTCACCCTCATTAAGCGTAAGGTTTATTTCCTTTAGAGCGGGTTCTTTTTCTCCGGGATAGGAGTAATTTAGATCTTGGACAATAACTTTTTTGACCTTTTACACCCCCAATTCAAGCCGGATGGAAAGGCCAAAGCTAGAGTTAGCATAATCAGAATGCCGCCTCCAGTAAAATCCCAGCTTAGACGGGGATAATAGGTAAAGGCCGTCCATCCTTGCCCATAGGCCAGTATCCCGCTTAAGAAAGCAATAGTCACGGCCAGGAAAACCAGGAAGTCGCGCGGGCGCCATAAATCATCCGGTTTTTGGCTGCGTGGCCCGCTGCCATATCCCCGGGCATACATTGATTCCGCCAATTCCAGCGAATGCTCCAAAGAAGATGAGAGAAGAACGGATACACCAGGCTTTAGCCGGGAGGATCTCTGCCAGAGATTACCCTGATAGGGATCAACTCCGCGACATTGACATACTTCTATAATCCGCCTGAAATCACTCAAAAGTTGAGGGAAAAGACGGGTGGATAGGATTATAGCCAGCACTGTTTTTCCCTTCCCCAGTCCAGCGGCTGCTCTCAGCATACGGTCAGGATCTATTGACTTCGAATAAAGGCAAAATACACTTATAATAACCAGCAGGCGCAGACCCATACCGGCGCCAAAGCAAAGGGATTCCAGGCTTAAATCAAGTGGGGTCGTTAAAGGTAAAAGCTTTAGGGAAAAAAGTATGGTCTCTCCTTCCCGGGAAAAAAGCATATTCAAAATAGCTATTAGAATTATCAGGCTTACCGTAAGCTTGAGATAAGTGATCCATTCCTTAAAGTGCCCTGATGATACAATCACCAAAGCCACCGCCAGCAGCA
>NZ_JAQVZX010000111.1 GCF_028707975.1 Syntrophomonas sp.
GCTGGTGAGACCATTTTTGGAGGAAAGAAAAAAGGCCTGGACGACCTGTTGGCCAAAATAACCGCCTATGTTGCCGTATTGTTTATGATTTTGACTCTGACTCTGGCGATAATGAACCAGTAGGACAACAATAATAAAATAGAGGGCAGCAAAGCAGCAGGTGAGGGATTCTTACCTGCTTTTTCTTATTGCAAAACTAGAGGTGAAAGGGTAGAGGAGGTTATAATCAGCTATGTCCGGTAACCATATCCATAAACAAGCGCAGCCTTTTTTTCTAAAAGGGGATAGCCGGGTGGCCTTGCTCTTTATCCACGGCTTTACCGCTTCACCTTCCGAGCTCTACCCGGTTGCGGAATTGCTGCATGAGCTCTGTGCTTGCAGCATAAGCGGCTTGCTCTTGCCGGGTCATGGAAGCAGGCCGGAGGATTTAAACCTTTGCCGCTGGCAGGACTGGTTTACCGCCGTAAAAACAGCATTATTGGGTTTGCAGGAGGAATATGCCGAAGTTTTCGCGGTGGGTCTTTCCATGGGAGGACTGCTGGCATTGTATTCCGGCCTCCATGTACCAGGTATCCGCGGGGTATCATCCATAAACGCCCCCGTTTTCCAGCGCTCCACCCTGACGACCGCCCTGGCTCCTCTTATCAGAAGATTCCGGCCTTACTGGCCCAAGCAGGAGCAGGGGATACAGCGGCAACTGGAAACAGAGGGAAGGTTCGCCTACGACTGCTTTCCCCTGCAGGCTTTTCAAAGTATGATGGAATTGCGAAATCAGGTGGTGCGGGAACTGGGAGATATGAGAGTTCCTGTGCTAATAATGCAGTCGCAAAATGATGAGGTGGTGAAAAGCGAAAGTGGCAGGTATCTGGCCGCACAGCTTCGCCATAGGGAGGCAAGGCTGGTGGAATTAGAGAATTCCCAACATGTTGCTACTATGGGTCCAGAGAAGGAGAAAATTGCCCGCGAATTGGCCGAGTTTATAACAAGATGAAGACCTGCTACGTCTGCCCATGCGAAGCGCCCTGTCGGGTACAACTGATGCTCCCTACAGTCGCTATTAATGGAGCTGGGCGGTATATTTATACAACCAATGAACACTAATAGCCTTTTGCCGTAGAACCCCTCATGGCCGGGGGCCACAACCACCGATGAAAAGTGATTTAGTAAGAGCTTGAATGGTGAGATGTTGCAGGGAATAAACTAAACCCCTCACCCCTTACCTCTCACTCCTCACTTTTCGTGCTAATCATAAGATGAATTTGATGAAATTAGCTTTGAGAAAGGAGATAAGAAAGATGCAAAGAGAGGAAGCCCTGGAATTATTGCAGAAGCACCTGCATAATGAAAATCTTTTCCATCATTCCCTGGCGGTAGAAGCCATAATGCAGGGTTTGGCGGAAAGCTTGGGTGAAGATGTGGAAAAATTCGCCCTGGCCGGGCTGCTGCATGATATTGATTATGATATTACGGTTGACGATCTGGAAAAGCATTCGCTGTTGGGTGCTCAAATCCTGGAAGAAAACGGCCTGCCTGCAGATGTGGTCTATGCGGTGAAGGTACATAATGAAAGGCACGGCTTGGAGCGGCTGAGCCTGCTGGATCGAGCCCTTTATGCCGCCGACCCGGTAAGCGGCTTCATAACTGCGGCAGCACTGATAAGGCCGGATAAGAAACTTACGGAAGTGCAGCTTAAATCTCTTAAGAAGCGATTCAAGGAAAAGGCCTTTGCCCGGGGAGCCAGCCGGGAGCAGATGGCTAGCTGTTCTGAGCTGGGATTGGAGTTGGATAAGTTTCTAAGTATAGCCCTGGAAAGTTGTAAAAAAATCGCGCCACAGCTGGGGCTCTAATTAATAAAATGCTCGGGATTTTTAACTTTTATTAGGGCGGGGAATAATAGCAGTAAAAGAGAGATAAGCTGGCTGTTTGTGAGAGTTCAGCACTTGGCCGTTCCGTATTTGTATTTATTAGATGTTTACGCTAGGTCAGGAGGAAAGGCGGCGCTGAATTCAGGGAAAAAGGCAGGGTTAACAGCCGACAGCTTAAAAAACACCAGGAGGAATAAATGAATATATGATAAATAGGGATAGCATACTCGAATGTATGCATAAAGAAAGCTACAAGCCATTGAGTTACCATGAATTAAAAGAGGTTTTTGGCATTAAAGATGTCGATGAGGAAACTAAATTCAGCAAGATCGTAGGCAAGCTGGAGAAAGAGGGAGAAATCGTTAAAACCCGGGCCGGGAAATTTGGCCTGCCGGAAATGATGAACCTGGTCAAAGGGATAATCCATATCAGCAAAAAGGGCTTTGGCGTTTTAGTGCCTGATAAAGCAGGTGCTGAAGAGGTATTTGTCTATGGCAAGAAACTCAACGGGGCTATGCATAATGACCGGGTGATGGTAAGGATACAGGAAAAGGGATATAACGGCCAGCGGCCGGAGGGTACGGTCATCAGAATCCTGGCCCGCAACACCCGGGAACTGGTTGGGACCTTTACCAAAGGCCGGCACCTGCTGCAGGTAGTTCCGGATGATTCTAGGCAGATTTACCCTATCTATGTTAAAGCCTCGCGTAAATGGAAAGCCAAAGAAGGAGACAAGGTATTGGTCAGGATTAGCTCCTGGCCTGAACGGGACAAGGTGGCCGAGGGTAAAATTGTGGAAGTGTTGGGACGCAAGGGAGAGGCGGGTGTTGATCTTAAAGTTTTGGCCAAAAAACATGGCCTGCGCCTGGAATTTCCCGATAATGTGCTTGAAGAAGCCCGGTCCGTGGCTGTTGCGGTCGCGGCGGAAGAGATATCCTGGCGCCGGGACTTACGAGACTGGCGTATGGTAACCATTGACGGTGAAGATGCCAAAGACTTGGATGATGCGGTTTCTATTAAAAAGACTGCGGAAGGCTACAAGCTAGGGGTGCATATTGCTGATGTCTCCCATTATGTTAAAGAAGACAGCAAGTTGGACCGGGAAGCCTTTAAACGCGGCACTAGCGTTTATCTGATAGATAAAGTTTTGCCCATGCTGCCGGTGGAATTATCCAATAATATCTGTAGTCTCAATCCTCAGGTCGAGCGCTTGGCTATAAGCTGTATAATGGATATTGATTCCTGGGGACAGGTAGTGGATTATGAGATCGTAAAGTCGGTAATCCAGATAAATGAACGGATGACTTACAGTGATGTAAACCGTATTCTGGCCGATAATCCCCCGGCCTTAAAGGAGCGATACGGGGAACTGGTAGAGGATTTCTTCCTGATGAAAGAACTATCTGATATCCTGCGCCGTTCCCGCTTAAATCGAGGGATGCTGGATTTTGATTTCCCCGAAAGCAAGGTAATAGTAGACGAAGAGGGTTTTCCCCTGGAAGTCAAAAGAGCTGAGCGCGGTCCGGGTGAAATGCTGATAGAAGATTTTATGATAAAAGCCAATGAAGTGGTAGCAGAACACCTCAATAAGCTAGGGCTTCCCGCCTTGTATCGGGTCCATGAAAAACCGGATGAAGAAGCTATTGGCGAGTTAAACAAGGTGTTGGCGGTATTTGGACATAAGATAAAAGGGCATAAAGTCAGCCCCATGCTTTTTCAAGGGATACTGGCCGACATTAAAGGCCGTCCGGAGGAGCAAATGATTTCCTTGATGATTCTGCGCTCCATGAAACATGCTTCCTATCTGCCCGAGCCCCGGGGTCATTTTGGCCTGGCTTCCCCCTACTACTGCCATTTTACCAGTCCTATCCGGCGTTATCCTGACCTTATAGTTCACCGGGTGCTCAGCAGCCTCTTGGATGGGGGTATGACTGCCCGTAAGAAGAGCAGCCTGGAAAAGAAGATGACAATTTATGGAGAACAATCCAGCCTGCAGGAGATGAAAGCCGAGGAAGCGGAAAGAGAGCTCCTGGATGTGAAAAAGGCCCAGTATATGTCCCAGTTTGTAGGCGATGAATTCTCGGCTCGCATCTCTTCCGTGCAAGCCTTTGGCTTTTTCGTAGCCCTGGAAAACACGGTTGAGGGCCTGGTGCACATCTCCAGCATAGCTGATGATTACTACCTGTTCAGTGATCGTACCTATACTCTGCGTGGTCGGCATACCGGAAGAAAATTTGCTATCGGCGATAAAGTTCGGGTACAACTGGTTAGAGTGGATGTGGATGAAGGCAAGATCGATTTTGAATTGCTCCAGGATGAGTAAAAGAGTTTTCCTCCCATACCTACTAACTTACTTTTCATCCCGGCACTCAGAAACGATAATGCTTAATAAACATATCGAGGTTTGGCTGAGTGCCAGGAGTTTGTCAACAACCCCGTCCCCCTGTCATTCTGTCTGTCGGAGTTTGTCAACAACCCCGTCCCCCTGTCATTCAGACCGGGGCAGCCTTGACGGAAGCGATGAATCTGAGCTATAATAAGAGCGTAAGCAATAAAGAAACCCTGGTCTCAGCAACAGTTTTTGGCCCGAGACGAGGGTTTGTTTCATCTATAATAACTTGAGGTGTAAAGATGGGCAAGAAGGGCAAAGGGATTAAGCCGGTGGTGGACAACCGCCGCGCCCGCTATGAATATCATATCAAAGAAAACTTGGAAGCCGGTTTGGTACTGGTGGGAACCGAGGTCAAATCACTGCGCATGGGTAAAGCCAACCTGCGTGATGCCTATGCTGTGGTCAAAGATGGAGAGATCTGGGTCAACAATTTCCACATCAGTCCCTATGACAAAGGCAACCAGTTCAACCATGATCCTCTGCGGCCCAAAAAGCTCCTTTTGCACCGGCGGGAAATAAATCGCCTGTATGCTTTACAGAGGGAAAAAGGCCTGACCCTGATTCCCTTGAAGATATACTTCAAAGAAGGCCGGGCCAAAATGGATCTGGCGGTAGCAGTAGGGAAAAAACTTTATGACAAGCGCGAGGATATAGCCAGCCGCGATGCCCTGCGCGATATGGAACGCAGCCTGAAAGAGAGGAACCGTGCTTAGGGTTAAGCTGGGGAAAAAAAGTAGCACCCGCAGGGTGCAAGTTCAAAACCTACAACTTAAATGTTTATCACCGTTGACAATATCAACGACAGGGTTTATCATGGCTTTTGCAGTTAAGATTAATTAATATGGGGGCGTACTGGTTTCGACGGGGGATAAGATGGGTTGAGCAGCGAGCCGAGTTGTCGCCAGCTCGTTAAAAAGGTGAAAACTTAAATTAACTGCAGAAGATAATTTTGCACTAGCCGCTTAAGCGGCTCGTCCGGCCAGGTTTCCTAACGGCCTGGTGCAGGGCGTCACTTAGTTAGGGTACCCTGAAGCCTTCTTTCTCGAGGGGCTTTATGGGGAAAACAATCGGGGATAGCTTGAAAGGAGCCTGTCCGCGGGCGCCCGGATGGCGAAGCTCAAAACACGGACTGCGCTCGGAGATACTCAGCTGGTCTTTCTTGCGGACGGGGGTTCGATTCCCCCCGCCTCCACCAGAT
>NZ_JAQVZX010000029.1 GCF_028707975.1 Syntrophomonas sp.
CATGGATATAGGCCGGAGCGGGGCCACGGTTGAAATCGCATGTTTGTATACCAGTTGCTGTTTTTGGTCTACTTCAATAATTACGGTGAAATTATCAAAACCTCTTACCATTCCCTTTATCTGAAACCCGTTAACCAAAAAGACGGTTACGGGGATTTTATCTTTCCTCACTTGATTTAAAAAGGCATCCTGCAAGTTTATCTGGCTTTTACTCATTAGTTTATGTCCTCCATTCTAATTCTCTCTATCATTGCCTGCTCTGTACCGACTCAGAATTATTTGGCCAGGGTTTTAGTGCCGGCACTGCAAAGCTGTTCTCTCTATCTTCTACACTATTCCGAATTGTCCTTCCATAAAGGTACAAATATTTTTAACCAAAAGCTCCTCATCACTAAAATCGCCTACATTAAACCACTTTATACGCTGGTCTTTTTTGAACCAGGTCAACTGCCTTTTGGCATATCGCCGGGTTTCCTTCTTTATTTCATTAAGCATCTCTTCCCGATTAATAAAACCTTCCAGGAAATAAAATACCTGTTTGTATCCCAGGGCTTGCATGGAGTTATTCGAAAGGTCTATCCCCTTTTCCCGCAGCGCTGCAACCTCCTCAATCAACCCCTTCTTTATCATTTCATCGACCCGTTTTTCAATTCTGGCATATAATTCTCTTCTTTCCAAGTATAATCCCACCGCTGCCAAATAATATGTGTTCTCTGCCCTATCCTGCAAGGTGGAGAATGCTTTTCCCGTGAGCTCATAAACCTCCAGCGCGCGTACCACCCTTTTCTGGTCATTGGGGCTGATTATTTGGGCATATGCAGGGTCTATCTGCTCCAAGCAGCGATAGGCATGATGCAATCCTTTTTCTTGAATAATATTATTCCATTTGTCGCGTATGCTTTGCCGGACTTCCATAGGAAAAAAGCTATAATCATCAACCACTGACTGGTAGTAAAGTCCGGTTCCCCCTACTAGAATGGGAATCTTCCCCTGAGCGTTAATTGAAGAGATAAGGTCTTTTACCAGGGATTGATAGCGGGCAACAGTGAAATTTTCGTGGGGATCTGCTATATCAATAAGGTGATGTGCAATTAGGCTTTGCTCTTCCTGGCTGGCCTTGGCGGTGCCGATGTCCATGCCCCGGTAAAGCTGCATGGAATCACAGGAAATTATCTCCCCGTTTATTTGCCGGGCTACTTCCAGGGATATATTGGTTTTGCCAACTGCTGTCGGACCAACAATAGCCGCCAGTTTGTGCACAAGCCTCACCCCTCGTTAAATTAATGCAATTTTGATTGCTTGAGAAACTCACTTTTCATCGGTGTTTCCCGGTACTGCTTATACTTCCAAAACCCCAAAGGCTATGGGATTATTGGGATTTTCCATAACCTGCTCTATCCCTAGCCGTTCAAACTCGCGGCTTACTGGCATCTCTTTTACTACCACCCGTTTTCTGGCCACCCGGCAGGCTTCGGCTATAACTTCCCGGCTCAAGGCTTGATGGTTGGCCAGCAGCCTTAAAGGAGCCAGGGCGGTGCTTTTATACCGCGGTTTACGGAACATGGGGTCAAAATAAACAATGTCAAAGGAATTATCCTCTAGTTTCCGGAGATAATCATAATGCTCCGCATTTACTGCCTGAATGGAATGTATAGCCTGATTCAGCCAGCTCATTTTCGAATGATATACTTTCATCCCCCACTTGACTATGGCGGCGATTAACGGGGAAGATTCCAAGCCTACTACCCTGCCTTCATGGGCATAATAAGCGGCTACTATAGAATCAGCTCCCAGGCCGAGGGTGCAATCCAAAAAGCTGCTGTCCGCTTCTAAAGCACAGGCTTTAATCAAGGGATCAATAGTACCCAGCTGGCGATATGAAGCTATGCGGTTTTTGGCCATACTGGGATGGAAAAAGAAGCGCTCCAGACCCATATGAAGTATTGGTCCGCTGGCCTGCCAAACCAGCACGGCCTGAGCCTCTTGTTCCCGAGCAATAGCCTCTAGGCTTCTTCGTTCCCGGGGAATAAAAGGCAGGCCGGTTTCCTCCAGAAACTGCTCATATTCAGAGCATAATGTAGTCTGTGATTGGGTGGTGGTCGCTATTATCTTCACAATTACCTCTTAAACATGCGTTCCAGTTCAGCCTGCTTCCAAGCGATTATGGTGGGGCGCCCGTGGGGACAGTTCTTATAATCATCGGTGGCAAAAAGCTCTTGTATTATTTCCATCATCTCCCGGTAGTCCAGTCGGGTCCCGGCCTTGACTGCCTTTTTGCAGGCTATTTTTATTATGGCCTCATTTTTAAGATTAATCCCTTGTCCCCCGGCCAGGAGTTCCAATATTTCATATAGAACCTCCCTTTCCTGCCCGGCTATGATGGCCGGAGTTCCCCGAATAAGAATAGCCCGGGGACCGGCTTGCTGCAGCTCGAAGCCTAGTTCGCCAAAGATCTCCTGGTTTTTCTCTATCAATTCCATATCCCGCAGCGATAAGTCCATAAGCAGTGGAAAAGCCAGCATTTGTACCTCTCCCCGGGAACCGGCATAAAACTGCTGCAGCTGGGAATAGATAATCCTCTCATGGGCTGCGTGCTGGTCTACGATATAGAGGGTTTGCTCCTTTTCCAAAAGTATGTAGGAATCCCAAAGCTGCCCCAGTATTTTAAATTCACCATAGGCCGGACTACGGCTGCTCAAGGCCTGTTCCTCAGGGTAGGAGGGAAGCCAGGCTTCTCCTCCCGTCTCCTCCGCCCGCTTATCAGCCCTGTTATCATGCATAAATGGAATCATGGGCTGTTCTTCTACCTTCTGCCCGGCTGTTTTCCGCCCGGTTGCAGGATAGAACGGCTGGGGACGGTTCAGGGGCAGGCTGTCCTGCAAACGATAATCTCTGGCATTCAGGGTATCGCGTAAAAGCCCGCAGAGCGAACGAAAAATCTTTTGCTCATCCCGGAAGCGAACTTCGCTTTTTTGCGGGTGAACATTCACATCTATACTATCCGGCGCTAGCGATATCTGCAGTATGACCAGCGGCTGCTCCCGGGCCAGCAACAAACCACGGTAGCCTTCATCCAGAGCCCGGTAAAGCAGAGGACTTCTAATCGGTCTTTGGTTGACGAAGATGAGCTGCTTTTTCCGGTTCATTCTGGCTACCCCCGGCGGGGAAATCAAACCAGAGATGCTAAGGCTCAAACCTTCCCATTTTACCGGGATAAGGGGTTCCAGGAAATCCTGGCCGAATATAGCTATCACCGCATCATTCAAACTGCCATTGCCCGGGGTACGAAACAGCTGTCTTTTTTCATTGCTGAAGGATATGGCAATATCGGGCCGGGCCAGGGCGTACTTCATAACCAGCTCGTAGGCATTATTCCCTTCCGTTACCGGGCTGCGCAGGAACTTTTTGCGGGCGGGCGTGTTAAAGAATAGATCAGATACGATTATCTTGGAGCCTTCGGGGCAGGGAAAATACTCTAAGTCCAGGATCTTCCCGCCTTCGATGAAGGCATGAATACCGTCCTGTTTTTCCTTTTTGCTGTATATGTCCGTGCGCGCAACTGATGCTATGCTGGGAAGAGCTTCCCCCCGGAATCCCATGCTCATAATCCGCAAGAGGTCGCCCTCATTCTCAATTTTACTGGTGGCATGCCGTAAAAAGGCCAGGGGAAGTTCCTCCATGGAAATCCCTTCCCCGTCATCAGCCACTTCAATACTATCCAGCCCGGCCCCGGAAATCTTTACGGCGATGTTCCGGGAAGCAGCATCAATAGCATTTTCCAGGAGTTCTTTGACCACCGAGGCCGGTCTTTCAATCACTTCCCCAGCCGCAATTTTATTAATTACATTATCATCCAATAATTTTATGGCCATCTTACAAAACCGTTTCTATATCCTTATGCACTTTGTAAATTCTTAAATCATCTTTTACCCGATCCTGCAGGTATAGCAGGTCAAAGGGACGCTTTTTGATCATATCCTGGTAAGCGGCGCGGCCTTCCTCCTGACACTGCTGGCAGGCATTGGCGGGAATGCTTATGCAGAACACATGAAAATGCTCGCCGGTCCGCTGGTGGGCCCGGGACTCAATCATGCGAAAACCGCCGCAATTCTGGCAAATACGCAAATGGTTAATCTGATCCTCATAAATATATTCGGTATCATAAAAGATGCTTTTATTGTAATTTACGAAATTGCCGGATTTCTTACGGTTATCGGCTATAGTTTCTTCGCGGTTTTTATAGGCGGTCCATTGCTGGGCTACCATTTTCTTAATATATTCCATATTGCGGGGGGATTCCTTAAAACGACTCGGGTTGTAATCCGGTTCCCGCAGGTTGGAATAGTCGATTCCGGCCATGGCCATTATCAGACCCATATTGACATAGGGCAAGGCCGTTTCCACGGAATAGCCGCCTTCCAGCACCGCAATATCTGGTGCCAGTCGTGAATTCAATTCGGCATAGCCCCGGGCCGAAAAAGCCATGTTGGCCAGGGGGTCGCTGTAATGGTTATCCTGACCGGCCGAGTTTATCACTATATCCGGTTTGAAGTCCTCCAGCATGGGCAGGATGAGTTCATCGATAGCATAGAGGATTCCAGCATCGGTAGTTTTCGGGGCCAGAGGGAGATTTATGGTGGTTCCATGGGCCAAGGGTCCTCCCAGTTCTTCCATGAAACCGGAGCCCGGATAGAGGGTGCGTCCGTCCTGGTGAAAAGAAATGAAGAGCACATCCGGGTCATGCCAATAAATTTCCTGGGTTCCATCGCCGTGATGAACATCAGTATCTACAATGGCTACCCGTTTTATCCCATACTTCTGCCGCAGGTATTCAATCATTATGGCTTCATTGTTGATATTACAGAACCCCCGGTTGCCGTGGCTTACGGTCATAGCATGGTGGCCCGGCGGGCGGATTATGGCAAAGGCATTTTTTACTTCTCCTTGCATAAAAGCATCGGCCATTACCAGGGCCGAGCCAGCCGATACCAGGTGGGCTTCGATAATCTGTGCCTCCACCGTAGGAATACAGAAATGCAGCCGGGCTACATCACGGATTTCGGCCAGGCGCGGGTGATATTCCTTAATCTGGGGCAGATCCATTATCCCCTCTTCAAAGATCTGATCGCGGGTATAGAGAAGCCTTTCCTCTCTTTCCGGGTGGGTAGGTGATATGGCCCAGTCAAAGGCAGGGAAAAACAGAATTCCGGTCGGTTTCATGAGCTCACCCCCTTGTATTCGGATATAAATCCTGGTGCTATCTGTATCCCCACATCAAAGATCTTGCCGGAACGACTCCAGCCGCTTATGATGTTGAACTGTTCTTCCATATAGAAGCTGGATTCACTGGCATAGGACTCCATTCCCTGCTCCCGGCACATATCCAGCAGGTATTGCCGGGCCATATTTTTAGCCTCTCCCAATTGCATTCCTCCCCGGTCATTAAGGCTTCCTCTTATCCCTCCCGGACCAACGGAGAAGAAATTGTTGGGGGTATCTACATGCAATTCCACGGCCAGGGTGGGTCTAACCACGGCTGCTCCCAGAGCATTGGCCACTGGAGAATAGTCATGCAGGAATGAGTCTACCTCCATTCTGGCAGCTACCTGTGGAACAATAGCGGTGGCCGCCGCTCCTATACCGATTATTTGATCCAGCTTAAACTTGCGCCGGTTCACCACTTCCCAGACCTTGTAGGCCGGCTCGTTTTCCCATTCCCGAAACATAGCTTCTATACTGCTTATCAGTCTTTCTATGACTATATTGACTACCTGACGGCAAAGCTCGGAAGATTCCATTCCCGCTTTGGCCGCCAGTTGCTGCAGTTTTTCCGCGGATTGACCAGCGTTTCCTATTCCCAAAGCCATCTTGCAGTTAAAGGCATCCATAACGGTGGGATAATCCCCCCCGAAGCAGGCGGCTGCTCCCCGGCGGAAGTTTTGTACTTTTATTCCCCCATCATAGTCCAGGCAGCTATCCCCTCCCAAGGCTACTGAATTTACGGCAAAAGCGTTTATATGGGTATAGTGCTTGCCCAGCCTTGCTCCCTTGGAAGCATAGAGGGGTTCACCGCCTATTATCAATGCGATATCCGAAGTAGTACCGCCAATATCCAAAACCACTGAATTAAGATTCGGCTGGCTCAAGGCCAACCCGCCCATGGTGCTGGCAGCAGGGCCGGAAAAAACGGTTTCACAGGGTCTCCGGGACGAGGTATCGAGGCTAAAGGTACCCCCATCGGCTTTCAGTATATGTACCTCGCTGTCCAGACCCCGCTCCGTTATCGCCTGATTGATTTCCGCCGCAAATCGCATCCATTCCTTTACCGTCATGGCGGTAAAATAGGTGGTTGCTGCCCGGCGGGGAAAATTCAGCTTGTTAGATATTTCGGAACTAATGGAAACAGATATATCAGGATAGTCGGCGGCCAATTTACTCTGAATCTCTCTTTCCATGATGTCATTGCGATTGGCGAACTTGGCTGCTACGGCCACCCGCTTGATACCCGCGGCAGCAATCCGGGCCAGAATATCATCGATTTCCTTCTGATCCAGTTTTTCAATAACATTACCCCGAAAGTCCACGGTACCGCGAGCAAAAAAGATATCCGGGCAGATATCATAGGCATCATGAGGTAAGCCATGACCCGGCAGCATAATAAGAGCCGTTCTTTCCCCCCGGCCGGTGGCCAGGAGGTTGGTTACCAGGGTGGTACTGAAAACTATGCGTTCTATCTTCTGCTCACCAGCACTGGGCAGCAGTTCATCCAGCACCTCGAGCAAGGTGTTTTTTAGATTCATATCATCAGTAGGTTTTTTTACCGTAGCTACTATGGCACCTTGCTTAAAGAGAACTCCGTCAGTGTATGTGCCACCAACATCGATCCCAATCAACATTTGCCTCACCTCCTCATTTATTTATCATCAAGCATTTTCTGCCATTGATACAAGAGTTTCCAGGCCTCCCGCGGGCTCAAGTCATCGATATCGAGCTGTTTTAGCTCGTCCACTACGGGATGACTGTCACTAAAAAGCAGGGGTTGCAGTAGAGAGGGTGCGGGTCGGCTATCCTTACCCTTTTCCAATCCCTGCAGAATATCTTCTGCTCTCATAATAAGTTTTTCTGGCAGTCCAGCCAAACGCGCCACATGCAACCCGTAGCTTTTATCAGCCTTTCCCGGCAAAACCTTCTTTAAAAAAACCACCGTATTGCCAGTCTCTTTAACCGAGACAGAGAGATTGACTATCCCCGGCAACTTTTCCGCCAGGCTGGTAAGCTCATGATAATGGGTGGCAAAAAGAACCTTGCTCCGGCTGTGCTCCAAAAGATACTCACTTACGGCCTGGGCAATGCTCAACCCGTCATAAGTGCTGGTTCCCCGTCCTATTTCGTCCAGAATCACTAGGCTATTGTCGCTGGCGTTATTTAAGATATTGGCTACCTCTATCATTTCCACCATAAAGGTGCTTTGACCGGCGGCCAGGTCATCGGAAGCCCCCACCCGGGTAAAGATTTTGTCCACCAGGCCGATTTGGGCTTCTTCCGCCGGAATAAAGCTGCCCATCTGGGCCATGAGTACCAACAGGGCGGCCTGACGCATAAAGGTACTCTTGCCTCCCATATTGGGACCGGTAATAATGGCAAAACGAGCCTTATCCCGGTCAAGCTGCAGGTCATTGGGAACAAAACGGGCTTCGCGCAAGGCCTTTTCCACCACCGGATGCCGTCCCGCCCTTATTCTTATCTTACCACTATTATCTATTTCCGGTCGAATGTAGTTGTTTTGGTAGGCCACTTCCGCCAGTCCCTGTAAAACATCCAGGATCGCTATGGCGTGGGCGGTCTCCATTATCCGGGGCAGATAGGGGATCAGGGCTTCTCTTATTTTTATAAACTCCTGGTATTCCAGGGAATAGAGCCTTTCCCGGGACCCCAGGATTCTTTCTTCGTATTGTTTTAATTCATCGGAAATGAAACGCTCGCTGTTGACCAGGGTTTGTTTGCGGTGGTAGTCCGCCGGTGCCAGGGAGAGGTTGGATTTAGTGATTTCTATATAGTAGCCGAAAACTTTATTGAAGCCGACTTTGAGGTTTTTTATCCCAGTTCGCTGCTTTTCCCGGTTTTCAAATTCCACCAGCCAATTCGTACCCTCTTGGGATAGTTCTCGCAACTCGTCAATTTCCTGCTTGTAACCAGTTTTTATCAATTCGCCTTCTTTTATCCCCAGCGGGGCCTCGTCATTTATAGAGGCATCAATTAAGGCAAATACCTCTTCCAGCGCATCCATAGCTGCGAGCCTTTGCAGGATTTCACTCCGGCATGGCTGTAAGGCCTTTTTTATATCATTGATTACCGCCAGCGATGACTTTAAACCCAGGAGGTCACGCGGGCTGGCTACACTGGCACCGATCTTCCCCCCCAATCTTTCCAGGTCATTTATGCGGGATAAAAGGGGGTTAAGTTCCGTTCTCAGCGAGAGGGTGTTTTTCAGTTCATCTACCGCATCCAGCCGTTCTTCAATCTCCCCGGCTTCCCGCAGTGGCTGTTCAATCCAACGGCGCAGCAGGCGCTTGCCCATAGCGGTACGAGATTCATCGAGTATGGAGAGCAGGGAACCCTCTCTTTTGCCTTCCCGCAAGGTGGCCGTCAGTTCTAGATTGCGCCGGCTGTAAAAATCCATCTCCAGATAATTATCGCTGCTATAACAGCGCAGGCTCTTGATGTGTTGGAGACTGGTTTTTTGCGTCTCTTCCAGGAAAGCAATTATCCTGGCGGCAGCTTTGATGCCAGCTGAGTAGGATTTCAGGCCAAAAGACTCCAGGGAGGCAACTTGCAACTGGCGTAATAAGAGATTTTCTGCTCGTTCCAGGCTTAATGGCGGTTCATCCCATACGGTCAAGGTAATATTTTGTTGGAGCAGCCATTCCTCTTCCCAGCTGTCGGTCAGGCTGCCGCTGCCGGCCAGCAGGCATTCCGCGGGGGAAATGCGGAGTATTTCGCTTTCCACCCGGGACCTGGCATTTTCCCCGGCTATTTCACATAGCCAGAACTCACCAGTGGAAATATCTATGTAGGCGATACCTGTACAAGCAGGCTCTTCTTCCACCGCAGCCAAAAAGTTATTCTTCGCCTGGTCCAGCAATTGCTCTTCAATTATAGTCCCAGGGGTAACAATACGAGTTATTTCACGCTTGACCAGGCCTTTGGCCTCTCGGGGATCCTCCACCTGTTCGCAGATAGCCACTTTGTAGCCCCGGTTGATAAGACGCGCCAGGTAGTTATCCACAGAATGGTAGGGAACTCCACACATGGGGATTTTGCTTCCAGCTCCGCCATCTCGTGCCGTAAGCACGATTTCCAACTCCCGGGACGCAATTTTGGCATCTTCAAAAAACATTTCGTAAAAATCACCCAGGCGAAAAAAGAGGATGGCATCCTGCTGTTCCTCTTTTATTTGCAGGTATTGCTGCATCATCGGGGTATAGTCGGCCAATAAAATAATTACCTCCTAATAAGAAAGACTTAGTAAAACCAAGTCTTTTCCATTAAATACTATTTAACCTTGTGATTAGTAAGAAAAGTGAGGAGTGAGGGGTAAGGGGTAAGGTGTGAGGGGGTTAATTTATTTCCTACTACATCTTACCATTCAAGCCCCTACTAAATCACTTTTCATCGGTGGTTGTGGCTTCTGGCCATGAAGGGTTCTACTGTAAAAAGTTATTAATATTCATTGGCTTGTATAAATATACCGCTCAGCTACATTAAAAGCGAGCGAAGGGTGTGTAGGGAACGACCCCCGTATCGTTCCGAATCAGGCTTTGTATATTTTATGCAACCCTTAGGCGACAAAAAGGGTTTTTGCAGTGGAGTCAACCTTGTTGATATTACATATTACAGCTGCCGCCGCAGGAGTCGCAACCACTGGAACAACCACCAGAGAGGGCTTGATTCATAGCGAAGTATACCGCCTGCATGAGGTTGTCAAATTTCTCCTGGGCTGCCATCAACTCATTAATGATGCTATTGCTTTTTAGTTCCTGTTCCAAGTTTTTTAAATTAGCTTGTTCGGCCTGTCCAATAGATAGTCCATCCTGGAGCTTATTTTCCATTTTACTCTTGGCATCCTGATAACTCATGATAAGATCATAAGCTATGTGATCCTGGGTTACCCGGGCCTGGCTGGCCTTAAGGCCTTCAATCTCTTCGGATTGCGCCACGGCATTGCCCAATTCAAACGCCATTTTTATAATTTCTTCACTGGTCAAAAAAGTTCCCTCCCTAGATCTTATTCGTCAAAGAATTCTCCAAATAAGGAAAAGGTTTTGGCTTCTGTTATTTTAACATTAATCAGGCGCCCAATTAAGTCTTTTCCTCCAGAAAAAATAACAATACGATTACTACGGGTTCTGGAGGTCAGTTTTTGTGGATTGGTTTTACTGGGGCCTTCGACCAGTACCTCCTGAATACTGCCCTCCAGTTCCTGGTTTATTTCTGTGGCAATCTGGTATTGCAACCGGTTCAAACGCTCCAAACGCTGTTTTTTCTCTTCCAGGGGAATCTGCTCGGCAAATTCTGCCGCTCGGGTTCCACTGCGCTGCGAGTACATAAAAGTAAAAGCCGCATCAAACCTGACCTTTTCCACCATATCCAGGGTGTCCTGGAAATCCTCTTCTGTTTCTCCCGGGAAACCTACTATTAAGTCGCTGGTAATGCTTACCCCCGGGACATAGTGGCGCATTCTCTCAACTAACTTCAGGTAATGCTCCCGGCTGTAGTTGCGGTTCATCCTTTGCAATATCCGATTGCTGCCCGCCTGCAAAGGAGCATGAATATGTTCGCAAACCTTTTCACATTCAGCTATCGCCTGCAACAAACGGTCGGATACATCTTTGGGATGGGAGGTAGTAAAGCGGATACGCTCAATACCAGCAACAGAATTGGCCCGGTACAAGAGGTCGGCAAATTCTATTTTTTCCTCCAGGCCACAGCCATAAGAGTTCACATTTTGTCCCAGGAGGGTAACTTCTTTATATCCGGCAGCCGCCAATTCTTCCAATTCCCGCAATATATCATCCGCCTTACGGCTTCTCTCCCGTCCCCGGGTATAAGGAACAATACAGTAGCTGCAGAAATTATTGCAGCCAAACATTATGTTGACAAAAGCACTCAAGCCGGGCTTACGACAAGAAGGCAAAGGTTCCACAATTCTACCTTCCTTTTCCCAGACTTCAAAAACCGGGTTCCTTTCCTCTTGCGCTCGGGCAATCAAGTAAGGAAGCTCGTGGATGTTATGCGTACCAAAAACCACATCTACTCCGCTTTTTTTAAGCTTTTGCCTGACCTCGGGCAATTGAGCCATACAGCCGCCAAAAGCAATTAAGAGTTCCGGTCTCTTTTTCTTTAATGACGCTATTTCCCCGAGTTTGCCATACACTTTGTTCTCTGCGGAATGGCGAACACTGCAGGTATTAAATAAAATGAGGTCAGCCTCACTGAGATCTTCCGCCTGATTAAAACCGCTGCCTTCCAGCAATCCGGCAATGGTTTCCGAGTCGCGAACATTCATTTGGCAACCATAGGTTAATATTCGATACTTTAAAGGCTTTATCTCTTTATCGCCCATAAGAGCAACTCCTTTGTGCTAATATTATTTCCTTTAAGCATCGGAATAAACTGCGGAGCAGTTTCAACAACACACCGCTGCAACGTGGTTAACTGCCTCAGCACTCCAGGTCTGCTACCTCCGGGTTTATACTATGTTATACTTTATTTGGTAACTTTTTGCCTCCTTCAGTATCCATATTACCAAGGATTCTACCACATCCAAGCAGGAGGGTACAGGGGTAATATTGCGGACGCCTATGACCCGGGCTATCAGTTCGCATACGGAGCACAGCACCAAAAAAAACAGGGGACTTCCCCTGTTTAAGCCAATGCTCTTATTTAATTAGCTCATCAACAAGGTTGTTTATTTCCCTCTCCATTATCCCGCCGGCAAATTTCGGTTCACCATTTATAAGGGTTATGGGAAAAGTATAACCCATCTGAAGAACCCGGCGAACCCGGGGATAATTATCAAAGCCGGCTTTATCCGTATCTACATATTTGACTTCAACCTTGTCCCCATAAGTACTTTTCATTGTTTTAGCAAGTTTCCTGCTTTGCTCTTCATAATCAATAGCTGATCCACAGCTGCTCGCGGAATCGCAACCGCTGCAGCTTCAGCCGCCGCTAATAACCTGGGTTCCCTGGATTATTTCCACCAGGACTCTTCCGCTATTTTCACTCATATTTATCCTCCCTGCATATTCAATTATTTATCATCGTAGCCCTTCGTATTTAACTGGATAATACCAGTAAATTAAGGCAAATACAATATCTTCTCTTGATATTATACCCATTACACCAGATAAGTTGCGGGCTTGGGGGGATGGCATAGCTGTTTATTTTCCCAAAACATCCTCCACCCAGGGTGCCTTATTGGCACTTACCTGCTTGATAACATGTTAAAGATGAGACCTGAAACTGGCATAGCAGTCCTTAAAGGAGAGATTTCCAAGGAAAATCAATGCTGGCATTCACCATCATGATGATGCTGGTCTTTACAACAATCGCAACCGGCCGGGTGTGCGGATATTGCCTCTATTTGGCTTTTCACCTGTTGCCTGATACCGGCCAGGTATATGTCGTAGAGCTTCTTTTGCTCCTGTAATTCCTCAGAACTTAACCCCTGTTCTCTTTTCTTTTTGGCCAGTTCATTAATCCGTTTAATAATGCTTTCAGTCAAAAATGTCCCTCGCTTTCGTTTCATAAGCTTTTATCATTTGGCAACGGTAAAAAAAGGAGATTAATAACCCATCTCTCTTAAAATAGCCGCCAGGACTTGTAATCTTTCACCAATCAACTCATCATCTTTACTGATACAATCCCTAAGCAACTGGATATCTTCATCGAGCATGGGATTATCCGTACATATTTCAACGGTCATAGCATCACCCTGTAATCCTATCCTATCAATGGTGGTTTTTTGGGGATCATAAAGCTTTTCATAACGATAAGCTTCGGCCATATACTGTCTTGATTTACATATGAGTAAAGCCAAATCAAGTACCCGATGCAGCGGCAATTCTTCTGATTGCCTGGACCATTTTTCGCCGCTATATCTCCATACCTTGGCGGAGATCTCAACTTTCCCCCGATCATTCCATTGTGCCAAACCCAGCGATAATCCTTTAGCTTCGGAATTATAAGCCTGGCGGCCATCAACTTGTTCATAGTTGTTTACCACTATTACTGGTTTGTGCTTTAAGCTTACCGGTATTTCCAATATATTCTACCTCGCTTCCAGTATATTTACTGCTTTAGTAAATTAGTATAGTGGAGTTGAGCTTCTCTGTCAATAAGGTGTGTTTGTATCCTTCGGCCATGGGTGGTTCGTTTGAAAAATATTTCGGAATTAAATAAATGCTTATACTGCATACTACTTTTACAGGAATATAGATGACTCAACTGTAAAAACCCTTTTGTTCTACTTTCGCATTGCAATTATAAATCAATCCATGAAAATAGGGAGGTGAGTATAGTGGATACTGAAAGAAAGGATTCCCCAGATCCCGCTAGCAAGAAAAATACGGGTAAACAGGGTAAAAAAGATAACTCCGATGATTCAGTCCTAAAAAGTGCCGGTCGAGAAGGAATTTTAACTGAGGATAAAGGATGGAAGAAGGGGATCTAAAAAGCACTCGTTTCATAGCAGCCTCCCAATAATGAGGTTGCTTTTTTATTCTTAGCGCGTACCCCTTGAGCTATGAGACAAGCCGCAGGTGTTGCCCATGCGTAGCGCCCAGTCGGGCACAACTGATGCTCCCTGCGGTCGCTTTTGTGGAACCAATGTTGACTCTGTCGCAAAACCCCTTTTTTATGCAAAAGGGTTACATAAATATGTCCCACTGCTTTAGAAAATCTTCCTTACCAGGCGGCAGAGTTGGAAGGTCTTGAGCGCGTTGGGACCAGATGCTGCCAATAGTTGCCGGGCAGCAGCCTGCAACTGCCTTTGCGCAATCTTCTGATCGCTTAAATACATGGCGAGAAGTCCCTCCACTACCACACGGGAAAAGTCATGGTCATTAAGCCTTGCACTCTGAGCGTGGGACTGGGAAATAAAATCCTCCAGCCGCGAAATGCATTCTCGATTATCCGCATAATAAAAAGTAAAGTTGAGGTCTCCTCCCTCGCGGTCTTCTTCCTGATCGATGAAGTAATCCAGCAAGATATGCAGGCCGCATATCCAGGGGAAATAGCTTTCCACCACTTTGCGGCTCTCTGCTGGCGGCAATCCCTGGATAGAGGCCAGGCCAAAGAGAGCGAAAACTGCCAGGGTGGAACCGGCGGCCGCCGCAAATTCCTGCCAACGAAGCCCCGGGTAGGCATAGAGCTGTTTCTTCGCCCATTCCCTTAATTCCTCTTCTCTTTGCCACGGGTGGATGTGCTTTATTACCTGCAGGTCTATGTACAGGCGGGCTAAATGAATAAGATCCGGATAAACCACCGGATAAGACGGCAGTTGCCTAACGCAGGTCTGGCATTCTCTTACCAGTTTTTCTATATATCCCCCATCCTCCTGGTTGGGATAGTAAGAATAATAGTCCGATAGCAGGCTAGCTTCTACCGGGCTGAGAGCGTCCTCCAGCGAACGGTGCAGTTGGCGGAAGGCTTTGCCATCGCTGCAACCGGCCCGGTCACAAAGATTATCCAGGTAATCACACAAAGTCTGGTAGGCAATAATCAAGCGCAACAATAGAGTTTCCTTTTCCCGGTAAGGAACAGCAAAAAATGCCCCTCCCTGGCAATGAAATCCCTTATCCTGAATACTGCTTAAGGCCTGCTTCCTCAGCTCTTGGTTAGAGCAGAGAGAGGCTTGCTGCTCCCATTCCTGTAGTTGGCTTTTGACCTGACTCAGGGTAAAGAGAATGTAATGGGAGAGCAATTTCACGCGACCACCCCGCCGCCCATACTGCTGGGGTAAAGGAGCGGGTTCCAGGGTTTTTCTGACCAAACCAGGCATCAATTAACCACCTTTACCAATTCGCCTTCGCTGGCGTAGCTGAGGCGAGCATAGTATTCCTCCATTATATACATCGCAATATTTTTCATTTCTTTAATGGCGGGGCCGGCGGGAAAAGATTCGAGACTGGCCAGGGCTCTTTGCAAAAATTGCCGGGAAATGCACCGGGCATATTCAATGGCCCCGCTGGCTATCAGTATATCCTTAAGTTCCCGGGTATCAAGCTGCCCCGGTTCCCCCGCCAGTATCTCTCTTAATAGGCTCCCGTATTCCTTGGTTTTCAGGGCATATATTAAGGGCAGGGTGATATTGCCTTCCTTAAGGTCATTTCCAGCTGGTTTACCTAAAACCTGGCTATCTGCTACCAGGTCCAGTATGTCATCAATAATCTGGTAGGCATAACCCAGATAGAGACCGTAGTCTTCCAACAATGAAGCATATTTTTCCGGCATGCTGGTGGTCCAGGCTCCTACCCGGCAACTACAGGCAAAAAGACAGGCGGTTTTGCTGTAACTTTTTTCGTAATACTCCTCTTCACTGATATCCAGATTAAAGGCCAGAGACAACTGCTTTATTTCGCCTTGGCACATCAGCTGTATGGTACGGGTTATCTGCTCCATGACCCGGGGAAGTGGGTGCTGGTTGATCAAGTTGAAGGCTGTGGCAAAAAGCAAATCTCCGGTGAGGACGCTGGTTTTATTATTATAATGGCTGTTCATACTCTCCTGCCCCCGGCGGGTGAGAGCCTGGTCAATCACATCATCATGCACCAGTGAAGCCAGGTGAATCAACTCAACCGCTACACACATATCCCTAACCATCAACGGGTCATGGGGGTAGGGTGAGGCAACCAGGTAAAGCAGGCGGGGCCGCAGCATCTTACCGCTGCTTTCCAGAAGGTAGTCAATGATAGGCTCCACCTGGGGGTTTCCTGTACTCAATACTTCCCTCATCCGCTTTCTTACACTTTCGGCGGGGAATGGGTAGAGTTTCAAAGCTGTGTCCAGGTTGATAGCTCAACACCCCTTTTTATGCTTGATATTTACTGGTATTGTGCCCCAACCTGTACAAAATATTCTGGTTTCATCCCATAAGTTTCCTTTTTACTTGTTCATGGGCATAGTTTTCCAGGCTATCATCCAGAATACGCTCTATCCTAAAGCCCTTTCTCTCGGCCATGGCCTTAATGAAGAAATCAGCCACCTGAGGATTTTTAGGCAGTAGAGGTCCGTGCAGGTAGCTGCCCAGCAGGTTTTTGTATCTTATTCCTTCCTTCTTGTCCTCACCGTTATTGCCAAATCCTTTTATTACGCTACCAAAAGGCTGCAATCGCTTATCGATGAAATAAGTCCTTCCCCCATGATTCTCGAAACCGACTACGCTTTCTTCTACCCCATTCAAAGTAGTATGGATAAGAATATTTCCTGTAAGCCGTTCCTTAAGTCCCTGAGTAAAGAAAGAAAAAAGCCCCAGGCCCTGCATCTCTTTGCCCTCATGGGAACGGTAGTATTCACCCAGCAACTGGTAAGCCCCGCAAATACACAGAACGGGCAAGCCCTCCTCAACCGCCTTCATCAGGGAATCCCTCTTGCTGGCCAGGTCCTGCAGCACCAGTTCCTGCTCCCGCTCTGAGCCTCCACCCATAAAAAGCAAATCTATATGCTCGAAATCAAGACTGTCACCGGGGTTTATATTTTCTATGCTGGAGTCATGTCCGTACCATTCCAGCCGTTTTTGTAGGCAGAGAAGATTGCCCCTGTCGCCATAGAGGTTCATTAAATTAGGATAGAGTTGCACCAAATGAAAATGTGCCATATACACCTCCAGATAATAAGAAAAGTGAGGAGTAAGGGGTGAGGGGTTTTCCTACTACACCTTACTATTCAATCGCCTACTAACTCACCTTTCCTCAATAGTTGTGTCCCTCGGGGCATGATTGATAAGAAATCGGTTTGGTATTGGCAAGCAGCTTGGCTCATGATTGGGGTTGGTAAGCCTTTTCCTTTTCCTCCCCGGCCTCGCTTCTTTTTCCCATCTCCATCAGGATGCGCTGGCAAGTAAACAGAGCGGTATAGCTGCAAAGTATATTACTGCTCTCCACGCTGCCCTGCACTGCCAGCTCAATGGCCCTCGGCAGTTCTGTTTCAATTTTAATCCTTTCCCGAGGGAAACCAGCATATTTGAAGCGTAAAGCTATGTCGCCGCTTCTCTGTCCGGAGCAGACAATCTGTTCAATCATCACATTCTCGTACTCCAATAATTCCACATCTGCATCCCAAATCCAGGAGATGTCACGGCCATCAGCAGCATTATCGTTTAAAGCAAAGAAAAGGTTTTTTCGACCTGGGTCATAAATTAAGCTGGCCAGGGTCTGGTTTAGAGCAGCCGGGTTCTTGACCAGGACCAAGACTACCCTTTTGCCGTTTATAAAGAAAACCTCCATCCTTCCGGCCTGGGGTTTAAAGCTGGCAATGGCCTTCTTAGTGTTCTCATCCTCCACCCCCAACAAGCGAGCCAAGGAAACTGCCGCCAGTATGTTATAGGCATTGTGGAAGCCCTGGCAGGGACTTTTGAGGGCCATTCCGTCCACTTTCAATTCTATATCCGGACTCATTTCCAGCTCGTGTCCGGTAAAATCCCTTTCCGGGTTGCGGCTATGGCATTGAGGACAGCTATATTGACCCAGTTGAGCATAGTGATATTTCTCATACTCCAGCTGATGACCACAAAAGGCACAATATCTTACTTCCCTGCTATCCATGACCCGGCAATTGTCATAGGAACTGTCATCAAAGCCGTAATACCAGCATTTAAGCCCGGTTTCAGCCTGGAAGTTGGCGGTCAGCGGGTCATCAGCATTAAGCAGCATTTCGATTTCCTGATCCTTCACCGCCTCCTGAATCAATTTTATGGTATGATCCATCTCTCCATAGCGATCCAACTGATCACGAAAAAAATTAGTGATTAAAACCAGGCGAGGCCGGGTTTCCCGCAAGAGCAAGGGAACTGTGGCTTCATCGATCTCCAGCAAGGCATAGTCAAATTTCCTGCTACCGTAAATATCGCTCTTTTCAATAAAAGCAGTGGTGATTCCAGAAAGCATATTGGCTCCAAGCCGGTTGTGCACCAGGCTGTAGCCTTGCTGCTGGAGAATTTCCGCCAGCATGTTGCTGGTGGTAGTTTTACCATTGGTTCCGGTTATTGCCACAATCTCCCGGCGGATGTTGGCGGACAGGGTTCGCAATATCCGGGGATAAATCTTGCGGGCTATCTGGCCGGGTAAAGAAGTTCCCTGATGGCCCAGTAGGCGGCTCATATAGATCAATACCTTCCCAGCGATAATGGCCAAGGTGAGGCGCAGGTTTTTCATCTCGCTCCAGCTCCCAAAGAATTTATTAAGAAATTAGCTCTATTTGATCTAACCATAAAAAGTCATCAATATTATTTTGCTTTATAAATATCTCGCTGTACCACCTTAATAACGACCAGACTCAACAATAATTTCCACCTGACTCAATAGCTTTGAGTGCGGGGGTGGAGGATACAACCACCGGTGAAAAAAAGGCATTACAGGAGGTTATTATAGACGCTGATTCACACAGATATATTATGATATATATTAGAAGGATTGTCCCCATGATATACTGGCCGACGACCCCTTACCCCTCACTCCTCACTTTTCCTGCTAATCTAACACAAGACAATAGCAAGGGGCAAAGCGATTTGTTGGATACTTCCTTACCCCATTAAAAAAGGCCTGTCAATAGCAGGCCCTCAAATGCGGCTTCTAGGAACCCAGCCACCTGCCCAGGTCGAATCCCCGGTAATAACGAGGAGGGGACTGATCATACAGGGTTTGATAAAGTTGCTCCAATTTCAAGGCCATTTTACCGGCGGAAAGGCTTTCCGCCTTTTGACGGGCATTGACCTGGTATTGACGATAGCGTTGATTGTCAAGCAACAGAACCGATATAGCATCACTAAAGGCATCCATGTCCAAAGGGGTTAGAAGGCCGTTTCTCTCATGATCCACCATATCCTGAACCCCGTAAGCTCCCACCGCTACCACTGGCAGCCCGGCAGCCATGGCCTCAATTAGAACCAATCCCTGGGTCTCGGTTACGGAAGAAAAAACGAACAGATCAGCTGAGTAGTAAACATTTACCAGGGTGTCAAAGGGCAGTGCTCCCGTAAAAACAACATCCCTTTCCAGCGAAAGACCTAAATCCAGTACCAGCTTTTTGAGCTCGCTTTCCAGGGGTCCCTGGGCGGTTAAAACCAGAGAGCTGTTAGCTACCCGCCTTTTTACCTGCTGGAAGGCCTTTATGAGAAACTCCAGATTTTTTTCCCGGGTTAGTCGTCCCACGAAAAGCAGAACCCGGTTTTCGGCGGGGATATCGTAATTCTTCCGCAGCCACTCCTTATCCCCTGATTCAAATTTATCCAGAGGTACGCCGGTTGGGATTACGCTAAGCGGAGTCTTAACCTCGTTTTGTTTTAGTATTGTCTGTACCTCACTGCTCGGCACTACCACATGGCTGCACTGGTTACAAAAGCTTACACTGTATTTGATTGCCATTTCCCGGGCCAGATCCTGAGCAATGGGAACATAATGAACATATTGGTCGTAAAGGGTATGATAGGTAAAGACTACAGGAATGTGATACTTGCGGCCATAGTGAAGACCTACCCGCCCCATGGTAAATGGTGATTGAACATGGATAATATCCAGGTCAAGCCTCCTGACCAACATATTCATGCCTGGAAAAATGGGAATGGCCAGAGAAAAATCAGGGTTGGTTGGCGCCGGTAGAGAAAAGAACCGGTATACCTGTTCTTCCTCCTGCTGAAAATTAGGATAGCTAGGGGCAAAGATATGGATATCGTGTCCGAGGCGGCTCAATTCTTTCTGGAAAGTTAAAATCGAGGTAACCACGCCGCTGGTGTAGGGAATAAAGCTGTCAGTAAAAATACCTATTCTCAATCTGCCTTTCCTCCTTCGTCCTGTGCTTGCTCCTAAATCCCCATCCCTCATGTTCCACTACCATCAATATATACTCTTCAGCGGTTTTTAGCAAGATATGGAAAACATCCCGGCTCTCCAAAATACACCGTTAATTAAAGTGCCAGCTAGCAAAACTAATATATCTCCAGTCTATTAGCATTCCCGTCCTACTCATAAAACTCATAGCCAGCGACCTGGATTCCTTCGCCCAGGTCTGACATCTGACCCGCCTCTATGACTTCTTCCTCGGCGGGCCGTTTGAAGCCCTTCTGCTGGCTCCGGGCACAGTTGGCACAGAGAGTGGTATTCACCAGGCGTTCCAGCCGAGCCGGCTCGATTTTCTGCCCGCAAGCTTCGCAAACACCATACTGGCCATTTTGCAGGCGGGACAGGGCATCATTTACTTTCTCCAGTTCATATTCCAACATTTCCAATATACCCAGATTAGTCTCCCTTTGGGTCACTTCACTGGCAATATCAGCCGGGTGCTGGTCATAAAGGGATAGTTCATCACTCCATTCACCCAGGGGAATAATCAGTTCATCCCGTTTTTGTTTAATAACCTGCTCTATTTCAGCTTTGCGCTGCGTTAAATTATTTTGGTAGTCCATCTTATCACCTCAATATATGTAAACTGCCTCCCATACCGCGACGGCACAAGCATTGATGAAAGCTACTGCACCCTTAGCTGGTTTTGTACTATTGCTACCAGGTCGGCGATAAAATCCCCAATAAGCGGTACATTCAGTATTATCAATTTTTGTAAAAAGTATATTACAATAGCTGCCAGAATGGTAAAACCTATTGCCATTCCAAAGCCACGGGATAAACCGGCCCAAAAGTTTATAAAAAAGAGGCGGCGCGGGTTTCTAAGCATTTCCAGGTACTCGGCAATGCCCAATTTCTCCATACTCAAAAACAGTTCGTCCATCTTCCGGTTCAATTCCTGCAGGTAATGGCTTTCATCCCGACCCGGTTCCCTTTCCGGCATAACTCCCCCTCCACTCTCTTATTATTATTCCAGATTGCGAGGTTTAAATACCATTCAACTCAAAATCCTGATATCTTTATTCCTTAACTTATCGCCTCTCCAAGGGAAAACACTGTTGCATTACGATGAATAAAGGGGAAAGCAAGCTCTCCCCTTTTACTCTTCGTTTTCATTTTTCTATATCCGGTGCATAAATTCCCGGCCTCCTATCCTTGCAGTTGGGCCACAACTTCTGCACAGCGGTTACATAAAGTGGGGTGCTTTAAATCTTCTCCTACTGAAGTCTCAATTATCCAGCAGCGTTCACACTTGCTGCCCTCGGCGGCTTTAACCATAACGCGGATACCCTCGACCCCCTCCAGGGCCAGGGCCTCTGCCGGCGCTTCCGCCTCCGGCTTCAGTTCCGCCCGGGAGACAATGAATATTTTTTCCAGGCCGGCGGTAGCTTCCAAAAGTTCCATCCATTCGGGACTGGCATAGATGCTAATCCAGGCTCCCAGGGAGTGCCCTATCACCTTCTTGCTCCGCGCTTCTTCTAGGGCTTTGGTAACTACTTCCCGCAGTTCCAGAACCCGTGACATGCGGGTTTCGATAGACTGGTTGAGATGCTGCTCATTAGCCTGTGGCCAGTCCAGCAATTGGACACTTTCCGCCTGCCCTTCCTTCTTGAGATAACTCCAGATTTCCTCACTGCTGAAGGCCAGTATGGGAGCAAGCATTACCACCAGAGCGTCGATTATATCGTAGAGTACGGTCTGAGCTGCTTTCCTTTCCGCATCCTGCGGGTGCGAACAGTATAGTTTATCCTTCAAAATATCAAAGTAGATATTGCTCAGGTCAAGCGTACAGAAATTATGAATGGAATGGAATACCACATGGAATTCATAATCTTCATAGGCTTTGGTTACCCGGCGGATTAATTTATCCAGCTTGAGCAAGGCCCATTGATCCAGTTCGCTTAGATTTTCATAGCTTACCCGCTCTTTCCCAGGGTCAAAATCAAAAAGATTGCCCAGGATAAAGCGACAGGTATTGCGAATCTTACGATAAGCCTCCGCACTCTGCTTGATGATATTAGGCGAAACCGAAACATCGTTGCGATAATCGGCGGATGATACCCACAGGCGCAGTATATCTGCTCCCATTTCACGGGTCATCTTCAAAGGGTCCACCACATTGCCCAGGGACTTGGACATCTTGCGGCCCTGCTCATCTACCACAAAACCATGGGTCAAAACTTCTCTATAGGGGGC